>NZ_VMNX01000450.1 GCF_009377235.1 Streptomyces acidicola
CGCGGCGGCCGAGGGCCGGCCGTGGACGGAACTGCAATTGCCGAGCACGATCGGCAGCATCGCCGTCGACGGCGTGCGTGTCACTGCTCGGTTCGGGTGGGCCGCGGTCCCGGCCACGATCAAGCAGGCGACGTTGCTGCAGGCGTCGCGTCTGTTCGCTCGGCGTGACTCGCCGTTCGGCGTGGCGGGCTCGCCCGACGTGGGATCCGAACTGCGGTTACTCGCCAAGCTCGACCCCGACGTTCAGGTGATGGTGGCCGCCTACCGCCGTGACCCGAAGCGGGTCGGGTGATCGCGTGAACATCGCGACCGTGATGGACGAGATGGGCGCGGCGCTCGCCACGATCGCCGGGCTGAACGTCTTTCCGTTCAGCGCCAACCGCATCACGCCGCCCGCGGTGATCGTCGGCTGGCCGGACCCGCTGACCTACGACGCCACGCTGCAGCGCGGCAAGGACCGGTTCACCCTTCCGCTCTACGTGGTGGTGGGCAAGGTCGAAGCCCGCTCGGCGCGGGACCGGCTGGCCGTCTACCTCGACGGGGCCGCGGCCGGGAGCGTCAAGGCCGCCCTGGAGCGCCACACCTTCACCACGTGCGACTCGGTGCGTGTGACCGAGGTTCGGGTGGACGCCGTGACCGTGGCCGGCGTCGAGTACCTGGGCGCGATCTTTCAGACCGATGTGATTGGACCGGGAGGTTCGTAATGGCCGTGCACGGCAAGAACGCCGTCGTGATGATCAACACGACGGACATCAGCGAGTACTGCAACTCGGTGGCGCCCAAGCGCTCCGCGGACTCGCACGACACCACGACGTTCGGCAAGACCGCCCACACCTACCAGGGCGGGCTGCTGGACGGCACCGTGTCTATCGAGGGGTTCTACGAGAGCGGCACCACCGGCCCGAAGACCGCGCTGGAGGGCGCGCTGGGCCAGACCGTGGACTTCGTCTACCGGCCGGAGGGCACCGGCTCGGGCAAGCCCCAGCAGTCCGGCGACGCCGTGGTCACCTCCTACGAGGAGACGACCCCAGTCGCGGACATGATCACGTTCAAGGCTGAGCTGCAGCTCTCGGACACCTTCGCCCTCACCACCCAGCCCACCACCCCCTGACCGAGAAAAGGAACTCTCCACAATGGACAAGTCTGCACTGCTCAAACCGCGGCTGGCCGAGCGGGACGTGGAAGTCCCGGGCGTGGGCACCGTGCGGGTCCGCAGCCTCTCCCGGGCCGAGGCGCTGTCGCTCAAGGGCAAGGAGATGTCCGCGGGCAAGATGGAACGCACCCTGCTCGCGCTGGCGATGGTCAACCCCGCGCTCACCGAGGACGAGGTCAAGCAGTGGCAGGACGCCGCACCGGCCGGGGAGCTCAACGCGGTGCAGGACGCGATCCTGGAGCTGTCCGGCATGAAGAAGGAGGCCGCCAAAAGCGATCTGGCTGGAGATGCAGAGTGAGGACTCCGATCTGGAGTTCGAGTTCTACCTGGCCGATCGCCTAGGCCGTACGGTCGCCGAGCTGCGCGAGTCCCTGTCTCAGGACGAGTACGTGGCGTGGACCGTCTACTTCGGCCGGAAGGCGCAGCGGAACGAACTGGCGATGAAAACGGCGAAACGGGGGAGGTGAACCGTGGCGGACGAGCTGATCCGGGTCGAGGGCTGGCGGGAGCTGTCCCGCTCGCTGCGGCGCGCCAACTCCGAGCTGCCCAAGGGGCTACGGCTGGCGGCGAACGAGGCCGCGCAGCTCGTCGTCAACGACGCCCGCCCGAAGGTCCCGGTCGGGCCGGGCAAGGGCGGCCACGCCGCCTCCTCGATCAAGGCCGCCTCGACCCGCACCGCGGCGCGGGTGCAGGGCGGCGGATCGAAGTTCCCCTACTACCCCTGGCTGGACTTCGGCGGCCGCGTCGGGCCGAGCAAGAGCGTGCGCCGGCCGTTCATGAAGACCGGCCGCTACCTGTGGAAGTCCTACGCCGACCAGAAGACCAAGGTCGCTGACACCCTCGACACCGCGCTGCGCCGCGTGATCGAGGACGCCGGAATCGGGGTGGAGTGATGGCCGGGCTCGGTCCCACCGTCAAGCTCGTCTTCGCCGGCGACGCCTCGCAGCTGGACAAGACCATGAAGGACGTCGGCGATTCCGGCGACCGCATGGTCAAGGAGTTCAGCGCGAAGAGTGCCGGGCTCGCGCTCGCCGGTGGCATCGCAGCGACAGGGCTGGTGGACGCGTTCCAGCAGAACCTCGACATGGGCGCGGCGAACGCGAAGCTCGAAGCGCAGCTGGGCGCGGGCAGCGAGTTGGCCGCGGCCGCCGGCGAGATCGCCGGGAACCTCTACGCCGACGCCTACGGCGACAGCCTCGCCACGGTCAACGACGCCGTGAAGACGGTGCTGCAGTCCGGGGCGCTGATGGAAGACGCCTCGAACGACCAGATCCAGGCCATCACCGCCAACGCCATGTCGCTGTCGGAGGCGTTCGGGGTCGACGTGCAGTCGTCGATGAACGCCGTCGCGCAGCTGATGCGCACCGGCCTCGCGCCGAGCGCCGAGGCCGCGCTGGACGTGATCACCCGCGGGTTCCAGCAGGGCGTCGACAAGGGCGGCGACTTCCTCGACACGCTCAACGAGTACTCGACGCAGTTCCGCAAGCTCGGGCTCGACGCCACCACGGCCACCGGGCTGATGTCGCAGGGGCTGCAGGCCGGCGCCCGGGACGCGGACGTGGTCGCGGACGCGCTGAAGGAGTTCTCCATCCGCGCCGTCGACGGCACCAAGACCACCGCCGACGGGTTCAAGATGCTGGGGCTCAACGCCGACCAGATGGCCGCCCAGATCGCGCAGGGCGGGCAGACAGCCTCGGCTGGGCTGGACGTGGTCCTGGACCGGCTGCGCGACATCAAGGACCCGGTGCTGCAGTCGCAAGCCGCGGTGGCGCTGTTCGGCACCCAAGCCGAGGACCTCGGCGCCGCGCTCTACGCCCTGGACCCCTCGACCGCGGTGGCCGCGCTGGGCAACGTCGACGGCGCCGCGGCCACGGTCAACGAGACCCTGTCCGACACCGCGCAGAACAAGATCACCGCGCTGCAGCGCGGGTTCCAGGACTGGACAAACTCGCTGGTCACCACCAACGGCCCCCTCGGCGAGCTGGCGGCCGGGGTGATGGCCTTCGGCCAGCCCGCGCTCACGATGCTGTCGAGCATCGGCATGATCGCGCTCGCGTTCCAGGGC
>NZ_VMNX01000451.1 GCF_009377235.1 Streptomyces acidicola
GTGTACGGCTACGCCGCTGGATCGGTCGACCATCGTTCGATCATCCCACTCGTCTAGTCGTGTTGACTACGGCTACCCCCGGTGCCATCCTCAACTCGTACGTACGAGTAGACGAGCCCATGAGTGAACGAGGGTGGACTAGGCCGGGATGAGCCACGCCGACGACGACGACCAGCGGACGCCCGCCGATCCCCCGGCTGGCGACCAGCGAGCGGGCGCCCGTCCGGGCCTGAGATTCACCTGGACGCGCACCGGCGTCGACGAGAACGGCCGGCCCGTGGATCTCTGCTACGGCACTACGGATGACCACCGCGTGGTCGTCGAGGTCGGGGACAGGGTCGTCTACTTCGACGAGGCGGACGCGGTGGACGTCTCGGCCGGGCTCCGGCTCGCAATCGGCAAGCTCAGCCCCGAGGACAGGTGGTGGTCATGACGGTGCGGCTCCTCGGACGTCTGGCGCCCGGTACGGCCGGTGAGACTCGCCGCGAGGTGCACTTGTTCGCCGTTGCCCAGGACGACCCGGACAACCCGGTCTCGCTGTGCGGACAGCGATTTCGGGCCGAAGACCTGGAATGGCTCGCCGCGTTCGGCGGGATGCCCTGTGAGCGCTGCATGGCGCGCGCACAGCGCGAGCGCGCGCCGCTGCAGCGCGGGCGGCCGGTGATCGAGGCGTCGACGACGATCGGCTGTGCACGGTTGCCGTTGGAGCGCCGGATACCGCAGTCGGTACCTGCACCGGCGGTGCTCGGTCCGGACCTCTCGCCCGGGATGCGTGCCGAGCTGGCGAAGCGGGTGCTCGTCGGGCTGCGCCGCCTCGACCGGCCGGGCGAGGGGATCCCGGCGCCTCGGAGGCCGGCGCGGTGAACGACGACGGGCTGAGGAGCTACCGGGGCGACGACGCCGGCCAGCGGTACGACATCGAGACGGGCCAGCTGCTCGACGAGAACCTGGACCCGGTCGGCGAGCTGGCTACCGAAGAACGCCCCGACCGGCGCGGGCGCCGCGACCGCCGATGACTCCCCGGCTGGCGCGGGTGCTCCCGACCCTCGCGCCAGCCGGGGTTCCAGCTACCGCTTCGCGACGAAGGTTCCACGCTTGGGGACGACGAACAACAGCCCGCGCTCGGTCAGCACGGCGATCGCGCGCCGCACGGTGTTGCGCGCGATGCCGTACTCCTCGGCCAGCCGTGCTTCCGCGGTGATCGGGCGCTCCGGCGGCCAGTCGCCGCGCTCGATGCGCGCAGTCAGGATCTCGACCAGCTGCCGAAACGGCGGCAGCGGCGCGTACGGATCGATCCTGGCATCTGGGTCCACGATCAGTGGACGTTAGATGATCAACTAGTTCAGGTTCGTTGCGGTACGTGCAGGTAGGTGCACACACGTCCACGCTGGTTCACTCGTATAGACGATTGAACATCGTGCAGCGGAGTGTGAGGCTTCACGGGAGCCCGTCCGGAACCACTCCAGTCCCATGTCCCGGGCAGAGCACCCCGGGCGGGCTCACCCAGACTGCCGGCGCTCCCCCAGCGTCTGGCAGGGGAGCCCCGGCGGGTGCGGATGCACGTGCAACCCATCCGACAACGAACGCGACCGAGTCGCGCGCCGACCGCCGGGGCTCCACCCTTCGGCGGTCGCGCCCGATAGTCCGTGCTCGCATACTCGAACACATGAGCGAAGGATCGTCCACGCCGATCATCGGCGTGGAGCAGTGGCAATCCAGGCGCCCTCCCGCCGTCGGCCGGGTCCGACCGGTCCGGTGCCCGTTGGCCGGCCACGACCTCGCCGCGCCGGGCGCGGTCGGGCAGGGGTGGAGCCCGGACGGCGGCGGAACGGTCGAGTACACCTGCTGGGCCTGCTACCGGACGGACCCGCGGAACGCCTCGTGGCGGCTCGCGCGCGACGAGGACGCGATGTGGCGAGCGGCCGCGCTGCCCCGGCCCGGGCGCCAGCAGACCAAGTACCAGGGCACGTGAGACGGGGTCAGCTGCGTGGCTTGTTCGCCGGCGCCTGGTGCGCGCCGATCGCGGCGAGTACCGCGGCGATCGCGGTTGCGGCCTCGGGTGTGACGTGCACGCCGAGGACGTCGAGCACGGCGGCCACGCCGACGCCGGTCGCGCCGCCGGCCAGCGCGCCCAGCGCCTTCGCAACCGGCGCCACTCGGCCGCCGAGCCACCGCAGCGCAGCGAGCAGCTTGCCGACGTTCATCCCGCCGTTCCGATCTTGGCCGCGATGCGGTCGACGGCAGCCGCGAGGTTGCCCAGGGCCGATTCGACCCGGTCGAGCCGAGCGCGGTCCTCGAACTCCCACTTCGCACCGTCGAACACGAGATCGCGCAGGTTGGTCTTGTTCTGGTCGCGCTTGCCGTCCGGCCCGATGATCCGGGACTGGTCGAACCCGAACACGCCGCGGTACAGCGCGCGCAGCATGTCGACCGGGGTCAGCCGGACCTTCTGCCCGTTGCCCATGTCGATCTCCCAGCCGGGGAAGTCGTGCGCTTTGAACGAGCCGGCGAGCTGGTTGTAGATGTGGTCGAGCTTGGCGCTCTGGTCGGGGGTCAAGTCGTCCTCCTCGGTGCCGGTGGTCAGGTCTGCCAGGACGCGAGCGCAGAACGCCTCGTCCTCGACGATCTCGAAATGCATCGGGTCCTTGCGGCCCTGGTAGTCGCCGCCCCACCGCACGGCGCCGCGGGTGGCGGCGACGATCTCGCGGATGGTGCGGATCTGCGCCGCGTTGAAGTTCGCCGTCGGGTCGGTGCCGAGCGGGTGTCGGGTGGCGTTGGCGTCGGCTGCTGTGCCGCTGGCGTGGTTGGACAGGGTCGTGCTGCTGCCGCGGATGGTGCGTTCGGCGTAGCCCCAGTCGTCCAGCTGCCCGTCGTCGAGGTCCTCGACCCGGGCGTGGAACTGGGCGAGCACCCACACCAGCAGCTCACCGGCCGGCCCCTTGCGGAGCCGGATGTTCCGGGTCGTGCCGGGCACGGCGTAGATCTTGGTCAGGCTGATGTCGTTCGCGGCGTAGCCGTTCTGGGACTTGGGCATCGGTCATGCCTCCTCGGCGTAGAGCGGGGGTGGGTCGGCGATCGAGCCGCCGAGGTCGCGCAGCGCGCCGACGACCTGCCGGTCCCAGCGCAGATGTGCGGCGATCCGGCGGTCCTGTTTGGTCTGCTCGGCCCGCAGCGCTTTCACTTCCTGACGCACCTCGGCGAGGTCTTCGGCGTAGGCG
>NZ_VMNX01000452.1 GCF_009377235.1 Streptomyces acidicola
AACACAGTGGACGCGAGCAACTGAGGACAAGCCCTCGGCCTATTAGTACCAGTCACCTCCACCCGTTACCGGGCTTCCAGACCTGGCCTATCAACCCAGTCGTCTACTGGGAGCCTTACCCTCTCATAGGAGGTGGGAGTCCTCATCTCGAAGCAGGCTTCCCGCTTAGATGCTTTCAGCGGTTATCCCTCCCGAACGTAGCCAACCAGCCATGCCCTTGGCAGAACAACTGGCACACCAGAGGTTCGTCCGTCCCGGTCCTCTCGTACTAGGGACAGCCCTTCTCAAGACTCCTACGCGCACAGCGGATAGGGACCGAACTGTCTCACGACGTTCTAAACCCAGCTCGCGTACCGCTTTAATGGGCGAACAGCCCAACCCTTGGGACCGACTCCAGCCCCAGGATGCGACGAGCCGACATCGAGGTGCCAAACCATCCCGTCGATATGGACTCTTGGGGAAGATCAGCCTGTTATCCCCGGGGTACCTTTTATCCGTTGAGCGACGGCGCTTCCACAAGCCACCGCCGGATCACTAGTCCCGACTTTCGTCCCTGCTCGACCCGTCGGTCTCACAGTCAAGCTCCCTTGTGCACTTACACTCAACACCTGATTGCCAACCAGGCTGAGGGAACCTTTGGGCGCCTCCGTTACCCTTTAGGAGGCAACCGCCCCAGTTAAACTACCCATCAGACACTGTCCCTGATCCGGATCACGGACCCAGGTTAGACATCCAGCACGACCAGACTGGTATTTCAACGACGACTCCACATGAACTGGCGTCCACGCTTCAAAGTCTCCCAGCTATCCTACACAAGCCGAACCGAACACCAATATCAAACTGTAGTAAAGGTCCCGGGGTCTTTCCGTCCTGCTGCGCGAAACGAGCATCTTTACTCGTAGTGCAATTTCACCGGGCCTATGGTTGAGACAGTCGAGAAGTCGTTACGCCATTCGTGCAGGTCGGAACTTACCCGACAAGGAATTTCGCTACCTTAGGATGGTTATAGTTACCACCGCCGTTTACTGGCGCTTAAGTTCTCAGCTTCGCCCACCCGAAAGTGAGCTAACCGGTCCCCTTAACGTTCCAGCACCGGGCAGGCGTCAGTCCGTATACATCGCCTTACGGCTTCGCACGGACCTGTGTTTTTAGTAAACAGTCGCTTCTCGCTGGTCTCTGCGGCCACCCCCAGCTCACCAAGAAAATTGGATCACCAGGAATGGCCCCCCTTCTCCCGAAGTTACGGGGGCATTTTGCCGAGTTCCTTAACCATAGTTCACCCGAACGCCTCGGTATTCTCTACCAGACCACCTGAGTCGGTTTAGGGTACGGGCCGCCATAAAACTCGCTAGAGGCTTTTCTCGACAGCATAGGATCATCCACTTCACCACAATCGGCTCGGCATCAGGTCTCACCCTGCATGAGCGGCGGATTTACCTACCACTCGGGCTACACCCTTACCCCGGGACAACCACCGCCCGGGATGGACTACCTTCCTGCGTCACCCCATCACTCACCTACTACCAGCTTGGTTCAGCGGCTCCACCACTTTCCATTCCCCGAAGGGTCCGGAACGGCTTCACGGCCTTAGCATCACTGGATTCAATGTTTGACGCTTCACAGCGGGTACCGGAATATCAACCGGTTATCCATCGACTACGCCTGTCGGCCTCGCCTTAGGTCCCGACTTACCCTGGGCAGATCAGCTTGACCCAGGAACCCTTAGTCAATCGGCGCACACGTTTCCCACGTGTGAATCGCTACTCATGCCTGCATTCTCACTCGTGAACCGTCCACAACTCGCTTCCGCGGCTGCTTCACCCGGCACACGACGCTCCCCTACCCATCCACACAGGCGTTAGCCCTCATGCGTGAATGACACGACTTCGGCGGTACGCTTGAGCCCCGCTACATTGTCGGCGCGGAATCACTAGACCAGTGAGCTATTACGCACTCTTTCAAGGGTGGCTGCTTCTAAGCCAACCTCCTGGTTGTCTCTGCGACTCCACATCCTTTCCCACTTAGCGTACGCTTAGGGGCCTTAGTCGATGCTCTGGGCTGTTTCCCTCTCGACCATGGAGCTTATCCCCCACAGTCTCACTGCCGCGCTCTCACTTACCGGCATTCGGAGTTTGGCTAAGGTCAGTAACCCGGTAGGGCCCATCGCCTATCCAGTGCTCTACCTCCGGCAAGAAACACACGACGCTGCACCTAAATGCATTTCGGGGAGAACCAGCTATCACGGAGTTTGATTGGCCTTTCACCCCTAACCACAGGTCATCCCCCAGGTTTTCAACCCTGGTGGGTTCGGTCCTCCACGAAGTCTTACCTCCGCTTCAACCTGCCCATGGCTAGATCACTCCGCTTCGGGTCTTGAGCGCGCTACTACACCGCCCTATTCGGACTCGCTTTCGCTACGGCTTCCCCACACGGGTTAACCTCGCAACACACCGCAAACTCGCAGGCTCATTCTTCAAAAGGCACGCAGTCACGACGCAAGGAACAAGTTCCTTGCGCGACGCTCCCACGGCTTGTAGGCACACGGTTTCAGGTACTATTTCACTCCGCTCCCGCGGTACTTTTCACCATTCCCTCACGGTACTATCCGCTATCGGTCACCAGGGAATATTTAGGCTTAGCGGGTGGTCCCGCCAGATTCACACGGGATTTCTCGGGCCCCGTGCTACTTGGGTGTCTCTCAAGCAAGCCGCTGACATTTCGACTACGGGGGTCTTACCCTCTACGCCGGACCTTTCGCATGTCCTTCGCCTATATCAACAGTTTCTGACTCGCCCTACCGCCGGCAGACGATAGAAGAGAGATCCCACAACCCCGCATGCGCAACCCCTGCCGGGTCTCACACACATACGGTTTGGCCTCATCCGGTTTCGCTCGCCACTACTCCCGGAATCACGGTTGTTTTCTCTTCCTGCGGGTACTGAGATGTTTCACTTCCCCGCGTTCCCTCCACATGCCCTATGTGTTCAGGCATGGGTGACAGCCCATGACGACTGCCGGGTTTCCCCATTCGGAAACCCCCGGATCAAAGCCTGGTTGACGACTCCCCGGGGACTATCGTGGCCTCCCACGTCCTTCATCGGTTCCTGGTGCCAAGGCATCCACCGTGCGCCCTTAAAAACTTGGCCACAGATGCTCGCGTCCACTGTGCAGTTCTCAAACAACGACCAACCACCCGTCACACA
>NZ_VMNX01000453.1 GCF_009377235.1 Streptomyces acidicola
GGGCCGGGTCGGGGGAGAGGCCGTGGATCAGGGCCTCGGCGTTGTAGGGGTGACCCGCGGTGACCAGGGGCAGAGCGGAGACCGCGTCGCACAGCCGCTCGTGCGCGGCCTGGGCGAGCGGGCGCAGGTCGGCCGTGGCCGCCGCCGGGGCCAGTGGGACCTCGCTGGCCAGCACGGCCACGCTGTCGGCGACCGCGTGGAAGCGGGAGGAGCCGAGGGCCTGGAGGGCGGCGGAGTGGGCGCGGGTCCGGGCCAGGGTGAGCTGGCGCTCCAGCAGGGCGCCCGCCTTGGCGGCGCCGACGGTCAGGTTGCCCTTCGCGGCGTCCCCCGCGGACGAGGCGGCTCCCGACTGTGCGGAGAAGGAGGACGCCCCCGACAGCCGGTTCAGGGCCGTCACCAGGCGGTCCAGACGGGCCGCGTACGCGTGTTCGCGGCCCAGTGTGCCGGACAGCCAGGCGAGTTCGGGGCGCATGCCCTCGGACCAGTCGGCGTCGAGCAGGGGGCGGTACGTGTGCAGGGTGCCGCTGATGCGGCGGGCCGAGCGGCGCAGGGCGAGCGCCGCGTCGGCGGACTCCTCGCAACCGTTCTCCCCCGCTCTCGTCCTCGCCCTGGCCGGGGGACCTCCGTCGCCCGTCTCCCGCCCGGCACGCAGCGCACGGAGGAACTCCGTGGCCTGGGCCCGCAGATAGGCCGCCAGGGCATCTGCTGTGACGGGCCCGGTCACGGGGTCCGAGGGGTCAAGGTGTTGCATTGCCACGCCGGCGCCTCCGGGCGTCTATGAGCATCTCCTGGACGTTGCGCAGGGGCTGGCCCTCGCCGTCCGTCGCGTGCCGGGTCCACTCGCCGTCCGGGCCGAGGTGCCAGGAGGACGTGGAGTCGGACATGCCGGTCTCCAGCAGCCGGTTGAGGGACGCCCGGTGGGCCGGGTCGGTGACCCGCACCAGCGCCTCGATACGGCGGTCGAGATTGCGGTGCATCATGTCGGCGCTGCCGATCCACACCTCGGGCTCACCGCCGTTGGCGAAGGCGAAGATCCGGGAGTGTTCCAGGAAGCGGCCGAGCACGGACCGTACCCGTATGTTCTCGGACAGTCCCGGTACGCCCGGCCGGACGGCGCAGATGCCGCGCACCCACACGTCGACCGGTACACCCGCCTCCGAGGCGCGGTACAGCGCGTCGATGATCGCCTCGTCCACCATCGAGTTGACCTTGATGCGGACGTACGCGGGCCGGCCCGCACGGTGGTGCTGGATCTCCTTGTTGATCCGGGAGAGCAGACCGTCGCGCAGCGACTTGGGGGCGACGAGGAGACGGCGGTAGGTCTCGCGGCGGGAGTAGCCGGACAGCCGGTTGAACAGGTCCGAGAGGTCCGCGCCGACCTGTGGGTCGGCCGTCAGCAGGCCCAGGTCCTCGTACAGACGGGCCGTCTTGGGGTGGTAGTTGCCGGTGCCGACGTGCGAGTAGCGGACGAGGGCGTCGCCCTCCTGGCGGACCACGAGGGACAGCTTGCAGTGGGTCTTCAGGCCGACGAGGCCGTAGACCACGTGGCAGCCCGACTCCTCCAGCTTGCGGGCCCACTTGATGTTGGCCTGCTCGTCGAAGCGGGCCTTGATCTCGACCAGGACGAGGACCTGCTTGCCGGACTCGGCGGCGTCGATCAGCGCGTCCACGATCGGGGAGTCACCGGAGGTCCGGTACAGCGTCTGCTTGATCGCGAGGACGTCCGGGTCGCCCGCCGCCTGCTCCAGGAACGCCTGGACGGAGGTGGAGAACGAGTCGTACGGGTGGTGCAGCAGCACGTCCCGCTCGCGCAGGGCGGCGAAGATGTCGGGCGCCGACGCCGACTCGACCTCGGCGAGGTCCCGGTGGACGCCCGCGATGAACTTCGGGTACTTCAGCTCGGGGCGGTCGAGCTTGGCGATGCCGAAGAGGCCCGTGAGGTCCAGGGGGCCCGGCAGCGGGTACACCTCGGCCTCGGAGATCTTCAGCTCGCGGATCAGCAGGTTGAGCACGTACTGGTCGATCGACTCCTCGACCTCCAGGCGCACCGGCGGCCCGAAGCGGCGCCGCATGAGCTCCTTCTCCAGGGCCTGGAGCAGGTTCTCGGCGTCGTCCTCCTCGACCTCCAGGTCCTCGTTCCGGGTGATCCGGAAGGTGTGGTGCTCCAGCACCTCCATGCCCGGGAACAGCATCTCCAGGTGCGCGGCGATGACGTCCTCGATGGGGACGTACCGGTTCGGCGACGCCTCCATGAAGCGGGACAGCAGCGGCGGGACCTTGACCCGGGCGAAGTGCCGGTGGCCCGAGACCGGGTTGCGTACGACGACCGCGAGGTTGAGCGAGAGGCCCGAGATGTACGGGAAGGGGTGCGCCGGGTCGACGGCCAGCGGGGTCAGGACCGGGAAGATCTGATTCTTGAAAAGGGTGAAGAAGCGGGACTGCTCCGCGCCGGTCAGCTCGTTCCAGCGAACCAGGTGGATGCCCTCCTCCGCGAGTGCGGGGGCCACGTCCTCGTGGAAGCAGGCCGCGTGCCTGGCCATGAGCTCGCGCGAACGGGCCCAGATCATCTCCAGCACCTCGCGGGGCTGGAGGCCGGAGGCGGAGCGGGTGGCCACGCCCGTGGCGATGCGGCGCTTCAGGCCGGCCACCCGGACCATGAAGAACTCGTCCAGGTTGCTGGCGAAGATCGCGAGGAAGTTCGCCCGTTCCAGGAGGGGCGTGGCGGGGTCCTCGGCGAGTTCGAGGACCCGCTCGTTGAACGCGAGCCAGCTGCGCTCCCGGTCCAGGAATCGGCCCTGGGGCAGCGCCTCGCCTTCCAGCGACTCCTCGTAGACATCGAGGTCGGCATCGATGTCGGGTTCCAGGTCGGAGACCACAGCAGCCACCGTGTGCGGGCGGTGCGCGGCGAGGGAGCCCACGGAGGGCTGCACGTGCTGAACCGGGACCTCGGCGTTTTGCTGGCTCATAAACCCATTCTTCCGCGCCGCGAGGAAAACGGGCGCGTCGGACGTGGCGGGCGGGAGCGCGGCGGCGTATCGGCCGCTCCCTGCGCTCTCCCCGTTCTCCGGGGGCGGCGAGGGCTCGGGCACGGCGGGGTTCATTGATCGAGCGTCGCAAGGCCGGTTGAATCGCCGGTTAAGGAGACATGACGTGCGGGATAGCGGGGGGAGGCTCGCGGGGG
>NZ_VMNX01000454.1 GCF_009377235.1 Streptomyces acidicola
GCCCCACCCGTTGCGTAATCCACCCCCATGAGGAGATCCGGTGGAGTCCTTGCGGCAAGGAGCTCAAGAAGGGCCCAAGTGGGGGCATCCGTGCGCCAGTTGCCCCGATCATGATCCATGGGCGGTCGGCTGTACGGCCCTTGGGAGTGTCGCGCGTCCGGAAACACCTCCTTGCTCGCCCATTCCGCGCCCCTCACAATGCGCATGACAAAACCGCGGTGATCGGAGCTCTTCCGTCTCCGTCACCCACGTCGTAAGAGGGGACCCCACATGAGAAAACCTCTCGTCGCCGCAGTCTTCGCCCTGGCGCTGGCCGGAGCGGGCGCGGCGCCCGCGGTCGCCGCCGGCGCGCCCGCGGCCGACCCGGCCGCCCCGGCTGCCCCGGCCTCCGTGGGCAAGGTCGCGGACACGGGCACGAGCACGGACTCGATCACGTCCACGGTCTCGGACCTGGTCACGTCCGCCACGGAGACCGTGGGCCGGATCACCCAGCCGTCCGCCCAGGCCGTCAACTTCGCCGGCACCGTCGCGCTCAACAACTGCTCCGGCTCCGTCGTCCGGATGCCCGCCTCCGCGGACAACGACCCGGCGCTCGTGATGACCAACGGCCACTGTCTGGAGTCCGGGTTCCCGGCAGCGGGTGAGGTCATCGTCGACCAGGCGTCCAGCCGTACCTTCGGCCTGCTCAACTCCGCGGGCACCCGTGTCGCCACGCTCCGTGCCAGCAAGATCTCGTACGGCACGATGACGGACACGGACGTCGCGCTGTACCAGCTCACGAGCACGTACGCGCAGATCAAGAGCTCGTACGGCATCGACGCGCTCACCCTCAACAACGCGCGTCCCACGGCCGGCACCGCCATCAGCGTCGTCTCCGGCTACTGGAAGCGGATCTACAGCTGCAACGTCGACGGGTTCGCGTACCGCCTGAAGGAGGGCGACTGGACCTGGAAGGACTCGGTCCGTTACACCTCCGCCTGCAACACCATCGGCGGCACCTCCGGCTCGCCCGTCGTCGACGACGCCACCGGCAAGGTGGTCGCCGTCAACAACACGGGCAACGAGGACGGCGGGCGCTGCACTCTCAACAACCCCTGTGAGGTCGACGCGAGCGGCAACGTGACCGTCCGTCAGGGAATCAACTACGCCCAGGAGACCTACCAGATACCCGCCTGCTTCGGCGTCGGCAACAAGCTCGACCTGAGCGCGAGCGGTTGCGTCCTGCCCAAGCCGTAGAGGCAGGAGGCGCGCACACCGTCGTGCGGGGCGAGCGGTCACCGGTCGTCAGAAGGGCCCTGGTCACTGGGCCCGGCGCACCGCCCGCCCCGCAAGCACGTCCGTCCGGCGGCCGTCCTCGATCGCGAACCGGCCGTCGACGAGCACGTAGGGGATGCCGATGGGCAGCGCCCGCGGCTCCTCGAACGTCGACCCGGCGGCCACGGTCGCCGGGTCGAACAGGACCAGATCCGCGCGGTACCCCTCGCGCACCAGCCCCCGGTCGGCGAGCCCGAGCCGGGCCGCGGGCCGCGAGGTGAGGTGCGCGACGCACTCCTCCAGCGACAGCACCCCCAACTCCCGTACGTAACGGCCGAGATACTGCGGGAACGTCCCGTACGCGCGGGGGTGGGGCTTGGCGCCCCGCAGGATGCCGTCGGAGCCGCCGGTGTGGACGCGGTGCCGCATGATCGTCCGGACGTTCTCCTCGTGGCCCACGTGCTGGAGGATCGTCGAGCCGAGCCGGTCGGTGAGGAGGAGCCGGCGGGCGGTGGTCCAGGGGGCCTCGCCGCGCTCGTCGGCGGACTGCTGGACGGTCCGGCCGACGTACGGCGCGAGAGCCGGGTCCGTCACTCCCGAGATCTCGATCGTGTCCCACTCGATGGGGACGCCGTGGCAGCCGTCGGCGCCCACGACCTCCATGTGGTGCCGGATGCGCTCGGCGGACGTCTCGTCCTCCAGTCGCGCGAGGATCGCCTCCGGGCCGCCCTCGCTCGCCCAGCTGGGCAGCATGGCCACGAGGGTCGTGCAGCCCGGGGTGTAGGGGTAGGTGTCGAGGGTGATGTCCGCGCCGTCGGCCAGCGCGTCGTCCAGCAGCGACAGCAGCTCGGCTCCCCGGCCCTTGTTCACACCGAAGTTCATGGTGGCGTGGGCGAGATGGAGCGGACAGTCCGCCTCCCGTGTGAGGGCGACCATGTCCTCGTACGCCTGGAGCGCTCCGGCGCCGTACGACCGGTGGTGCGGGCAGTAGTAGCCGCCGTGCTCCCCGACCACCCGGCACAGCTCGGTGAGTTCGGCGTCCCTCGCGTACATGCCGGGCGTGTACGTCAGCCCGGACGACATCCCGACGGCGCCCTCCCGCATCCCGTCGGCCACCAACTGCCGCATCCGGTCCAGCTCTTCGGGCGTCGGCTCGCGGTCCTCCCAGCCCATGGCCAGCATCCGCACGGTGCCCTGGGGGATGAGGTAGGCGGCGTTGACCGCGATGCCCTCGCCGTCGAAGCCGTGGTCGAGGCGGTCCAGGTACTCGCCGACGGACCGCCAGGTGAAGTCGATGTCGTCGCCGTGTCCGTTCCAGCCGGTGATGGCCCTGCGGACCTCGGCGAGGGTGCGGTCGTCGACCGGTGCGTACGACAGGCCGTCCTGGCCGATCACTTCGAGCGTGACCCCCTGCGCGACCTTCGCGCTGTGGTCGGGGTCCCGCAGCAGGGCCAGGTCGCTGTGGGCGTGCATGTCGACGAACCCGGGGGAGAGCACCAGGCCCTCGGCGTCCAGCTCCCGTGTCGCACGTGGGCGCTGGCAGCCGGCCGCGGCGGCCTCCTGCACGATCGAGACGATCCGGCCGCCGTCGACGACGACATCGGCGCGGTACGAGGGGCCGCCGGTGCCGTCCACCACGTCCGCGTCACGGATGACGAGGTCCTCCACGAACGCCTCCTGAAAGTCCTGGAAGTTCTAAAAGAACGTGCGGACGTAGTCGACGACCGTGCCGTCCGCCTCGGCCACGGGGATCAGCTGCCACTTGTCGAAGGACGTGCAGGGGTGGGAGAGACCGAGGGCCAGCCAGTCGCCGACCTGGAGGTCCGCCTCGGGGGTGGTGCCGATCCAGGCGTGCTGGTCGGAGAGGGCGGTGACCGTGATGCCGGTGGCGGGATGCTCGGCCCCGGCCGGCCCGGCCGCCC
>NZ_VMNX01000455.1 GCF_009377235.1 Streptomyces acidicola
GTAGGGGACGGCGGCGGGCCGGTGTTCGTCCGGTGTGGGGGTCGGGGGTTCTTCGGGTGTGGCGGTCATACGTCCCACTCTGTCACTCGTGACCCGGTTGGGAGGGGCACCGGTCACCAGATCGCAACCTGGAAGGACTGTTGCCGCCATCTCGACCGGGCCAGAATCTACGCGCGTTATCTACGCGAGTTGTTGCAGTAGGTCCAGTTTTCTGGCCCTGAGTTCTTCCCCTCCGAGGAGTACCCGTCATGCCGTTGAATCGCCGGAAGTTCCTGAAGAAGTCCGCCGTGACCGGAGCGGGCGTAGCGCTGACCGGCGCGGTCGCCGCGCCGGGCGCCCAGGCGGCGCAGGCGCAGGGTGGGGGCTCGCGGCCGCAGCGGTACGTGTTCACCGTGCTGGGTACGACGGACCTGCACGGCAACGTGTTCAACTGGGACTACTTCACGGACGCCGAGTTCGACGACAAGGCGCACAACGACATCGGTCTCGCGAAGATCTCCACGCTGGTGAACCAGGTGCGCGCGGAGAAGGGCCGCGGCAACACGCTCCTCATCGACGCGGGCGACACCATCCAGGGCACCCAGCTGTCGTACTACTACGCCAAGGTCGACCCGATCACCGCCAAGGGCGGACCGGTGCATCCGATGGCGCAGGCCATGAACGCGATCGGTTATGACGCGGCGGCGCTCGGCAACCACGAGTTCAACTACGGCATTCCGGTGCTGCGGAAGTTCGAGGAGCAGTGCCGTTTCCCGCTGCTCGGCGCCAACGCGCTGGACGCGAAGACACTGCGGCCCGCTTTCGCGCCGTACAGCATGCACCGGCTGCGTACGCCGTTCGGTCGTGAGGTGAAGGTGGCGGTGCTCGGTCTCACCAATCCGGGTATCGCGATCTGGGACAAGGCGAACGTGCAGGGCAAGATGACGTTCCCGGGTCTGGAGGAGCAGGCCGCGAAGTGGGTGCCGAAGTTGCGCTCGATGGGCGCGGACGTGGTCATCGTGTCGGCGCACAGCGGGTCGTCGGGTACGTCGTCCTACGGTGACCAGCTGCCGTACGTCGAGAACGCGGCGGGGCTGGTGGCGGAGCAGGTGCCGGGTATCGACGCGATCCTGGTGGGCCATGCGCACGCGGAGATCCCCGAGTACTTCGTCACCAACAAGGAGACCGGCAAGCAGGTCCTGCTGTCCGAGCCGCTGAAGTGGGGTCAGCGTCTGACGCTGTTCGACTTCGAGCTGGTCTGGGAGAAGGGCCGCTGGAAGGTCGAGAAGGCGGGCGCGCAGGTCCTGAACTCCAACACGGTGGAGGAGGACCCGAAGATCACGAAGCTGCTCGGCGACGAGCACGAGAAGGTCGTGGCCTACGTCAACCAGGTCGTCGGTACGAACGCCGTCGAGATGAGGTCGGTCGAGGCGCCGTACAAGGATGTGCCGATCATCGACCTGATCAACCACATCCAGGCCGACACGGTGAAGCAGGCGCTGGCGGGCACGGAGTATGCCGCGTTGCCGGTGTTGTCGCAGGCCGCGGCGTTCTCGCGCAGTGCGGTCATCCCGGCGGGCGAGGTCACCATTCGGGATGTGGCGGGTCTGTACGTGTACGAGAACACGCTGGAGGCGCGTCTGATGACGGGTGCGCAGATGAAGGCGTACCTGGAGTTCTCGGCGAACTACTTCGTGCAGACGGCCGCGGGTGCGGCGGTGGACCCGGCGAAGCTGACGAACGCGAACAACACGCCGGACTACAACTATGACGTGGTCAGCGGCTTGACGTACGAGATCGACATCGCCAAGCCGGCCGGGTCGCGCATCACGAATGTGCGGTTCGAGGGTGCGCCGCTGGACGACGCGCAGCAGTTCGTGTTCGCGGTGAACAACTACCGGGCGAACGGTGGTGGCAACTTCCCGCATGTCGCCGGGGCCAAGCAGTTGTGGGCGAACTCGGACGAGATCCGCAACATCATGATCGCCTGGGTGAAGGCGAAGGGGTCCATCGATCCGGCCGAGTTCGCGGCGGTGGACTGGAAGCTGACGCGGGACGGCACGCCGGTCTTCTAGGGTTTCGGTCTTTTAGGGATTCGGTCTCCCAGGGTTTCGGTTTTCTGGAGCTGCGGTTTTCTCGAGCTGCGGTCTTCTGCGGCTCCGGGCTTCTGGGGCTTCAGGTGTTTCAGGTCCACGGCGTCGGCGAGGGTTTTCGTGCCGGCGTCGTGGACGGGGGGCGTCCGGTGTGGCCGGGCGCCTCGTTCGGTTATTTGTGGTCGGTGAGTGGGGTGAGGGTCCGTTCCTGGTGTGCGGGCGGGACCTGTGGCTGCCGTGGGGTGAGGCCGAAGGTGGTGAAGGCCGTGCGGTCGGGCAGCGGATACGGTTCCTTGCCGGTGAGGGTGTTCAGGATGGTGGCGCTGCGCCAGGCGGCGAGGCCGAGGTCGGGGGTGCCGACGCCGTGGGCGTGGAGTGCCGCGTTCTGTACGTAGATGTGGCAGCCGGAGCCGGTGATCGAGGGGTCGAGAATGAGGCGGAAGCGGTCGTCGACGCGGGGTCGCTCGGAGTTGTCGCGGCGCATGTACGGGTCGAGGCCGGCGAGGATGCGGTCGACGGGGCGTTCGCGGTAGCCGGTGGCGAGGACGACGGCGTCGGTGGTGAGGCGGGAGCGGGTGCCCTGCTGGAGGTGTTCCAGGTGGAGTTCGATCTGGGTTGAGGAGAGCCGGCCGGCGGTGCGGACCAGGACTCCGGGTGTGAGGACGGCGTCGGGCCAGCCGCCGTGCAGGGTGCGGTGGTAGAGCTCCTCGTGGATGGCGGCCAGGGTGGGGGCCGCGATGCCCTTGTGGAGTTGCCACTGGGTGGCGACGAGGCGGTCGCGCGTCGGTTCGGTGAGGGCGTGGAAGTAGCGGGTGTAGTCGGGTGTGAAGTGTTCCAGGCCGAGCTTGGAGTACTCCATGGGTGCGAATGCCTCGGTGCGTGCCAGCCAGTGGATCCGTTCGCGGCCTTCGGGGCGGGTTCGGAGCAGGTCGAGGAAGATCTCGGCGCCGGACTGGCCCGCGCCGATGACGGTGATGTGGCCGGCGGCGAGGAGGCGGTCGCGTTCGTCGAGGTAGTCCGCGGCGTGGATGACGGGCACGCCGGGGGCGTCGACGAGGGGGATGAGGG
>NZ_VMNX01000456.1 GCF_009377235.1 Streptomyces acidicola
CCCCACACGAGGACGCGAACCCCTCTGGCTCATCCCGCGCACCGGCGCCTCGAACCTCCGCCCACCCCACGCAAGGGACGGGAACCCTCCGGCCCACCGGGAGGACGCGAACCCTCCGGCCCGCGCAAGGGCCCTGAACCCCTCCGGCCCACCCCGCGCAAGAGACCTGAACCCCTCGGGCCCACCACGCGCAAGGGGGGTGCGGGTGGCGAAGCCCCCGCCCGCGCGGCGAAGCCGCGCAGTAACAACGAAGGCGACGAGGCCCGCGCTTTCCGCGGGCACACGTCGCCTTCGCCTTCGGGTGAGTGACGGGACTTGAACCCGCGACATCCTGGACCACAACCAGGTGCTCTACCAGCTGAGCTACACCCACCATGACCGGCGGTTCTCCGAGTGGTTCACCGACCGGCCGAGAAAAAGTGTACAGGGTCCGAAGGGGTGCTCGCGCCAGGGTTTCGGCGGGGCCCGGCGGCACTCCGGCGGGGCGGTTACCCGGCGGGCAGGACGTGTTTCGCGGCGATCGTCCGCGCCGTGTCGGAGTCCGGGCCGGGCTGGGCGACGAAGATCGCCTCCCGGTAGTAGCGGAGCTCCGCGATGGACTCGCGGATGTCGGCGAGGGCCCGGTGGTTGCCGTTCTTCTCGGGGCTGTTGAAGTACGCCCTCGGGTACCAGCGGCGGGCCAGCTCCTTGACGGAGCTGACGTCCACGATCCGGTAGTGGAGGTATTCCTCCAGCTCCGGCATGTCGCGGTGGAGGAAGCCGCGGTCGGTGCCGACCGAGTTGCCGCACAGCGGGGCCTTGCCGGGTTCCTTGACATGCTCGCGGATGTAGCTGAGGACCTGTTCCTCCGCCTCCACCAGCGTCGTGCCGCCGGCGAGCTCGTCCAGGAGCCCGGACGCGGTGTGCATCTGGCGGACCACCTCCGGCATCGTCTCCAGTGCCTTGGCCGGCGGACGGATGACGATGTCCACGCCCTCGCCCAGTACGTTCAGCTCCGAGTCGGTGACCAGCGCGGCCACCTCGATGAGCGCGTCGTCGGACAGCGAGAGCCCGGTCATCTCGCAGTCGATCCACACCATGCGATCGTTCATGTGTCTCACCTTACGGCCCGTGACGACCGAACGACCCGGTCCTGCACCTGGGTGATCAGGTCGGGACCGGGCCGAGGGTGTCCGAGGGCGGCTACGGGGCGCTGCGCTGGCCCGGCAGACGGCCCGTGGCGTACAGCTCGGGCTTGGCGCCCTCCGTGGAGAGCGAGGCCGCCGGGGCCAGGGCGTTCGCGGCCGCCGTGCGGCGGGTCTGGAGCGGCAGCGCGGCGGCGTCCTGCGGCACCGACTGGGGCCCGCCCGAGCCCGAGGAGCCGTCCGGGCCGTCCGGCCTCTCGCCCTGGGGCCGCCGTGCCCGGTACGCCGCCCGGTAGGCCGCTGGGGACGAGCCCAGCTGCCGGCGGAAGTGGCCGCGCAGTGCGACGGGGGAGCGGAAGCCGCAGCGCCCGGCGACCTCGTCCACGGAGTAGTCCGACGTCTCCAGCAGGCGCTGGGCCTGCAGCACGCGCTGGGTGATCAGCCACTGCAGCGGGGCGCTCCCGGTGAGGGAACGGAACCGGCGGTCGAAGGTGCGGCGGCTCATGTACGCGCGCGCGGCGAGGGTCTCCACGTCGAACTGCTCGTGGAGGTGCTCCAGCGCCCAGGCGACGACCTCGGCGAGCGGGTCGGCGCCGATCTCCTCCGGTAAAGACCGGTCGAGGTAGCGTTCCTGGCCGCCGCTGCGGCGCGGGGGGACCACCAGACGGCGGGCCAGCGCGCCGGCCGCCTCGTTGCCGTGGTCCGTGCGCACGATGTGCAGGCACAGGTCGATGCCGGCCGCCGTACCGGCCGAGGTCAGTACGTCTCCGTCGTCCACGAACAGTTCGCGTGGATCGACGTGCACCGACGGGTAGCGCTTGGCCAGCGTCGGCGCGTACATCCAGTGGGTGGTGGCCGGGCGGCCGTCCAGCAGGCCGGCGGCGGCCAGCACGAAGGCGCCGGTGCACAGCCCGACGATGCGGGCGCCCTCCTCGTGTGCCCGGCGCAGGGCGTCGAGCGCCTCCTCCGGCGGCGGCGAGGTGATCGAGCGCCAGGCCGGCACGACGACGGTGCCCGCCCGTGAGATCGCCTCCAGTCCGTTCGGCGCGGTGAGTTCCAGCCCCCCCGTGGTCCGCAGCGGGCCGTCTTCTCCGGCGCAGACCAGCAGCCGGTAGCGCGGTACTCCGGCGTCCTGGCGGTCGATCCCGAACACCGAAAGCGGTATGGAACTCTCGAAGATGGGGCCGCCGCTGAACAGCAGCACCGCGACGATCTCCTTGCGGCGTCGCCCGGAAAGTTTCCGGGCCGCGGCTTCCGGCGCGGCAGTGGAGTCGTGGCTCATCCTGCTAAGCCCCCCTCGGTGGTCGCGGCTCCTCGGTTGTGTCGCTCCTGCACGTTTCCCCTTGGTCCTGCACGAGTCCCCCGCCGTAAGACAGTCAAGATCGAATCTACTGTGTCCCGTGGTGCCGGCGTGACCAGTTCGGCAACCGGCACATTGTCGACTTGGCAACTTGGCGTGAAGCATTCGATCACGAAGCGTTGCACTCGTGGGCCGTACAGGGAAGTGCGCCTCGTCGTAGTGGCCAATCCACGTAGGGTGCGCGCGCCCTGCGGGCCCCTTTCAGTGCAGGTCGAACGGGTGGTGTGGGGGTGTTCGAGCAACACATGCACAGGAACCCGAAGTTGGCTGAAAAGGTGCGGTGGTGTGCGCAGAAACCGGTCAGTCGACCGGCGTATCTCCTCCAGAATGCCGTCCGCCCCTGTGCGCCCCCGAGCCGACCCGGCCGTGTCGGCCCCGCCGTGGCGCCCCCTCCTCGGCCGATGCGCGTGCCGCTCCCCGCTCCGACTGGCGCAGCAGCAGCCGGCACACTGCGGTCACGGCAGCCAGGCCCAGGGCCGCGCCGGCCGCTCCGGCGAGCGACGTGCCGTACCCGAGGAGGACCACGGGAACGAGGGCGCAACTGAAGGAGGCCCAGCGGATGAGGTCGCCCGCCGTGTCGGGGGCGGGGCGTTCCAC
>NZ_VMNX01000457.1 GCF_009377235.1 Streptomyces acidicola
CCCCCGATGCTGTCCCACCCCCTCGCCCTCCAGCGCGCCCTGCGCCCCCTCAAGCGCCGGGTCCCCGCGCCCTTCGGCCATGAGGTGGACGAGGAGGCGACCGCCCACCGCATCGCCCGGCTCGGCGCGGCACCCCAGTGGTGGCAGCCGGTCCTGCGCCCGACGACCGAACGCTGGCTGACCCTGCACCTCGTGCACGACTCCGGTCCGACCATGCCCGTCTGGGGCCCGCTCGTGCGTGAACTGCACGCGGCCCTCGCGCAGTCGGGCGTGTTCCGCACGGTGGAGTCGCACCGGCTGGCGGCCGACGGCACCGTACGGCGGCCCGGTTCGCAGGAGTCGTATGCCGACGGACGCACCGTCACGCTGATCGTCTCCGACTGCATGGGCCCGCAGTGGCGGGAGGGCGCGGCGGGCGACCGCTGGTACCGCACGCTGCGGCGGTGGGCCGCCAGCATGCCGGTGGCCGTGGTCCAGCCGCTCCCGGAACGACTGTGGCGCACCACGGCGCTGCCGGCCGTGACCGCGCGGATCACCTCGCCCTCGCCGGCGGCGCCCAACTCGGCGTACGAGGTGGACTCGTACATCACCGACATCGCCGGGCCCGGTTCGCTTCCCCTTCCCGTCCTGGAACCCTCGGCGCCCTGGCTGGCGAACTGGTCGAAGCTCCTGGGCCGGGCGGGCCGGCTGCCGGGCTCCGTCGCCCTGTTGGGGCCGGTCCCTCCCCTGGACCCGGTCGACGAACTGGGCCGGAGCGATGTGGAGCGGCTCTCGCCGGAGGATCTCGTCCTGCGCTTCCGCTCCATCGCCTCCCCGGAGGCCTTCCGTCTCGCGGGCCATCTCGCCCTCGGCCGCCCCGAGCTGCCGGTGATGCGGCTCCTGCACGCCGCGATCGAGCCCGACCCACGCCCCCAGCACCTGGCGGAGGTGATACTCAGCGGTCTGCTGACCACGGTGCCGGGGCGCCCGGCCGGGTCGTACGACTTCCGTCCCGGGGTGCGCGAGCTGCTGCTGCGAACCCTGCCGCGCACGGCGCACGGGCGGACGTCCGAACTCCTGTCCCGTGTCGGCGCGTTGATCGACGAGCGGGCCGGAGTGGCGGCCCGGGAGTTCCGGATCGCCGCGCCCGGTGACGGGGGTGTGGCCGCGCGGGGGGAGCCGTTCGCGGCGGTGCGGGCGGAGAGCGTACGCCTGCTGGGCGGGGCACCCCCGGAGTCCTCGCGGATGGTGCTGGGCAGGTACCGGCTCGTGCGGCGCGTGGGCATGGGCTCGCCGCAGGTGTGGCTGGCCCAGGACACACAGCTCGACCGGACCGTGGCCGTGTACGAGTACTCCGCGCGGCGGGAGCACGAACCGTTCCTGGCGCGGGCACGCCTCATCGCCGGCCTCCGGAGCCCGAATGTGATCGCGGTCCTGGACCACGGTGTCGAGGGCGACGTCCCGTACCTGGTCACCGAGTTCGTGGAAGGTGTCTCCCTGGCCGAGCTCACCGCCGAGGGCGGTTTCCGGCTGCCGTACTGGCTGCTCGCCCCGCTGGCGCGCCACGTCGCGAGGGGCCTCGAAGCCGTGCACGAACAGGGTCTGGTGCACGGCCGGTTCAGTGCGCGCAGTCTGCTGCTGTGCCCGGACGGCACCGTGAAGATCACCGGCCTCGCGCTGGGGAACGTCCGTGGCCGCACCGAGTCGAAGGACCTGGAGGACTTCGGTCACCTGCTGATCGAGCTGGCCGGGGGCCTGGCGGGGTCCGACGACAGGCCGAAGCCTCGTCTTCCGCGTCGGCTCGCGCTGTTCCGGGCCCGGTTCCCGGTGATCGCCGACAAACTCCTCAACCCCTCCCTCGGCGTCCAGCGCGAAGGCAGGAGCCTGTTCCAGGCATCCTCGTTCACCGAGGTGCTGGAGGCCGTCGCCGAGGATCGATACCAGTACGGCCTGTTCGGCCCCGTGCGGATCGGCCGGCGGGACCGCCCGCTGCCGGTCGGCGACGGCCCGGCCCGGGCCCTGCTCTGCATGCTGCTCCTGCGGCACGGCAGGACCGTGTCGAACGACGAACTGATCGAGGGCCTGTGGGGGCAGCACCCCCCTGAGCACCCCCATCGGGAGCTGGCCGCCCTCGCCTCCTCCCTGCGCGCCGCTCTCGGCCCCGGGCTCCTCGCCACGACGGTGGACGGCTATGCCCTCCACGCTGCGCCCTCCACCATCGATGTGTTCCGCTGCGAGGACCTCGTGGCCAAGGTGAACACCCGCCGGGCCGAGGGCGACCCGGCGACCGCCCGCGCCTCCGTCCAGTACGCCCTCGACCTCTGGTACGGCGACCCTCTCGACAGTGTCCCCGGCCCCGCGGCCGAGGCGGCCCGTGCCCGCCTCCATGCCCTCCGTCGGTCCCTGTACGTCACCCGCGCCGAACTCGATCTGGAACTGGGCGACTTCGAGCAGGCCGCAGCCGACCTCGCCCCGCTGCTCCAGGAGTACCCGGAGCACGAGGACTTCCGTCGTCTGCACCGGCTCGCCCTGCGCGCCACGCCCGAGCTCGACCGCGCCACCCTCACCGTCGAGATCACCGGCCCGGACCCGCGCCCGGACACCCACCGCTTTCTGGGCCGCACCCTCCCCTGGCTGCTCTCCCTGGGCGACCTGGACCCGAGCCGGTACGAACTGCTCACCCGCGACAACGGGTACGTCGTCGTGACCGAGCCCGGCGCCCCCGTCCTGCCGGTCCTGCACGCGGTCCTGCGCGAGCTGCCGGGCGCGCTGCTGGACGTGGACGACCCCCCCGGCATCCGGGTGACCTTCTGGCACACCGCCCAGTTCGTGCGGGCGGACCGGACGGCCGCGTCCCCTGACCTCCCGTCGGCGCTGGGCGACCCCTCCCCCGCGGATGTCGTGGTCGTGCTCTCCCCGGTCCTGCACCGGAAACTCACGGCCGAAACCGGCAGCCACGGCGACCCGGACGCCGGCTTCCTGTCCCTGCCCGGCCCGTCGCCGGACATCCCGCCCCTCGCCTGGTACCTCCCGCTGGACCTGCCCCAGCCCGCGCCGGTGCCCGAGCACCGCGATCTCGTGCGGGGCCCCTTCACCG
>NZ_VMNX01000458.1 GCF_009377235.1 Streptomyces acidicola
GGGTGGGATGGCGGGTGGATGCAGCACGGAGTCCTTCGAAGTTCTTCTCGGGTGGGAACCGCTTCGTGGTGAGCGGTGTACCAAAAGTGATGGCGCTACAGCAGATCGCGCAGGGCCCGGTCTCGGACCATGAGGGCGGCTCGCTTGTCGGGCAGGTCGACCTCGGCGGAGAACCGGAAGCCGGCGCTCAGGAACGCGGCGATGGAGGGGGTGTTGCGAAGGTCGGGTTCCGCGATGACGCGTGCGCACGAGGGCCGCTTGTCCAGCACAAGGTCGGCGAAGGCTCGGAGCAGGGCTGAGCCGATACCGCGGCCGCGGTCGGCGACACCGCCGATGACGAGGTGGACGCCGGTGTCGTGCGGGCGGGCGGGGTAGTGGCGGGCCAGGGGGTCGAGATCCGCGCGGTAGACCTCCCAGTAGCTCATCGGGGTGCCGTCCAGCAGACCGAGGCACGGAATGCTGCGTCCGTCTCCGGCCAGCTGGTGGCGCAGGTGTCCCTCGGTCACGGACTGTGGTCCGGCGAGTTTCCAGAAGGCGGCCACGGCGGGGTCGTTCATCCAGCGGCTGATCAGCGGAAGATCCCGCTCGACGCGTACGGGGAGGAGGTGCAGGACACCTACCGGGGTGGTGACCGGACCCCAGTCGGCAAGGCGGTCGAGCAGGTCGTCGTCCGTCGGAACGCCGTCCGTAGGCCACGCCTCCGCGCCGTCCCCCTCGCCCGGTCCCCCGCCGTGCTTCTCGGCTTCCTCGGCCAGGAAGTCCAGGAACTCGTCGGGCAGGCGTAGGTCCAGTGTGTCCTCGCTGTCCGAACGCACAGCGGTGACGGCGGTACCGGTGACGGGCTGGTCGGTGGTGTCGGTGTCGGCGGTGCCGCCGGTTGGGCCGGTGGTGCCGGTGCGGGCAGCAGTGCTGCTGTGAGCGGCGGTCGGGGTGCCGTTCGGGGCGCAGGCGGTCCCGGCGTCGGTGCTCGCATCGGTGGGAGGCACGGCGACGCTCCTCTCAGGAGACGGGGTGGGTCATGTTCCTCAGGGATCAGGTGTCAGGGATGTGCAGGGAAGGGATACGGGGATGTCAGGGAAGTCGAATGGGCCGGGTGTGCCCATCCATCAGGAGCGGAGGGGATTGGCGATGGTGACGTAGACGGACTGGGTGTCCACGGGGCCGACGAGTTCGTCGAGGCCGTGCAGCCGGGTCAGCAGGTTCGCCTTGCAGCGCAGGACAGGTGAGTCGAGGAGCAGAGCGGGCAGGGAGGTACGCAATCGGGCAGGGCCGGTGACCGCACGAGCCAGGAAGCGGCGGAAAGCGGCGAGCAACAGCCTCTCGTCGGCGAGGTGTTGGGAGCCGAAGGCGCCGATGAGCCCGAACACGTTGTTGATGGCGAGGTAGTACGCGAAGCGTTCGTCGCTGACCTCGTCGGAGACGAACGTGTCGCTCTGCTCACCGATGCCGGGCAACCGGGCTTCGAGCTCCGCACGGCGGGACTCGCGGAAGTAGTAGCCCTGGTTGTCACGGTAGCGGCCGCCTCTGGGCCAGCCCTCGGGGTCCAGCAGGAGCAGGGTGTTCTGCTGGTGGGCTTCAAGGGCGATACCGGCCTCGCCGTCGAGCCACAGCACGGGGCGCACGACGTGTTCCAGGTAGCGCAGGAACCACTCGGTGGCGACGGCTTGGCGGGTGCGTCCGGTGCGGCCGGCGAGGCGAGTGACGATGTCGGTGAGCCTGGAACGCATGACGAGGTCGGGGGTGTCGACGGGCCAACCGTGCTGCTGGTGATCGGTCCCGCGCGGTTGGACGGACGTGTTCGGCTGGACGGACGCGTGCGGTTGACCCGTGTCGTGGTCCCGGACGATCGCGTGGGACGAGCCGGTCGGGGGGCGTTGGCCGGTTGGGGGGCTTTGGCCGGTCGCACACGGCCGCGGGGAGACGAGGCCGGCGATGCAGGTGACGTCGTCCGCCGGGTCGAACGGGTTGTGCCGGATCACCACGTCCAGGCCGGGGACGGGGCGGCCGTCCGGTCCGGTGACCGCGAGCCAGGCCGGGTCGCGGACGATGTCGAAGCCGGGGTGGGCGTTCCGCCACTCCCGCGCCAGGCCGGTGCGGAGGAGGCGGTGGACCTCGACTCCGCGGTGGAGTTCCTTGCGGAGATTCTCGCGACGGGAGTTGGTGATGCGTAGCCCCAGCGACAGCTTGAGCATCGCGGGGGCGCCGGAACGGTAGAGGGTGCGCACGGAGGAGGTGGGGTGCCAAGGCGAGCCGAAGCGGCCGAGGTACTGGAGGAGCCCGGCATCCAGCAGGGCTGCGGTGTCGGCGCGGTGCAGGATCGCGTGGAGTTGCCAGGGGTGCACGGGTAGGGCGGTGTGGCCCTTGGGCAGAGGCAGCCCGGAGCCGGCCAGCCTGGAGGTCAACTGCTCGGCGGGGACGAGTCGACCGCGCTCCGTCCATGCCGAGTCGGCCGCCAGGGCGGATGGGGCGACCGCGATCCAGTGCAATGGGAAGGAGCCGCGCGACTCCGGTGAGTAGAGCCGTGCTGCCGCTTCGGAGAGCCCTTCACGGCTTTTCGGAGTGGGGTGCAGGGGGTGACCGAGTACGAGTGACTGTTCGGCGGCGAGGAAGAGATCGGGTACGTCGGTGGGGTTGTTGCGCCGGTCGCGGATGAACACAGCGGTGCGCCGGAGCGAGTCGGCGACCCGGTCAACGAGGTCGGCGCTCTCCGTTCCCGAGGGCTGCGAGGCATCCGCTTCCGCGTCATCCGCTGCGGCGGCTTCCCTGGCCAGCAGGGCTGCCACCGTCACCGCGTCGGCCGGGGGTGCGGTTTCGGGGGCGTCTGCCAGACGGGGGAGTCCGAAGCGGTGCCAGCCCGTGGGGGACCAGTAGTGGACCGGAGCGAGGAGAGCTGTGCCGGTGACGGGGAGGGGGACACGGAGGGTGCCGTCGTCGGGGGCGAGGATGTCGTGTTCCCGTGCCCAACAGCGCAGTAGGTTCTCGACGGCGGCGGCTTGGGCGGCGGTGTGTGGGTCGGGGTGGTTCAGAAG
>NZ_VMNX01000459.1 GCF_009377235.1 Streptomyces acidicola
GGGGTCCAGGCACCGGGGGCGAGGGGCGCCTCTGACGCCGATGGCCTTACGAAGGCCGAAGGCGTCCGGAGTCCCGTCCCGCCCGTATGGGCCCCTACGACGAGTGCCGCTGCACCAGCTCCGTCGGCAGTACCAGCTGCCGCCGTTCCAGACCCCGCGACACCGCCGGACGGTGGTCCGCGATCTCGTCCAGGAGGAGGTTGATCATCGCGTGGCCCATCCCCTCTATGGGCTGACGGACGCTGGTCAGGGGCGGGTCCATGTGGCGGGCGATCGCCGAGTCGTCGTAGCCGACGAGGGCGACGTCGTCGGGGATGCGGCGGCCCGCCTCGCGCAGCACCTGCCGGGCGCCCGCCGCCATCACGTCCGACTCCGCGAAGACCGCGTCCAGGTCGGGGCACCGCTCAAGGAGCTCCGTCATCGCCCGGCGGCCGCCCTCCTCCGTGAAGTCACCCGGCACGATCAGCCGCTCGTCCACCGGGTGGCCTGCGTCGCACAGCGCCTGACGGTAGCCCTCGACGCGCCGCTGGGCGCCGTAGACGTCGAGGCGGCCGGCGATCGTGGCGATCTTCTTCCGCCCCCGGGCTATGAGGTGCTGCACCGCCGAGTGGCCGCCGCCGTAGTTGTCCGAGTCCACCGAGGGCAGCGTCTCGTGCTCCGAGCGCGGGCCGCTGATCACGGCCGGGATCTCCAGCTGGGCCAGGAGGTCGGGGAGGGGGTCGTCGGCGTGGACCGACACCAGGAGGGCGCCGTCAACCCGGTGCGCCGCCAGGTACTGGGCCAGGCGGCGGCGCTCGCGGTCGCTGCCCGCGAAGATCAGCAGCAGCTGCATCTCGGTGTCCGCCAGTGCGGCGCCCACGCCCTTCAGCATGTCCGAGAAGTACGGCTCGGCGAAGAACCGGGTCTCCGGCTCGGGGACGACGAGGGCGATCGCGTCCGTGCGGTTCGCGGCGAGCGCCCGGGCCGCCGTGTTCGGGACGTAGCCGAGCTCCGCCACCGCCGCCTCGACGGCCGCGCGGGTCGCGTCGCTGACCCGGGGCGAACCGTTGATCACCCGGGAGACCGTGCCGCGGCCGACACCGGCACGCGCGGCGACCTCCTCCAGCGTCGGACGCCGACCGCTCCGGTTCCGCCCTCCGTGACCAGCCATGATCCCCTCCCGTCAACGCCGCACTGGCGTGGAATCTAACAGTCGTGATCCCCCGTACGACGCCCGGGAGCATTCGGGCCCGCCCGCTGGGGCCCTCGGTCACGCCACTCTCTGGAGACTCACCCGTCCCAGGAGCCTCAGTGGCACCACGCCTCGGCTCGCTCGGCCGAGGGCGCCGGGTTAGTTAACAGCCCGATAACCGAACACATCTCTCCGCGTCTGCTCCCTTGACACCCCCGCACGAACCGACGACTCTTCAACACATCACTTGTGGGAGCGCTCCCACAGTACCTGACACATACACAACCCGCACGTTCCCCACCCGAGCCGCAGCAGCATGAAAGAACGGGTCCAACAACGCAGTTGGCCGGGGGGCCGGCACGTCAGGGCAACAGGAGGACTCAATGCGAGGACGTACCCTCCCCCACTCTCGGCTGGGTTCGAGAGGGGTCAAGACCCGCCGCAGCGCCCGCAGGGCGGTGGTCCTGGCGGTGACCGCCGCCATGGGCGCCGGGCTGCTGGCCGGCTGTGCCGACGACGGTGGCAGCGGCAGCGATTCGTCCGGAGGCGGCAACTCGGGCAAGACCGTCGTCAAAATGGGGCTGTTCGGCGCCTTCGGCTTCAAGGAGGCCGGCCTCTACGACGAGTACGAGAAGCTCAACCCGAACATCAAGATCGAGGAAAACGTCACCCAGCGCAACGAGAACTACTACCCGGCGCTCGTCAACCACCTCACGACCAACGCGGGCCTGATGGACATCCAGGCCGTCGAGGTCGGCAACATCGCCGAGGTGGTGAGCACCCAGGCGGACAAGCTCGAGGACGTCTCCAAGGCACCCGGCGTGAAGTCCAGCGACTGGCTGGACTGGAAGTGGCAGCAGGCCACCACGAAGGACGGCCGGACGATCGGTCTCGGCACCGACGTGGGGCCGGTGGGCATCTGCTACCGCAAGGACCTCTTCGAGAAGGCCGGGCTGCCGACCGACCGCGAGGAGCTCGCGAAGAGCTGGGCGGGTGACTGGAAGAAACTGATCAAGGTCGGTGAGGAGTACCAGAAGAACGCCCCCGAGGGCACCACCTTCATGGACTCCCCCGGTGGCCTGATGAGCGCCATCCTCGGCAGTGAGAAGGTCAGGTTCTACGACAAGTCCGGCAAGGTCATCTACAAGGACAACCCGGTCGTCAAGCAGTCCTTCATGATGACCGCGAAGGCCGCCCAGGACGGACTGGTCGGTGCCCAGACCCAGTTCCAGCCGGACTGGAACACCACGATCGCCAACAGCAAGTTCGCCGCGATCGCCTGCCCGCCGTGGATGCTCGGCACGCTCAAGGAACACTCCAAGGGCGACACGAAGGGCAAGTGGGACGTGGCCGTCGCGCCCAAGTCCGGCAACTGGGGCGGGGCCTTCCTGTCCGTGCCGAAGAGCGGAAAGAACGTGAAGGAGGCCATGAAGCTGGCCGCCTGGCTGACCGCTCCGGAGCAGCAGGCGAAGCTGTTCAAGGTGCAGGGCAACTTCCCGAGCGCACCGGCCACGTACACCACACCCGAAGTGCTCGACGCGAAGAACGAGATGACGGGTGACGCGCCGATCGGCAAGATCTTCGCCGAGGCGGCGAAGACGACCCCCGTTCAGGTCATCGGTCCCAAGGACCAGGTCATCGGGTCGAGCCTGAACGACAACGGCCTCGTCCTGGTCACCAAGGGCACGTCTCCCGCGAAGGCCTGGGAGACGGCCACCAAGACCATCGACAACAACCTGGAGAAGTGACCGGTATGGCCACCCGGCACGACACCGCCGCGCCCCCCGTCAAGGAGGGGGGCGCGGCCCCGGCC
>NZ_VMNX01000045.1 GCF_009377235.1 Streptomyces acidicola
CCAGGACGAGGAACTCTCCGTCCTCGATGTGGATGTCGAGCGCGTCTACGGCGGGCTTCTCGGTGCCCGGGTAGATCCGGGTCGCCTTGTCGAACGAGACAGTGGCCATGGGTCGCAGGCCCCCTTCACCGGCAGGAACGTGCCGGACGATCCGAGTCGGACGACGGCGTCCGCTACGAGTGGTTCTGTTGGGGTGTGGTTCGTGGGAGGGCACGCTCGGGTCCGCTCTCTCCCTGCCCGGTGCCGCCCGGGGCCCCTCTCACCCGCCTTCGGTGAGAGGGGGTTTGTCGGCGATTGGAGCGCAGCCTGTGGGGAGACGGGGCGGTCCGTCCCCGGAGCTGCTCAGTGGTGGCGCAGGCGCCAGGTGTAAACGTGCTCCCAGGTGAGCGTCTGCCACCAGCGGCCCGTCCAGTCGTCGCTGCGGGTGCGGTAGAGGGTGACGGTGTCACCCGGGAAGCTGTCCGAGAAGGGCACGGGCAGTCCGGAGACGTACTCCTCGACCTCGGCGAACAGGTCCGGGCGTTCGTACATGTCGTGCGAGAGCAGCGACAGGTGGGCCTGGAACGTGTCGGCGTCGAAGGGGTTTCCCGACGGGTTGGGTGCCGGTGTCTCCAGGGGGGCGACGGCCGTGTCGATCCGGGCGGCGAGGTCCACGAACGCCGTGTTCGGGGTGATGCCGTCGGCGAGGTGGTGGACGTCGTAGACCAGCCCCACGCCCTGACGGCGGACACCCGCGTTGTGGACGGTGAAGGCGGGGACGTCGGCCACTGCCCGGGTCACGGCGTCGATGGTCTCCTCGACGGGGCCAGGGAGATGCCGGCTGCCGACCAAGGTCGCGTGCGGCGGGAACGCGCCCGCCGAGACGAGCCCGTACTGCGCCCGCAGTTGGCTGGTCACGGCGGTGACCGCGGTGCAGGTGACGGGGTCGGGGCGCAGGTAGACGCCGTAGCGGTACGGGTCTCCGGGAGCCTGTGCGAAGCGCTCGTTGGAGTCCGCGGTCGTGATTGTCGTGGTGTTGGTCGTGCTGGTCGTGTCGGTCACTGTCCCGCCTGCTCCCGGTAGTCCTTGATCTTCGCCGTCGCCGCGTCCTGCGCTGCCTTCAGGGCGCTGTCGATCGACTTCTTGCCGCTGAACGCCTGCTGCATCTCCGGCACGACCGCTTCACGCACACCCGGCATGGCGCCGCTGAGGCAGCCGGAGGTGGCCGTCGTGGCGGGGGTGTCGGCGAACTGCTTGCCGAGCACGGCGTAGGGCTCGTGCTGGGCGAGGAACGCCTTCCACGTGGACGAGTTGTCGACGTCGGTGTTGATGGGGGCGTATCCCGATGCCTTGGCGAATCGTTCCTGCGCTTCGGGGGAGGCGAGGTAGCTGACCAGCTTCCAGCCGGCCACCTGCTCGGCCGCGCTGTGTCCGGCCCGGTCCACCCACATCGCGGCGCCACCGATCGCGGCGCCCGCCGTGGACGGCGAGCCGGACAGGGGGTAGGGCAGCGCGCTGTAGCCCTTCATGCCCGCCTCGGTGAGGCCGCCGATCGCGCCGCTGGAGTTGAACATCATGGCGGTCTTGCCCGCGGCGAAAGCCGACAGGGCGGCGTTGCCGTCGTCGCCGGTGTCGAGGCCGACGCCGTCGGTGTAGAGCTTGGCCATGATGCCGAACGCGGAGCGCTGCGCCGCGCTGGTGAGGGACAGCGCCGTGGCTCCGCCCGACTTCCGGCCGTTGTCCGGCGTGCAGTAGGGGACCCCGGCCGCGGCGGTGAGCTGCTCGAACCACCAGCCGTCCAAGGGCTGGTCGATGCCCTTCACATCGGGCAGCGCGGCGTGGACCTTCCGCGCGGCCTCGGCCACGCCCGTGAGGGTGCCGAGGGTCGAGCGGTCGACCTTCGCCCGGTCCAGCAGCTTGTCGTTGACGTACAGCAGGGGCATGGACGTGTTCAGCGGTACGGCCAGGAGCTTGCCGTCGGCTGTGTAGTAGTTGCGCGCCGCCGGGCGGAGCTTGTCGAGGTCGAGGTCCTTCGGGTTGGCGGCGGCCATGTCCTGGGCGGAGACGGTCTGTCCGGCGTCGCGCAGATAGCCGCTGGTGATGTCGTTGGAGATCATGACGCTCGGTGTGCCGCCGCTGCGGATCGCGGAGGTGTACTTGGCGATGGCGTCGGCATAGCTGCCCTGGAACGACGCCTTCACCACGATCTTTCCGGCGTTGGCCTTGTTGAACGCGTCGATCTCGTTCTGCAGCGCCTGACCGGCCGGGCCGCCGAGGCCGTGCCACAGCGTCACGGTCACCGCGTTCTTCGCGCCGTCCAGCGCCGACGGTCCGGGCGCCGCGTCGGCGGCCTTCCCGTCATCGGAGCCGCCGTCGGAGCCGCCGCAGGCGGTGAGGGTCAGGGCGAGGGCGGTCGTCAGGCAGCCGGCCGCGACGCGTGCTCGCAGTCTGGCTCGGGGAGGGAGCGATGAAGGAAACGTGGACATGGCGAATCGTCTTTCTTGCTCGGTTGTGTACGGGTGAGGCTGTGGGGGGCGTCTACGTGGTGACCCGTGCCGCCAGGCCCCGGACCAGGAAGCGCTGGCCGAAGAGGACGAGCAGCAGGGTCGGCAGCAGGACCAGGAGGGTGCCGGCGTAGATGACGGCCGGTGCGGTGACCTGGTCCACGACGAGTTGGGCGAGACCGACCTGGATGGTGCGACGCTGGGGGGAGTCGGTGATGAGCAGCGGCCAGAAGTAGCCGTTCCACGCCGACAGGGCGCACCACATCGCCGCCGTGACCAACTGCGGCCGGGCCATGGGCAGGACGACGAGCACGAGGGCGCGCAGGTCACCGCAGCCGTCCATGCGGGCGGCCTCCCAGACCTCCCGCGGCAGCGCGAGGAACGCCTGGCGGAGCAGGAAGACCGCGTAGCCGGCGGCCAGGTACGGGATGACGATACCGAGCACGGTGTCGCGCAGCCCGAGCCCGCTGACGAGCTGGAAGTTGGGGATGACCAGGCTCTCCCCGGGGAAGGCCAGGGTGGCCAGCACCAGCGCGAAGGCCACGCCGCGGCCGCGCCAGCGGGGGAAGACGAGCGCGTACGCGGCCAGTGCGGCCGTGGTCAGCTGGGCGGCGGCCTGCAGGGCGGTGACGGCCACGCTGACCAGGTACTGCTGGGCGAGGGGCGCGGTGCCCAGGACGGTGCGCACGTTGTCCAGGGTGAGCCGGTCCGGCCTGGGGACGAGTCGGCCGGCGGCCACGTCGGTCGGGGGCAGCAGAGCGGTGACGACGGTGGCGTAGACGGGGAACGCGACGACCACGACCACGGCGCCCAGCCACAGCCAGCGCAGCAGCGAGGCTGCGTGACGGCGTGTCATGCCCACCTCCTCAGCACCCGGAACTGGATCGCGGTGATCAGCAGGACGAGGAGCAGCAGGACCACGGCCAGGGCCGAGGCCGAGCCGACGTGGGGGAGCGCCTCGCCGAAGGCGCGCTGGTACAGCTCGAAGACCAGCGTCGACGTGGCGTCGGCCGGGCCGCCCCGGGTGAGGACCTGGACCTGAGTGAACACCTGTAGCCCGCTGATGGTCTGGGTGACCAGGAGGAATATCAGGCTCGGCCGGAGCATGGGGATGATCACCGAGCGGGCCAGCCGGGGCCCCGACGCGCCGTCCAGTGCCGCGGCCTCGATGACGTGCTGGTCGAGTTGGGTCATCGCGGCAAGCAGGACGAGGAAGGCGAACCCGAACTCGTACCAGGCAGTGGCGATCGACACGGAGAGAATGGCCCATTCCGGAGAGCGCAGCCACTCCGGTCCGGTGACGCCGAGGTGGGCCAGCACCTGGTTGAGGGTTCCGACCGCCGGGGCGAACAGGCCCGCGAACACGGCCGCCGACGCCGCCGCCGAGTACGCGAACGGCATGGACAGCAGCACCGACACCACGGCCCGCGGCCTGCGCGCGGCCCGGCGCAGCGGGAGCACCGCGGCGAGCGCGCCGCCCACCGAGAGCAGCACGCTGAGCCCGGCTATCACCACCGTGGTGAGTAGCGCCCGGCGCAGCTCCGGATCGGTGAACAGCTCGGCGTACTGGTCGAGTCCGACGAACCGCGTCGGGTCGCCCAGCAGATCGTTGCCGTACAGGCTCAGGACGACACCGCGGACGACCGGCCAGTACGCGAAGACGAGCAACAGGCCGACGCATGGCAGGACCATCAGCGGTCCAGCGAGGCTGCGCGGGAGCCAGACCGGGCGACGTGCTGCGCCGCGGTGGAGTGGAACGTTCCCAATCATGTGTGGAACGTTCCCACTTCAGGTCCGGCAAGCGCAGTAGCCATCGAGTGAACAGTCCGCAAAAAGCGGGTCAGCCGGTCGGAGGGGCGGTCGTGCGGCCCACCACCAGCGTGCCGTTCAGCACTTGGTGGTGGTCGGGCGGCTGCTCACCGTCGAGCAACCGCACGAGAGCGTCCACGGCCCGGCTGCCGATCAGGTCGATCGGCTGGCGCCAGTGCGTCAGTCCGATCAGGGACGTCGTCAGGTCCCCGATGCCGTCGTAGCCGGTCACCGACAGCCGTTCGGGTACGGCCACATCTCGCAGGCGGAGTTGTTCCATCAGGGCGATCGCGTGCCGGTCGCTGGGGGCCATCACGGCGGTGATCTCGGGATGTCGCAGCACTTCGGTCGCCCATGCGCCGGCTGTCTCCCGATGCGGCCCCGGAATTTCGAGCACGCGTGCTCCACGCTCCCGCAGGCGGCGGGTCATGGCCGCCGTCCGTGGCCCCAGCGTCACGGAGCTGCTGGCCGGCACGGTGACCACCGCGACCTCACGATGCCCCAGATCGAGGAGGTGGCCCGCCAGCGTGGTGCCTCCCTCGTCCTCGTCGCAGTAGACGCTGGTGATGCTCGGATGCGTCTCCGGTCGCCCCGCCACCACGGTGGGCAACCGCGCGGCGAACGGCAGGATCTGCTCGCTCGGCAGCAGCCCGCTGCACACGATCAACGCCTCGACCCGCAGCATCGCGAGGGTCTCCAACGCCCGGTACTCGTCGCTCACTTCGAACCCGCCGGAGCCCGTCGCGGTGACCACCCGATAGCCGTGGAACGCCGCGCGCTCCTGCATCGCGGTGAGAAGGTGGCCGTAGAAGGGCGTCGCCGCGTCGCGGACGAACGCCCCGACGGTGTAGGTCCGGTGGGCGACCATGGCCCGGGCCACGGCGTTGACGACATAGCCCAGTTCCTCCGCGGCCCGCAGCACCCGCCGCCGGGTCTCCTCTCCTACGCTGCCGCGCCCCGAGACGACCCGGGACACCACCGACTTGGACACCCCGGCCAGCCGGGCCACGTCGATGATCGTGGGATTGCGCGGCCGGTCAGCCATCGAGCACACCCTCCTGGGCGAGCACGGTGGCGGCCGTCTCGGCTCCCGTCCACACGTGGGCGCGCCAGCCGTGGGCGCGCGCCGCCGCGACGTTTTCCTGCCGGTCGTCGAAGAACACGACGTCCGAGGAGGCACGGCCGAGCCGTTCGTCGGCGCCCCGGTAGATGAGCGGGTCCGGTTTCATCAGCCCGAGGTCGGAGGAGAAGACCAGCGTCTCGAAGAGACCGCCCCATGAGGCCCGTCGGACCGCCTTCGCCAGCGAGACCGGCGCGTTGGACAGGACCCCCAACGGTATTCCGCGGCCTGCCAACCGGGTGAGCAGTTCGCCGGCGTCGGATTCGAGGGCCGCCCAGCACTCGGTGTCGATACGGTCGAGCCGGTCGACCCAAGCCTCGTCCGGCGGGCGCCCCAGATCCTTCGCGATCCGGTGCCAGTACTCATCGGGAGAGCCGCCCAGGTCGTAGGCATCGCGGTGGGCCCAGTACGGGCCGGCAAGGTCGGACTCGGGTACGTCGAGAGCGGCGGCCAGCGCGCCCAGCGCACGGCCCGAGGGAGCCAGGACGCCGCCGAGATCCCAGACGACTATGGTTGATGATTCACTTTGGGAACGTTCCACAGGTGGGATGATAGCGACTCTCCTTCAACGCACGCCGCAACGCCCGAAGCCACGGGGCGAGCGCCGACACCGCTCCGGGTACGCCCGCGCGGGCTGGACGGGGCTGTGGTCTCGCGCAGGACGAGGCGGGTGGGCATCTGCACGTGCCCGGACGGCTCGGTATCGGGCGAGTCGCGGCGCTGCCGGCGCCGGCGTGGTCGTCGATACCGGCGACGGTGAAGCCGTCCCGGGCCCCGCCGACGACGGTGGCCAACGGCAGTCCGCAGGAGCGCAGCGCGGCGGCTTCGTCTTCGTCGGGGATGAGCAGCGGGAGCACGGCGTCCACCCGTTTGCGCACGGGCAGCTCGGTGAGGAAGCGTTCGCGCGACTCCGGTGAGCCCGGGGTGTAGAGCAGCACGTCGCAGCCTGCGGCGCTGAACGCCTTTTCGCGGTCTCGGCTCAGGTCACCAGGCCTCGGCGGTACGCATAGACGACTGCTTGTACGCGGTCGCGGAGTTGGAGTTTGGCGAGGATACGGGACACGAAGGTTTTGACGGTCTCCTGGCTTATCAGGAGGGTCGCGGCGATCTCGCTGTTGGAGAGGCCGGCCGAGATGAGGCGAAGGACCTCCAGTTCACGGGGGGTCAGCGGGATGTCGTGCGAGGTCCCCTCGAGGGGACGGATCCTGGCGGCGTACCTGCCCACGAGCTGCCGCGTCACCTCGGGGTCCAGCAGCGCCGCGCCCGCGGCCACGGTCCGGATCCCGTGGAGCAGTTGGGCCGGCGGTGCGTCCTTGAGCAGGAACCCGCTCGCTCCCGCGCGCAGCGCCTCGTAGACGTACTCGTCCAGGTTGAACGTGGTCACCACGAGCACCTTGACCGGATGCGGCACGCCCGCCCCGGCCAGCAGGCGGGTGGCCTCGATGCCGTCGAGCACGGGCATGCGTACATCCATCACCACGACATCGGGGCGCAGCCGACCCGCGAGGTCGACCGCGGCCTGCCCGTCTCCGCACTCGCCCGCGACCTCAAGGTCGGGCTGGGCATCGATGATCGTGACCAGTCCGGTGCGGATCAGCATCTGGTCGTCGCAGACCAGGACCCGGATCGGCGCGGTCACGACGGGCTGCCCGCGGGTATACGCGCGCGCACGACGAAGCCGCCGCCCGTTCGGTCTCCCGCGCTGAAGTCGCCGCCCAGGACGCCGACCCGTTCACGGAGACCGGCGAGGCCCCGTCCGCTCCCGCCGGGGGACCGGGTCCGCGAGCCGGAACCGTCCGTGCTGACCTCCACGGTGATCTCCCTTTCGCCATGGTGCACCTGGACCGAGGTGCGACTGCCATGGGCGTACTTGAGGGCGTTCGTCAGGGCCTCCTGCACGACCCGGTAGGCCACGAGGTCGGCGCTGCCGGTCGACTCCGCCGGCGTGCCCTTCTCGGTGAACTCCACCGGCTGCCCGGCCCGGCGCGTCTGCTCCACGAGCGTGAGAAGTCTGCCGACGGACGGTGTCCTGGCCCCGGTGCCGTGGTCGGGGTTGAGCAGGTCGAGCAGGTGCCGGAGGTCGGTGATGGCCCGTCGGCCGGTATCGGTGACCGTGGTCAGGGTCTGGTCGAGGCGCTCCGGCGCGGCGGTCAGACAGCGTGCCGCCTCGGCCTGCACCACCATCGCCGTCACATGGTGGGTCACGACGTCGTGGAGTTCGCGGGCGATGCGGGCGCGTTCGGCGGTCCGGGTGTCCTCGGCGACGCGGCGGCGGCGTTCGGCCTCCGCGGCCCGGTCGCGGCGCAGCCAGGCCCCGGCGCCCCAGGCGAGGGCCAGCACCGGGTAGAACGTCATGAACTCCACCGGCGGTTCGCCCGAACCGAGCTGTAGGAGCGCGACCGCCAGTGGCACATACGCCACGGAGAAGAGGAGTGCGGTGGCACGCCGGTGCCGTTCGAGATGGGCTCCCGTGCTGAGCAGCGCGATGGGCAGCGCGGTTCCCGCGAGTGTGTGGTAGCCGCGGAGCTGGTCGAGGGCGAAGCCGAGCGACACCAGGGCGAGACAGACGACCGGCCAGCGCCGGCGTACGGCGAGCGGGAGACATTCGAGGGCGACCACCACGACGGCCACCGCGTCGAAGGGGCGGTCCGGCACGCCGCCGAGCCGTGTCCCGTGGTTGGCGAAGGCCGGCACGCACGACGCGGCGAGGAACAGCAACCCCAGCGGGAGATCCCGGACGATGACGTCGAACTGGCGCCACCGTTCCGGGACCCGCCGAAGATCGATCACCGGGGGAGTGTAGCGTCGGCGGCGATCCGGTCGGCGCGCCGACGGCGGGCCGGGCGGGGCACCAGATGGCCGCGCCGACGGGCCAGCCGCAGGAACACGATCGTCAGCAGCACGCCGAACAGCACCGAGTACAGGCTTCCCTCCGGGCCGAAGTCGCCGCCGGTGATCAGCACCGGGCCGGACATCGTGGCGTCCAGCAGTCCCCGCGTAGTGCCGTTGCCCGAGACCACGGTGCTGAAGATGCCGGACGCGGCGAAGTTCCAGCCGAAGTGCAGGCCGATCGGCACCCACAGGTTGCGAGTGGCGGCGTACGCGGCGCCGAGCATGCCGCCGGCCTCGATCGCGATGGCGATGGCACCCCACAGGCCGGCGTTCGGGTTGAACAAGTGCATCAGGCCGAACAGCAGGCCGGTCAGCGCGAGCGCGATCCATGTGCCGGTGCGTTCCTCGACGATCCGGAACAGGATGCCGCGGAACATCAGTTCCTCTGTCACGGAGGCGGCGGCCATGAGGCCGAACAGCCCCGCCGCGCCCGTCAGCGAGCCCAGGCCGTTGATCTCGTAGCCCCCGAGGAAGGCGATGTTCACGATGACGGCCCCGAACATCGCGACGCCGATCAGCACACCCCGGCCGATCGCGGCCGCTGCACCCTCCCGGGCCACATCCAGGGACGGGCGGTGCTCCGTCCGCCGCACCACCCACCCGTGGACAAGTACCGCAAGTACCGCTGTCAGGAGGCCGAGGGCCGGCGTGAGCCACGGATTCCCCCGGACCGCGGCAACGCCCTGGCTGCCGATGAGGGCGACCGCCGCGACGGCCACGAGCTGCCAAACCAGTCTCACTGAAGACTCCTTCGCCCAACGCGCGGCCGGAGCGCCGCGGTTGAGTCGAACGCTACGGAGTCGGTGGTCCGGAATCGTCACCACAGGGTGGACACCTGCGCTTAGCTCGCACGGGGGACGGACACCATGTGCACGGGGCACGAGCGCGCGGCCGAAGGACTGCCGGATCGACCGTCGGGGTACTGTCCGGCGCTGTACGGGTGCTGTCGGGTCTAGCTCTGCGGGACGTCCTTGACGAACACGATCCCGTCGTTCCCGGCCAGGTGGGCCGGGTCGAGTGGGGAGTAGCCGTAGTACGGGGACACGCGGGCAGCGGGCCGTGTGTCGCCGAGGGCGGTGGCCAGCCGACGGGGGTCGACGACGCGGTGGTCCTCCGGGAGCGCGTACAGGAGTCCTTCGACGGTGTCCGGGGGCGGGGTGTCCACACCCTGGTGCCGGATCGTGCCGAGCGCCGTGGCCAGGAAGGCATACCCGCCGCCCAGGTGGGCGCTCACCAGCGCGCCCGCGCTCCACCACTCCAGCAGCGGCTGGTCCCACATGCGCATCGTGCTCTTGTGCCGCTGGAGATGCCCGTTGTGGGCGTGGACCAGTGCCGGGCCCCGTTCGGCGACGGCGCGGAGGTTGTCGGCCATCATCAGGTCCCGCAGGCCCACCAGCCGCGTCATGCGGGCCGGTGAGGTGTCGGCCATCCAGAAGTGGTAGCGCAGCAGGCCGGTTGCGGTGCGCCCGTAGAGGCGGGCACGGTCCCAGTCGTCCCGCGAGGTCGCCGTGATCAGGTGCGGCGTCTGCGCGTCGAGCAGCGCCACCAGATCGTCGGCGAGCAGCCGCAGCTCCCTGGCCTCGGCCGACTGCCCCGCGGACTGGGCCGGGTCCATCATCGCGGCGGGGTTGGTCCACCGGTCGTCGGTGCCGAGCAGGCGGTCGAGCGTTTCCGCGGTGCAGGGGAGCAGGTCCGCGTCCACCTGGGTCGAGAGACAGTCGTGGAGCGCGGTGAGGGCCTGCCGGGGGCTCGCGGCGCCGGTGATCTCCAGCGGGCCGTCGAAACCGGCGAAGCGGAGCCGCTCGGACGCGGGCCGGCCGTCGGTGTCGGCGCGGACGTTGTAGGCACGCATCCAGCGCACGAGCTCGCGGTTGGCCCCGGACGCGCCCCACCCGTGGCTGAATCCTTGCTCCATGACGTCGTCGAGCGTGCCCGTGCCCGAGGTGACGTAGGCGTCCACGACCAGGCCCATCATGCAGTCGCTCTCGATCGCGATCGTCCGGTAGCCCTCCTCCTCGACGAGCTGCTGGAAGAGCTCGTTGCGCAGGTCGAGCAGGGTGTCCTCGCCGTGGGTGGGCTCGCCCAGGGCGAGCAGCCGCGGCCGGGCCGGGAGCAGCCTCATGACGGCGGCGGCCTCGACGGCATGGGCGGTGTCCTTGATGTCGGTAACCATGCCTTCAACGCTATCGTTGAACCTTCGATTGAAACTTCTCCGCGATATCGGCAGGCCCATGGAGCGAAACCTTCAAAACGGCGAGCGGCTCAGGCCGGTTGATCTGGCACGTGGGCACGGTCTGTCCACGCAGGCGATCAGGAACTACGAGGAGGCTGGCATCCTTCCGGCCGCCAGTCGCACGGCTCACGGCTACCGCACCTACACCTCGCTGCACGCGGCGGCCCTGCGCGCCTTCCTCGCCCTGGTGCCCGGCCACAGCCACCAGACGGCGGCGTCGATCATGCGGGCCGTGAACGAGGGCACGGCCGAGGAGGCGTTCCGCCTCATCGACGAGAGCCACGCAGAGCTCCTCGACGACCGTCGGACCCTCCAGGCCGTGGAGAGCGCCCTCCGCGACCTGGCGCCCACCGGGGCGTCCGAGTCCGAGCCGACTGCGGTGCCCGAGCCCGGCGCCACGTTCATCGGGCCGCTGGCGGGGAAGCTCGGAATCCGGCCCGCGACGCTGCGCAAATGGGAGCGCGCCGGGCTGGTGCACCCGCGCCGCGACCCCCTGACCGGGTACCGCGTCTACGACGAGGCCGACGTGCGGGACGCCCGGCTGGCCCACCAACTCAGGCGGGGCGGCTACCTGCTGGAGCAGATCGCCCCGCTGATCGCCCAGGTGCGGGCGGCCGGTGGGCTGGAACCGCTGGAGGCCGCCCTGCACGACTGGCGCAGCCGACTGTCCGCCCGCGGGCGCGCGATGCTGGCCGGGGCCGCCGAACTGGAGGCGTACCTCCGCGAGCGCGGACCGGACAGGGCCTGAACCGAGCCGTCGAGGCAGTTGATCCGAGAGGGACAGGGACTGCCGGTGAACGGGTTCGATACGACGTACCGTACAATGACTCGTATGCCCCGCCACTCCCCGTCACTGGACCGGGCGACCCCGGACCGCATCGCCGAAACCGCCCTCCTCCTGATCGATGAGGGCGGCCCCGAGGCGCTGACCTTCCGTGCGCTGGCCACGCGGCTGGAGATCTCCCTCGCTTCTCTCCAGCGTCGCTGCACCGACCTGGCCGGACTGCTGGACCTGTGCACCGACCACCTGGCCGCCCGGCTGCCCGAGGCCGAGCCCGACACCGACTGGGCCGACGCCACCGAGACCCGGTTCACCGCGCTGTACCGCCTGCTGGCGGCTCATCCGGGACTGCTCGCGCTGCGTGGCACGCGCCCCTGGCTGGGCCCGAACCTGCTGGCCCGCCTGGTCGAGCCGCAGCTTGCCGACAGCCTCGCGGCCGGGATGACCCCCGAGGCGGCGATCGCCGTGTACCGGCGGATGTACCTGCTCACCCTCGGCAGCGCGAGCTTCGTCGATCACCGTGACCCGAAGTCGGCCCAGACGGCGACCCGTACGGCGCTGGCCGCGCTCGACCCGGAGGCGTTCCCGGTGCTGACCGGCCATCTCGCCGCGATCGTGCCTGCCGTGACCGACCACGAGGTGTACTACGAGGCCCTGCGCCAGCTCATCCACGCGGCCGACCCGACCGCGACGCCCGCCCCGCCTGCGGGCTCCGCGGCACCCGGTCGCCGCCGCGGAGCCTGACTCGCCGGACACCCAGCCGGGGACATCACACCGAGCCGGGACATCACGACCACCCCCCTTCATCGCCCAGGAACAGCAAGGACTTCGGCCATGAGCACCACGACTCCCACCGCACGCATCTTCAGCAGCGACAACGCCGCCGGCACCTCCCCGGAAATCATCGAGGCCGTGGCGCGGGCGGCCTCCGGGCATGCCATGCCCTACGGGGCCGACGACAGCACGGCCGCGGTCCGGCGTCGGCTGGGCGACATCTTCGAGTGCGAGGTGGACGTACTGCTGGTCTCCACGGGGTCGGCGGCGAACGCACTGAGCCTGGCGGCGCTGACTCCGCCCTGGGGCAGCGTGCTGTGCCACCGTGACAGTCACATCAACAACGACGAGTGCGGGGCGCCCGAGTTCTACACCGCAGGAGCCAAGCTCGTACCGCTCGGTGGTGACGACGCCAAGATCGACCCCCGTGAACTACGGGCGGCCGGACGGCACAAGGCCGGGGACGTACACAGCGTGGAACCCTCGGTCGTGAGCGTCACTCAGGCCACGGAGACCGGGGCGGTCTACACCCTCGACGAGATCCGCACCCTCGGTTCGATCGCCGAGGACGCGGGGCTGCGCCTGCACATGGACGGTGCCCGGTTCGCGGGAGCCGTCGCCTCCCTCGGCCGTACTCCCGCCGAGCTGACCTGGCGGGCCGGTGTCGACCTGTTGTCCTTCGGGGCCACCAAGAACGGCACGATGACCGCCGACGCGATCGTCGTCTTCGACCGCTCCCTCACCGCCGAACTGGCCTTCCGCGCCAAGCGAGCCGGTCAGCTCGCCTCCAAGATGCGTTTCCACGCCGCGCAGTTGGACGCCTACCTCACCGACGACCTGTGGCTGCACAACGCGACCCACGCCAATGCCATGGCCGCCCGTCTCCAGGAGGGACTGAAGGGCATACCCGAGGTCGGACTGCTCGGCGCCGCCGACGCCAACATCCTTTTCTGCCGTCTGCCCCAGCAGGTCACGGAGGGGCTCCTGGCCGACGGCTACGCCTTCTACCACGACCGCTGGGAGCCGGGCGTCGTCCGCTTCGTCACCTCCTTCGCCACCACTCCCCAGGACGTCGACCATCTCCTCCAAGCCGTCAGCCGGCATGCCGCCTGACGTTGGACACACCCGAGGTGTGCTTGGGCAGTGGTGAGCGGGAGTGATCCGGCGGCGCTCAGGGGCCGGTCGCCCGGCCCCTCGCCGCGGTGCCTACCGCTTGATGCCCACCCCGGTCCACAGACTGACCTCGGCGTCCGTGGGGGTGGCGTCACCGGCCGGGGCGTCGGGGCGCCAGCGGTGGCCGACGCTGATACCGGGGTCGAGGAGGTCGAGCCCGTCGAAGAAGCGCGCGACGTCCTTCTGGGAGCGGAACTGCACGGGTGTTCCGGCGTTGGTGTAGATCGCGGTGACCTTCTCCCAGGTGGACGGGTCGAAGTCGGGCGTGCAGTGGCTCAGTGCCAGGGCGCTGCCCGAGGGGAGGACGCCCAGCAGACGGTCGACGATGCCGTACGGGTCCTGGGCGTCGGTGATGAAGTGCATGAGCGCGTTCAGGGACAGGGCCACGGGCCGGCCGAGATCCAGGACCTCGGCCAGTTCGGGGGCGTCCAGGAGCGACTGGGGGTCGTTGACGTCCGCCTCGATATACGTGGTACGGCCCTGGGACGTGCTGCGCATGAGGCGCTCGGCGTACTTGAGGACGAGGGGATCGTTGTCGGCGTAGACCACCTTGGCCTCGGGCACCACGGCCTGGGCCACCTGGTGCAGGTTCGGCTCGGTGGGGATGCCGGTGCCTATGTCGAGCCACTGCCGGATGCCGTGCTCGCGCGCGAGGACGCGGGTGGCCCGGTGCATGAAGGCACGGTTCTCGCGGGCGCACACGAAGATGCCGGGATAGGCCGCGGCGACCGACTCGGCCGCCTTCTTGTCGATGTCGAAGTGGTCCTTGCCACCGAGGTAGTAGTCGTACATGCGGGCGGAGTGCGGCCGACTGGTGTCGATGTCCCGCGCGGCGTGGGGGGTGCTCATGCTGTTCCCTTCAGTGGTGTACGTCGGCGTGCCGGGCAGGCCGTGACCAGGGTGGGCCCGAATCCGTCCCGCACGTGCTCTGGTTCAGCCGGCTGCCAGGTGGTCGGCGAGGCCTCGCTTGACCCCCGCGACGAACGCGGCGATCTCTTCCGGTGTGTAGATCAGCGCGGGGCCGGCCGGATCGGCCGACTGCCGCAGGGCCACGCGGCCGTCGGCGAGTTGCTTCGTCTCCACGCACTGACCTCCGTTGGGACCGCTCCACGGACACTCCCAGCCCTGCTCGCCGAGGGCTGCCGCGGGCATTCCGTTGTAGACACTTCCGCCGGTGATGGTCATGAGTACTCCTTGCGCATGCGGTTCAACAGGGCCTTGCTGTCCGCCAAGGAGGTCAGCAGGGACATCCGGTTGTGCGCCTCAAGATGGGCCGCGACGTCGGAGCGCTGGTCGAGATACATGGAGCCGGAGAGGATCTCGCTGTAGACGATGTCGGGCAGCTCACGTTCCTCGAACCGGAAGTAGGTGAAGGGGGCGCACACCCCGAAGTGGGCGCCCGCGGAGAACGGCACGATGTCGATGCTGACGTGGTCGAGCTCCGAAGCCGCCAGGAGCCGGTCGATCTGGTCCCGCATCACCTCGGGCCCGCCCACCACGCGGTGCAGCACCGCTTCCTCCATCACGACCCACAGGGTGGGCGGGTCGGCCTTCTCCAGCAGGCTCTGGCGGCGCAGCCGCAGATCGACTCTTCGCTCCAGGTCCTCGTCACTGTCGTGCGGGAAGCCCGCGTGCAGCAGGGCGCGTGCGTATCCGTACGTCTGCAACAGCCCCGTGACGTAGTGGGGTTCGTAGGTGCGCAGGGTCTTGGCGCCGGTCTCCAGACTCACATACGCGGTGAACCAGGTGGGCAGCACATCGCGGTACGGGTACCACCAGCCGGGCTGGTTGGCCCGCTCGGCCAGCGTGACGAACTCGTCGATCTCCTGCTGGCCGGCACCGTAGGTCTGCAACAACTTCTCGACGTAGAGGGGCTTCAGGGCCACCTCCGCCTTTTCCAGGCGGCGGATGGTCAGGGGCTTCACCCGCAGGGCCTTCGCGGCGTCGTCCAGTGACACCTCCGCACCCTGCCGCATGTCCTGCAGCCGCCGGCCGAGGATCATGCGGAGAACGGTGGGCGCGCTGGTGCCTGCGCCGGAACGAGCCTCGCTCACGCTCTACCTCCTGAGGACTGCCCTGAGCACGAGTCTGACAGTGACTTGCTGATGCCGCCAGACGGATACCACCAGTCGGATACCGCCTTCCTGAAATTATCAGGCAGGCGGTTGCAGCCTGAACTCGCCTGTGAGCATAGTTACTTGTGTGAGTGATCCCGCCGGGCAACGAGCGATCCTCGTCAACTGCACTTGTGTCCGGTGGAGTTGGCGTGCTCCGACGTCCGGGTCACAAGCCGTCCCCTACCGGCGGGCCCGCTGCTCACCCTCCCCGTCTCCGCACTGCGGCCGCCCCACTATGGAAGGCGACAACCGTGTCCCCCCACACGACTCCCTCCCCCCGGCTCACGGACGTCGCGAGCCCAAGTCGAGCGCACTGGCTTGAGCTCCCCGCACAGCGTTCCAGTGTCAGAGTCGCCCGTCGCTCCATGAGCGCGCGGCTCACCGCGTGGCGCCTGCCCGGTGAGTTGTGCGCGGACGCGGAACTGCTCGTGTCGGAGCTGGCCACCAACGCCGTACGCCACACGCTCAGTACGCGGTTCCTGTGCGGCATCGGGCTCATCACGGAAGCATGTCTCCGCCTCGAAGTGCACGATCAGGACGGCACGGGCCGCGGTCTGCCCACATGCGAGCCGGGCCCGGACGACGAGAGCGGCCGCGGACTGCTCCTGGTGCAGGAGATCGCGGACAGCTGGGGAGTCGATCGATCACTGCTCACCGGGGGGAACGCCGTGTGGGCGACGCTGACCATCCCCGTGTGAACCTGGCGGGTGCACTCAAGGAGGGTCACTTCCATCCGTACGCGTACGCGGCGACCCAGGTGATGTCGAGTTGGGCGCTGCTGCCGGGAGCCGCGCCCGGCCCCTGCAAGGCACTTTCGTTCTGGAGCACCCAGGACAGTGGACGGTCCGGCACGTCGCGGGTGTCATGTCCGGTCTGCCGGCCGTCCACGAAGAACCGCACATGTCCCGGCGTCCACTCCGTCGAGACGGTGTGCCACTCCGTCCAGGTGTCGCTGCCAGGGAAGTAGCCCTGCCTGCCTCCGCCGCACGGATGATGGAAGGCGGTGAGCGGGCCCGTCCACTCACCTTCGGGATGGTCCATCTCGCAGCCCCCGCCGTAGTGCAGCCACGCCGACTTGTATCCCGGTGCGAGCTTGGTCACCCTGATACGGGCGCTGTACTTGCCGTACTTCATCTGCATGACAGCGCGCGGCACAACTGCGGCAGCATGCACGGGACCTCCGCTCTCGGGTCGCCACATCCTGATGAACATGCGTCCGTCGCCGTTCTCCGCGGGACCCACGCTCACGGTGTCCTCGGGGTGGTGGACACCCACGACATCCCGGCCCCGGTCGTCCGCCGTGTCGGGCCAACCCGCCGGATAGGCCCACCAGTTGTCGCGGTACGTGCCGCTCAGGCCTCCGCAGTACGCGGCGGAGGTGTCGACATGGTGGTCACAGTCGCTGAACGCGCCCAGCGGCACCCGGTCACCGTTGAAGTCCTCCGCGAGGACCTGCCAGAAGGGCCCGCAGTCGCCGCGGGGCAGTTCGGTGCCCGCGGTACGGCAGGCCTCGGCCGGCCCGGGCGCTCCGTCAGCACGGGGCACACCGAGGAGAACGGCCAGGAGCAGCAGACCCAGGGGGATGAGCAGGGTGCGCCTGCGACGGTGCGGTGCCGCGTGGGAACCCATCGGGAGGCCCTCCGATCCTCGGTGCGGGGGAGAGCATCCTCGCCGTACGGCCGGTGCGACGCCATCCCCGGAACGAGGCGCGTACCGGACCGTCATGCTCCGCCGCCGGGGAGGCGCACCCGCGCCCACGGCACGCTCTGCGGGACAGGACCCGGCGGACCACACTGGTGTTGTCGTCCGTCGCGACGAGTGGAGGAGAGCCGGTCATGACCACCCCAACCACCCCGTTCCCCACAGCCCGGGCCGTCAGGGTCACTCCGGAAGGGCTCCTGTGGGAGCCCAGCGAACGCTGGGTGCGCGGCCGTAAGGGTGATGTCACCGTCGTGGACAGCAGGCATCCCGTCCTGGTGTGGGAGCCCGACGTGCCGGTGCCGCTCTATGCCTTCCCCCGCGCGGAGGTCCGCGAGGATCTGCTGCGCCCGGCTAAGAATCCCCCGACGGGCGCGCACACCGGATCACGGATCTTCTACGACCTCGAGGTCGACGGTGAATTGTTCGAGAACGCGGCCTGGACGTACCCCGCCGACGACCTGGCCGGTCACATCGCCTTCGAGTGGTTCCGGCGCAGCGGCAAGGGCCTCGACCACTGGTACGAGGAGGAGGAAGAGATCTTCATCCACCCCCGCGACCCGCACAAACGGGTGGACGCCGTCCCCAGCAGCCGCCATGTCCGGGTCGAGATCGGCGGCACCGTCGTCGCGGACACCCACCGCCCGGTCCTGCTCTTCGAGACCGGGCTGCCGACGCGGTACTACATTCCGCGCGAGGACGTCCGCCTCGACCTGCTCGACCCCACCGACCACAGCACCGGGTGCCCGTACAAGGGCACCGCCGAGTACTGGTCGTTGCGGGGCGACACCGACGTGGCGCCGAACGTCGTCTGGAGCTACGCGGCCCCGCTGCCCGCGGTGGGTGCCGTCAAGGGCCTTCTCGCCTTCTACAACGAGGCGGTCGACATCACCGTGGACGGCGAACGCCTGGAGCGGCCCGTCACCCCGTTCACCAAGACGCTCCAGGCGCACCCCGCGAACCGGCCCCCGCTCGATCCTCCCCTCTGAGCAGCCGCCGGGGATCGGCGACACGGAAGGCGTACGCCGCCGCTCCGTCCGGACCGAAGCCGGTATGCGGCGGCGGCTCCGCGTAGGGCCGGTCCGAGCCCTGGACGACGGCATCGACCCCCAGCGTGCGGACCATGGCCTCGACGGCGCACGGACCGTACGTCGACGGCGGTCACGACGCTCCTCCCAACAAGCCGCGCAGTGTGCTCAGGACCTCGTCGGATCCCAGGATGTCGCGGCTCACCGCCTCCACGTCCACCCCGCAGGGCCGGTCCTCGTCCAGGCGCGGCACGATCTCCCGGATCGTCCGGTGCAGAAGCTCCGGTCCCCGCCCCAGCGTGGACGGTGCGGCCAGGTCCACTGCCTGGGCGGCGGCCACGGCCTCCACGGCGAGCAGGTGACGCAGCCGGGCCAGGACCGTGGACAGCCTTCGTGCCCCGAGCGCCGCATTGGTCGAGTCGTCCTCGACGGCGTCCGCACCGTGACGGGGGTCGGTGCACACCGGTGTGGACAGCATGCGGATCTCGGCGACGAGTGCCTGCGCCGTCTTGGCCAGCGGCGCGAAGCCCGAGCGCTCCGGACCGTACGGCGACAGGTTCGCGGGCAGCCCGCTGACGGCGGGGTCGAGCAGCCGGCGCATGCGCTCGGCGGAGAGCGACGCGGTCTGCGTCAGGGCCAGCGCGAGGGTGTCGAAGGCGAGCGCCAGGGCCGGGGTGTGGAAGTTGCCGGACGAGAGGATCTCGCCGGTGTCGGCCAGCACCACCGGATTGTCGCCGCAGCCGCCCAGCTCCGGCCCGAGCGCGTCGTCGGCGAAGCCCAGCGCGGCGTACAGCGCCCCGTGCACCTGTGCCGTGCAGCGCAGGCTGACGGGGTCCTGAACGCGCCGCGCGTGCCGGGGATCGGTCAGTTGGCCGCCCGCCAGCAGGGCGAGCAGCTCGCCCGCCGCGCGGGACTGACCCGGGGCGGGGCGCAGGCCCAGGACCCGGGGATCGAGCGGGCTCGTGTTCGCCCGGAAACCCTCGTAGGTCAGGGCCGTGACCGCCTGGGCCAAGGTGAGGACGGCGGCGGCCTCGTGCAGGGCGAGAACACCCTGTCCGGCCGCCAGCGGGCTCGCGCTGCACAGCACGTGCCCGTCCTTCGGGCCCAGCGCGGCGGGGGCGAGACCGGCCCGCCGCAGAGCCTCGGCGCCGTCGAGCACGGTGCCGCCGAACTCCGCTCGGCCCTCACCGATGACGACCAGGCCGACATGGGCCATCTGACACAGATCGGAGGCGCCGATCGACCCCACCTCGGGTAGCACGGGATGCACCCCCGTGTTGAGCATCGCCACGAGCAGCCGGGGAATCTCCGGCCGCACTCCGCTGCCTCCGCCCGCGATGCCGCTCACGCGGGCGAGGACGGCGGCACGTACGACGGGAACCGGCAGCGGATCACCGACCGCGTTGGCCCGTCCCCGGACCGTACGGACGCTGAACACCTCGAGCTCGCCGCGTGGCAGTGCGTACGACGAGCGGGTGCCCAGGCCCGTCGTCAGGCCGTAGGCCGGCACCTGGCGGTCGACGACGTCGTCCACGACCGCTCGTTCGCGCGCCAGCCGGGGCAGTACCTCGTCCGCCAGCACAACGCGGGCGCCGTGGTGGGCGACGGCGACGACATCGTCGTAGGACAGCGTCCTCCCGTCGACGACGACCTCTGCGGCGATCCCTGTCACGAGAATCGCAGCTTCTGGCCCAGGCCGCGCTCCTCGGCCTTCTTGAGCAGGGCGGCACCCAGCGCGATGTCGGAGAGCGAGAGCCCGCGGTGCCAGAACAGGTTCGTCTCGTCCGCACTCTCCCGGCCGGGTTTGCGGCCGGCGACGATCTCGCCCAACTCACCGTGCAGGTTGGTCTCGTCGAGTCTGCCGGAGTCGACGTGTGCGCGCAGCGCGCCGAACGGCCCGGCGTGGGCCTGGCCCCAGTCGTCGACGACGATCTTGTCCATGATGTCCGTGAGGCCGAGTTCGACGGCGCTGTTCGTTCCGTACGGCACGACCAGTGCGCCCGGGGTGATCCACTCGGTCCTGAGCAGCGGCTCGGGCCGCTCCAGGCGGGACGCCTCCACCACGATGTCCGCGCCCTCCACGCAGGTCTTCCAGTCCTCGGTGACGACGACGGGCTTTCCGAGTTCCCGCTCCAGTCGCTCGGCGAAGGCACGGCGGCTCTCGGGGCGACGCGAGTGGACGCGTATCTCGGTGAGGTCGAAGAGCCGGTCGAGCAGGCGGACGTTCCAGTACGACGTGGCGCGGGCACCGATGTGCCCGAGGACCCTGGCGTCCGGGCGGGCCAGGTGACGTGCCCCCAGCGCGGTGAGCGCACCGGTCCGCATCTCGGTGAGCGCGGTGGCGTCGAGCACGGCCACCGGCATGCCGGTGCGCGGGTCGAAGAGGTTCAGCAGCGCCATCTCGGAGGGCAGCCCCGCCTTGTAGTTGTCGACGTAGTCGCCCACGATCTTGACCCCGGCCAGCCCGAGCGGGGCGACATAGCCGCGGAGGACGTTGAAGTGGCCGTTGAAAGCGGGATCGGGCATCAGGTGGACGCGCGGTTCGATGACCGTCTCTCCGAGGCCTTGGGCGCGAAGCCCGTCCTCGACGGCGTCGAGTATCTCGAAGTCGGTCAGTTCGAGCTGTTCGATGTCCGAACCGTTCACGAAGGTGAACCAGACCGGTTCCATGGGTGTGTCTCCCTACGTCTGAGCTGGCCCATTCTGAACGGCACATCAGCAAGAGAATGTGGGCATTACGTGGGCATTACGGACGCCCCCGGCCTGATTTCGTGCGAACGTAACACGCCATTCACAGTCGAGCTTGACTGCCATTCAGCCACCGATAACGCTGCATGACCATATGCAGTCGGGTAAGGGGCAACCTTGATCAGATTCGACACGGTGAGCAAGAACTATCCCAACGGCACCACGGCCGTGGACGAGCTGTCCCTGGAACTGGCCGAGGGCGGCATCACGGTCCTGGTCGGTCCCTCCGGCTGCGGCAAGACCACGACGCTGCGCATGATCAACCGCATGGTGGAGCCGACGGCCGGGACGGTGAGCCTGCGCGGCCAGGACATCCGGGAGATCCGCGCCCCCGAGCTGCGCCGTGGCATCGGGTACGTGATCCAGCACGCCGGCCTGTTCCCTCACCGCACCATCCTCGACAACATCGCGACGGTTCCGCTGCTGCTCGGGTGGAACCGAAGGAAGGCGCAGGCGCGGGCGGCGGAACTGCTGGAACTCGTGGGGCTGCCCAGCGAGATGGGCAAGCGCTACCCGAACCAGCTCTCCGGCGGTCAGCAGCAGCGCGTCGGGGTGGCCAGGGCACTGGGCGCCGATCCGCCGGTGCTGCTGATGGACGAACCGTTCAGCGCGGTCGACCCGATCGTGCGGGCGGAGCTGCAGGCGGAGTTCATCCGACTGCAGAAGGAGCTGCACAAGACGATCGTGTTCGTCACTCACGACATCGACGAGGCGATCAAACTCGGCGACAACATCGCGGTGTTCCGGACCGGCGGCAGGCTCGCGCAGTTCGACACCCCCGAGCGGCTGCTCGCTCACCCCGCAGACGAGTTCGTGGCCGGCTTCGTGGGACAGGACCGGGGCATCCGACGGCTGTCCTTCGTCAAGGCGGCCGAGGTGCCGCTGCGCGATGGCCCGGTGCTGCCGGCGACCACTCCCGTGGCGCGCGCACGGGCGGCGGGCGAGCCGTGGGTGCTCGTCGTCGACGACGAGCGGCGACCGCTCGGCTGGGCCGCGGAAGCCGAACTGCCGGAGAACGGCACGCTCGCGGACGCGTCGCTCACGCGGCTCGGCCACACCTTCAGCCTCGTCGGCGACTCGGCGCGGGCCGCCCTCGACTCGGCGCTCCTGTCGCCCTCCCGGCTCGCGGTGGGCGTGGACACGGACGGCGCGGTCGTCGGAGTCGCGGACGCGTACGAGCTGTCCGCCGCGACCGCCGCCGCCGACAGGGCGGAGGCGGAGGCAGCCGGGGACAAGTCGGCCGGGGCGGAGGCAGCCTGGGACAAGTCAGCCGGGGCCGAGGAGGAGGCCGGGGGCAAGGCGGACACGGGCAGCGCGGGCGGCGGTGAAGGATGAGCGACGGCGAACCGCTCGTCCGGTGGCAGTGGATCGGCGACCACGCCGGTGAACTGGCCGACTACACCGGTATCCACCTGCGACTGGGCCTTCTGCCGGTACTGTTCGGGCTGATCATCTCGGTGCCCCTCGGGATCCTCTGCCATCGCCGGCGATGGCTGTACGGGCCGGTGCTGACCGTGGCCAACATCCTGTACTCGATCCCGTCACTGGCCCTGTTCATGATCTTCGTCAAGTACACCGGGCTGACCGAGCGCACCGTGATGATCCCCTTGACGCTCTACACGCTGTCGGTCCTGGTACCCAATGTCGTGGACGGGCTGGCCTCGGTCCCCGAACCGGTCCGGCAGGCGGCCACCGCGCTGGGATTCGGCCCGATACGGCGTGTCGTCCAGGTCGAACTGCCGATCGCCGTGCCCATCGTCATCGCCGGCGTACGCGTCGCCGCCGTCTCGTCCATCAGCCTCGTCGCCGTGGGACAACTGATCGGACAGGGCGGTCTGGGGTACTACATCACCCGTGGCCTCCAGCTCGACTTCCCGACGCCGATCGTCACCGCGATCGTGCTGATCATGCTGCTGGCGCTCACTACCGACGCGCTGCTGGTCCTGGCACAGCGACTGCTCACCCCTTGGTCCCGGAGCAAGGTGACGGCGTCATGAACGATCTCCTGAACCAACTCCGGCTCGTGGGGGACTGGCTGGCGTCCTCGAAGCAGTGGCACGGTGACGGGGGAATCCCCCAGCGGCTCCTGGAGCACCTCACCTACAGCGGTCTGTCTCTGCTGTTCGCCGCCCTGATCGGGCTGTCGTTGGGGCTGCTCGTCGGGCACACCGGCCGTGGGGCGTTCGCCGTGGCCGGCGTGGCCAACCTCGCGAGGGCGATCCCCACCTTCGGCCTGGTGGTCCTCGTCGTCACGCTCGCCGGGCTCAGCACCACGCCCGTGCTGGTCGCCCTGGTCGCGCTCGCGGTCCCGCCGATCCTCATCAACACCTTCGAGGGAGTGCGCGGTGTCGACCCCGCCACCAGGGACGCCGCGCGCGGGGTCGGCATGACCGAGTGGCAGGTCCTGGTGCGGGCGGAGGTGCCGATGGCACTGCCGCTGATCCTCCTCGGGTTGCGGATCGCCGCGATCCAGGTAGTGGCCACCGCGACCGTCGCGGCCTATCCCGGTCTCGGCGGCCTGGGCCGCTTCATCGTCGACGGACTCTCCCGCAACGACTACGAGCTGGTCATCGGCGGCTCCGCGCTCGTCGTCGTACTGGCGCTCGTCGTCCAGATCGTGTTCGCCGCGCTGCGGCGCACCATCGTCTCACCGGGCCTGCGGGCCACGGTCTCCAAGTCCTGAGCTGTCCGGGCCCTGGCCTCCGGGTTCCGAGAAAGGGAAACACCCATGAGAAGCATCCACCACGGCGCTGCCTTCGGCCTGATCGCCGCGCTCTCGCTGACCGCGTGCGGCGGCGGGAACGACAGCGACAGCAATCCGCTGACGGGAGGCGACGGCGGTGACGGCAAGTCCATCGTCGTCGGCTCGGCCAACTTTCCCGAGAGCCAACTGCTCGCCGAGATCTACGCCGAGGCCCTTGAGGCCAAGGGCCTGAAGGTGACGCGCAAGTTCGACATCGGCGCCCGTGAGGTCTACTACGACCAAGTGGTCAAGGGGGGCATCCAGGTCTTCCCGGAGTACAACGGCGCGCTGCTGGCGGTGGCGGTCGACAAGACGAGCACCGTGACCAGCACGGAGGACATCAACGCCGAACTGAAGAAGAAACTCCCGTCGGCGGTGACGATCCTGGACTCCGCCGAGGCCGAGGACAAGGACTCGGTCACGGTCACGGCCGAGACCGCCAAGAAGTACGACCTCAAGAGCATCGCCGACCTCAAGCCGGTGGCGGGGGACTGGACGATCGGTGCCGGCTCGGAGTTCAAGACCCGTATGCAGGGCGGGGTCGGTCTGAAGAAGATCTACGGCGTCGAGTTCGGGAAGTTCCAGCCGCTCGACGCGGGCTCCCAGAGCACCCTGCTGAAGCTGCTCAACTCGAACAAGGTGCAGGCCGCCAACATCTACACCACCGATCCCGCGATCATCGAGGACAGGCTGGTGGTACTGGAGGACCCGAAGAACCTCTACGCCTCACAGAACGTCACGCCCCTGATCTACAAGTCCGCGGTCAACGACAAGGCCAAGTCGGCGCTCAACGCGGTCTCGGCGGAGCTCACCACCCCGGACCTGCTGGAAATGATGAAGAAACTCGTCAACGACAAGGAGGACGCCGCCACGGTCGCGAAGGAGTGGCTGACGAAGGCCGGCCTTACGAGCTGACCGGTTCGGCCGATGTCCACACCGCAGGGGGACCTGAACGGGCTCCGTCGGCCGGTCCGCGACGGAGCCCGCTCGTCCGTGATGATGGAGGGTCAGGCGGTGTGCAGCGTCAGGCCGTAGCGGTTGAGGATCTCGTTGACGGGCTGGTACCAGGTCTCGCCGCCGGAGCTGCAGTTGCCCCAGCCGCCGGAGGTGACGCCCTGCGCCTGGTCGCCGCTGATGAAGGAGCCGCCGGAGTCACCGCCCTCGGCGCAGACGCTCGTCTTCGTCATCTGGTGGACGGCGCCCTGGCTGTAGTTGACCGTCTCGTTCTTGGCCAGGACGGCGCCGCAGCGCCAGTGCGTGGTGGAGCCGGAGCGGCAGATGGACGTACCGACGGGGGCTTCGTTGGAACCGCGGACGAGCTGGTCGGGGATGGTGCCCCAGCCCAGGACCACCGGTACGGTCCACCAGCCGCTGCCGACGTTCACCCAGGCGTAGTCGTTGTCAGGGAACGAAGACCCCTGGAAGTTGCCGACGTACGAGCGGTCCCAGCCGTACACCGCGGCACCGGCACCGCCGCAGTGCCCGGCGGTGACGAAGCCGCCGTGCACCGAGAAGCCTATGGAGCAGCGGACGTTGCCGGTGTAGTAGGGGTCGCCGCCCACGGTCCCGGCGGCGAAGGTCTGCGGTGCGGCGGGGGTCTGCTTCACGGTCACGGGGCCCGTCTGACGGGCTTGTGCCAGGAAGTCCTGGACATCGTTGTCATCCTGGCGGGCGGTGACGACGTTCACGACGACCTTGTTGGCCTTGGGGTCGACGTACCAGCTGCCGACACCGGCGGGCGCGGACAGGTCGTCGATGCGCGCCTTCGCCGCGTCGAGCTGCTGCGCGCTGTGCTTCACGAGGCGCACGGTCGCGCCGGTAGCGCGGATGGCCTCGGTGTCCGCGCTGCGGGTGACGGCGACAGTCAGCTTTCCGCTGTCGGCGTCGAACCACGAGCCGCCGTACGACGACCCGGCGGCACGCTTCGCCTTCCGCTCCACGGCCGTCGCGGTCTTCTCCGCGGCCAGGCGTGCCTCGGTCTGACTCCTGGTCAGGCCCAGATCGCGCTGCATGGCGGAGAGGAGCTCGGGGGAGGCCGGCGCCTCGGCCGAGCGGGCCGGGGAGTCCGCGGCGGATGCGGGCAGGGTGCTCGCGGTGACCCAGGTGCCGAGCAAGAGGAGCGCGGACAGTCCGGTGCGCAGGGCTGTTGTGCGTCTCAAGGGAGTGCCCCTTCGTTGTTCCAGCAGAGTGGGGGTGGAACAGCAGAGCTTGAGAGCGCTCTCACTTGCATGCGGGGCAGAGCATAGCCGGGGCACACGGGAAGGTCCATGCCAATTACAGGCAATGAGTAGTGACGCGGTGAAGGGTCAACGTCCTTACGGGGCCCACCGGTTGCTCACGTGAACGAGTCCGCTGTCCGGCGTGGAGCGCGAGTTGCGGGGCTTCCGGGCGTCACGTCGCGGAGCTGGCCCAGGTGCTCCCGGTGGCGTACGGGGTCGGCTGCCTCAGCTCCGCGAGTGCTGAGGCGCCTGTGTGGGGTGCCCGCCCGCGCACCCGCTCCCGATGTCTGTCCGTCGGCGCTGTTCAGCGCTGGTAGAGCCCCACGAGGGTGCCGCTCGCGAGCTGTCGCTTCTCGATGATCCGATGCACCTGGTCGGCGCTGGGTGCGTCGGGGAGCACGCACGGTTCCGAAAGGGCGTAGAGGCGGAAGAAGTAGCGGTGCGCTTTGTCTCCAGGAGGCGGATGTGGTCCGTCCCAGCCGTGGTCTCCGAAGCCGTTGACGAGTTCGGTGCCGCCGGGCGGGATGTGCCCCGCGTCCACACCGTCGCTGTGGGGGTCGATGCCCACCACGATCCAGTGCGCGAAGGTGCCCGATGGTGCGTCCGGATCCTCGCACATGAGCAGCAGTTCGGCCGCGTCGTCCGGTGCGCCGCTCCATGTCAGCGGCGGGGACATGTTCTCGCCCTCGTAGGCGTACCGCCGCGTGATGAAGGAGTGATCGTTGAATGCATTGCTGGTGAGGTCGATGTCAGTCATGTGGCCCGAGGTACCCGCATCGGCCAGGCGTACCCGCCCTCCGGTGCTGGTGACCGGGATGCCCATTGACGTGCCCACGGCGAAGTCTTAGTGTCCGGCGCAGAAAGCGCTTACCCGTAGGCTCGCAGTAAGCCGACCACCCGGAGACGACCGATGCGTCCGAAGCCCGGCACCTTCACCGCGCACTCAGCCACGGCAGCCCTGCTGAGCCTTGCGGCCACCACGCTCGTCGCCCTGCCGGGCGTCACGGCGCACGCGGCGTCGCCCTTGGCGAACACCCTGTACGTGGCGACGAACGGGAACGACAGCGACTCGGGGACGCTGTCGGCACCGCTCAAGACGATTCAGCGGGCAGTGGACCTGGCACAGCCGGGATCCACGATCCTGATCCGCGGCGGCACCTACGCGCCGACCACGAACATCCAGCTGCTGAAGAGCGGTACGGCGAGCGAGCCGATCACGATGAGCAACTACAACGGCGAACGCGTCGTCATCGACGGGGAGGGCATGCCGTACACCCCCGGAGAGGTGGGTTCCACCATCCCCCGCGCCCAACGCGGCGCGATCCACATCGAGGGCGAGCACTGGAGGCTCTCCGGGCTGGAGATCGTCCACGGGCCCTACGGGGTCTTCGGCGTGGACACCAGCAGCAACGTCTTCGACCGACTCGTCACCAGGGACAACTACGAGTCGGGCCTGCACCTTCAGGGCGCGTCCAGCGAGAACCAGATCGTCAACCTGGACAGCTACGGCAACCGCGACCCGCGCAAGAACGGGGAGAGCGCCGACGGTCTGGCCATCAAGGAGGGCTCCGGCAGCGGCAACGTCGTACGCGGCGCCCGGTTGTGGAACAACTCCGACGACGGGCTGGACTTCTGGATGTTCGACGCGTCACCCATCCTCGTCGAGAACAGCTTCGCCTGGGGCAACGGGTTCAACCGGTGGAACCTGCCCGACTTCACCGGTGACGGCAACGGGTTCAAGATGGGCGGCAACGGTGTGGCGGCCGACCACACCGTGCGCAACAGCATCGCCTGGGACAACTCCGCCGGCGGCTTCGTCGACAACAACAACCCCGGTCGGATGAAGATCGACCGCTGTACGGCGTGGCGCAATCCGAAGACCGGATTCAACTTCAGCCGCTCCTCCAGCACCCTGACGAAGAACCTGGCAGTGGCCAACGGCATCGACGCCTCGCTGGGCTCCACCTCCACGGGCAGCGGCAACTCCTGGGACCTCGGCGGCACATGGTCGTTCGTGAGCACCGACCCGAGCACGATCACCGGACCCAGGGCGGCCGACGGCTCCGTCCCGCCCTCCACGTTCCTGCGCCCTGGCAACGGCGCGGACCTCGGGGCACGGATCTGACCTGACCTGACCTGAGCCGGCCCGGCCCGATCCGGGTGATCTCCGAGGCCGCCGCCGCCGGAGGTGACGCGGACACAGCCCTTGAAACTGCGCAACGCGTCCCGCCCCGGGTCCGCCCTACTCCTCCGGCAGCGAGCGCAGCACCGCCTGGGCGATGGCGTCCGCCTGGCGGAACATGTCCGCGTTGGCGTGGGCCCGCGCGCCGATCGCAGTGTTCCAGTGGATCCCCTCCGTGGGGATGCCGAACGCGTACAGCCCCCGGTTCGGGCGCCCGTCCGTGCGGCGCACCCGCAACTCGGGCAGTTCCACGTCCACCGCTCCGGTCGCCTCCGGCGCGTCCGCGCCTCCCGCGACATGCGGGCGGGCCAGGCCCGAGACGAGCAGGCCACGCAGCAAGGGGTCCGCGGTGCTCGCCAGGTCCGCGCCCGGCAGCCAGGCGTCGAGCAGTGCGTGGGTCGTCGCCGCCGGCCCGCCGGTGGTCGGGGAGACCGCGTGGAATCGGCTCTCCCCCCGGTCGACGGTGACGGTCGGCCGGGCGCCCAGGAACTCCACGACCCCCGCCTCGTGGAGGGCGATCAGCTCGGCGATCCGCAGCGCCGGAGGCCCGCTCGACAGATGCGCGCCGAACGCCCGGAACCAGGACAGCTCGCGGTGCGAGGGACCCGTCAGCACACCGGAGATGACGATCCGCCGCACCTGCCCCTTGACCGCCGCCACCGCGCCGGCCGCCGCCTTCAGCGGGCTCCGCCCGGGATCCCGGGCCGCTTCCAGGTCCTCGCGCAGCCGCTCGGCGAGCCAGCCTCCGAAGGCCGTCCGGTCGGCGAACCGCAGCCCGGCCAGCGGCCGGTCGAGCGCCAGCAGGTCGAAGCGGTCCGCCGGGTCTGGCACTTCCCGGTCGAGCAGGTCCGTCCACTGCTCCGACCCGTGCTCCACGGCCGCGTACCGCTCCAGGAAGCCGGGCGTTCGCACGGCGTCCGGGCGGACCGCCAGCAGCGCCCGGTACCAGGCCGCCCCCGCTTCCTTGGCGATCAGCGGCCAGACCTCCGCCATGAACCCGACGGTGCCGGGCTCCCGCGAGGTCAGGCGTTCGACGGTCGCGCCGTCGAAGTGGCGCAACGTGTGACCCTCAGGCATCCGGCCGGGCGCCTGGCCCCGGGCCAGATAGGGCACGCCCCGGCCCGAGCCGACGATCAGCCGTGGTTCGCGCCCGGACGGCCGGTAGCGCAGCCGTCCGCCAACGGTCGTGAACCGCCCGCCCCGGCCGTGCGTGAGCAGCGCCATGTGGTCGAAGAAGTTGAGTGCGAGACCGCGTACGAGCACCGGTTCGCCCGGCGGCAGCAGATCCAGCGGTGCCTCGTGGGGCTGCCCCGGAGGGACGTACACCAGCCCCGACTCGCGGGCCGCCGCAGCGAGTTCCAGCTGCTCCGGGGCAGGACGCCGGTCGGTGTGGCCGGTGGCGAGGACCACCGCGTCCACGACCAGCGCGCTGCCGTCGTCCAGCCCGAGCCGCAGCCGGCCGGCCCCTCCCCCGCTGTCCCCGCTCTCCTCGTCGAGCGCGACGGCCCGTGCGGGATGGTGGACGACCTGGATGCCCGGCGCGGCCAACGCCACGATGCGCTCATGCGCCCACACCAGATAGCGGCCCATCTCGGCCCGCCCGGGATGGTCCCAGGGCGCCAGGTCCGGAGCGTGGTCGCGGGCCCAGTCCAGGAAGGCGGGCCCGGTGGTGGCCGGACCGGCCATCCGTACGCTGCTGTCGGGGAACGCGGTGGCGTGCCCGGCGAGGGTGTTCATCAGCAGGTGCTCGGGCTGTCCCGGGTGCCACACACGGCCGGCGCCGGGCGACCGGGGCTCGACGACATGCAGTCGGGCCGCCCGGTGGCCGAGGCCCGCGATCAGCCGCTCCAGTACGGCGGTGCCGCGCGGCCCGGCCCCGACGACCGCGATGTGCGCCGTACGCCCGGTCACGCCGCCGTGTCCCAGATGTCGGCCAGGACACGCTGGAGGTTGCCGCCGAGGACCTTGACGACGTCCTCCGCGCTGTAGCCGCGGCCCACCAACAGCTCGGTGATCACCGGCAGGTCGGCGGGGGTGCCCATGCCCTCGGGGTGGATGCGGTCCAGGTCGAGGTCCTCGCCGACGATGGGGATCTCGGGGTAGAGCCGGCGGACCCGCGCCATGCCCTCGCGGGAGTACTTGCGCTCGTCACCGACGTCGGTGCCGACGATGACGTGGTCGATGCCGACCAGCTCGACCAGATAGTCGATGTTGTCGGCGAACACCTGCGCGCTCGGCCGGCGGGTCAGACCGTCCTTGTCCAGGAACCCGGACTTGGAGGCGAGCCCGAAGACCCCACCGCGCGCGGCCAGTTCCCGTACGACGACGTCGCTCTTGTTGCGCGGGCTGTCCACGAAGTGGGTCAGCCCCGCATGGGTGACCAGGACCGGCTTGTCGGACAGTTCGATGGTCTCCAGCGTGGAGCGCTCACCGGTGTGCGACAGGTCCAGGGCGACGCCGAGCGCGTTGCACTCCTTGACCAGGGAGCGGCCGAATCGGCTCAGACCGCCGTTGGCCGTCTCACCGCTGCCGTCGCCCGCGTAGTTCCGGTTCTGGTAGGTGAGCCCCATGAAGCGCAGGCCCATCTGGTGGAAGGCCGCCAGCCGCCACAGGTCGTCGCCGACCGGCTTGCTGTCCTCGAACCCGGCGAACCAGGCGACGGAGCCCTCGGCCTTGGCGCGGGCCACGTCCTGAAGGCCGAACGCCTGGAAGACCCGCCCGTCCGTCTCGGCCAGCCGTCGCTGCCAGCCGACGAGGGCCGCGGCCGCCGCGTCGTAGTCCTGGGAGATGGACACCGCGTGGTTGAGCGCCGTCACGCCGGAGGCGGCGAGCTTGCCGAGATAGGTCTCGTCGGCCCACGCCAGCGGGGTGCAGTCGAGGGCGTTGAAGACCACGCTGTCGCGGTGGAGGGTGGCGGGATCGAGGGGCACGGGGGAACTCCTTGGCACAGAGCGGTACTACCGAGCGGTACATGGGCGGTAGTTGGGCGGTACAGGGGCGATACAGGGGTGATTTCCGGGAGGGTCAGCCGGAGCGCAGCGAACGGCGCAGGCCGAGGCCGCGCTCGACGAGCACGACCACGACGACGGACAGCAGGACGAGCAGCACCGACAGCGAGGCGATCGAAGGATCACTGCGGTACTCGACGTACTGGAGTACGGCGACCGGCAGGGGCACGGTGTTCTGCCCGGACACGAAGAGCGAGATCACCGTCTCGTCGAAGGACAGCAGGAAGGCGATGACACCTCCGGACAGCAGCCCCGACCGGATGGCGGGGAGCGTGATCCGGCGGAACGCCGTGAAGCCGCTCGCCCCGAGGGTCCGGGCGGCCTCCTCCGCGCGCGGGTCGGCCGACATCAGGGCCGCCGACACGGTGCGTACGACGTAGGGCACCGTCACGCCGAGGTGGGCCAGGATCAGCCCCCAGTACGTGTCGGTCAGCGGGATCGGCGCAAGGATCAGCAGCAGCGCGAGGCCGAGCACGATGTGCGGCACCAGCAGCGGCGACAGGAAGGCCGCCTCGATCGCGGACCGGCCCCGGAACCGCAGCCGGGTGAGCGCCAGCGCGGCCGGCACCCCCGCGATCATGGCGAGCAGCGCGGTCACCGCGGCCGTGACACCGCTGACCTGGATACCCAGGCGGAACGACTCGTTGGCGAACACCTGTCCGTAGGCGTCGAAGGTGAACCCCTGCGGCGGGAACCGCAGATAGGTCGCGTCGTCGAACGACTCCACCAGCACCACGAGGATCGGGGCGAGCAGGAAGAGATAGAGGGCGACGAGGACGGCCGCCCACCCGGCCCGGCCCAGCCGGTGGGCCCACGGCATCCGGCCCGTGCGGCGTACGGTCATGAGCGTGCCCCCTGCGGTCCGGTGAAGCGGGCTTCGAGCACCTTCTGGGCGCGCAGGTACACCGCGATGACCACCCCGAACAGGGCGAGCAGCAGCACCGACAGAACGGCGGCCACCGGCCAGTCCAGGGCGGTGGTGGCCTGGTCGTAGATCTCGGTGGCGAGCACGAACACCCGGCCGCCGCCGATGAGGCGGGGAGTGACGTAGCCGCTGAGGCTGAGCACGAAGACCATCAGCGCCGCGGTGAGCACACCGGGCAGCGTCAGCGGCAGCACGACCCGGCGGAAGACGGTGCGGCGGGGCGCGCCCAGCGAGGCGGCGGCGTGCTCCAGCTCGGGGTCGAGCCGGCCGAAGCCGCTGATCATGGCGAGGATCGCGAACGGCATGTAGATCTCCGTCGACGCGATGACGACGCCGGTGAGGTTGTTGGCCAGTTGCAGGGGTTCACTGATGATCCCCAGTTCGCCGAGCGTCTTGTTGACGAGCCCCTGGTTGCCGAGGATCGCCATCCAGCCGAAGGTCCGGGCCACCGAGGAGATCAGCAGCGGCGTCACGGCCAGCGCGACCAGCAGGCCGCGCCAGCGGCTGGTGGTGCGGGCCAGGAACAGCGCCAGCGGATAGGAGACGACGAGCGTGCAGACGGTGACGAGGACGCCAAGTTCCACGGTCTGCCCGATGACATTCCACCAGTGGGCACTGCTCAGCACCTCGGCGAAGGTGGCGAACGACACGGTCTGCCGGATGAGGCCGCCCTCCCCCGACTCGTTGAGCGACATCCGCAGCACCCACACCAGCGGCATGGCGTAGGTGAGCAGCAGCGCGACGATCCCGGGCGCCAGCAGCGCGAGCGCGTGCCGGCCGGGCCCGCGCGGCCGCACCGGTCTCACCGCCGGCGCGGCCACCGCCTCGGCGGTCATGACGGGTCCGCCACGAGCCGGGGAGCCTCCGGGTCCCAGGAGAGCGCGACCTCGGCGCCGGGGCCGTGGGACGCCTCGCTGCCGGTGGGCCGCTCCACGTCCAGCACCGGCCCGTCGTCACCGAGCCGCACCCGGTAGGCCACGGTCTCGCCCGCGTACGCCGCCGACAGCACCGTGCCGCGGGCGCCGCCGCTCTCCGGTGCCGCAGCCGCCAGGGCGATGCGGTGCGGGCGCAGCATGACGGTGGCGGGGCGCCCGGTCTCGACGGGGTCACCGGCGGCCGGCACCTTGCCGAGGCCCGGCAGCTCCACCAGGGTGCGCTCGCCGTCGCGGCCCCGGGAGGTGCCCTCGACCATGTTGGCCCGGCCCACGAAGCGGGCGACGAACGGCCGGGCGGGCCGCTCGTAGATGTCCTGAGGGGTGCCCGTCTGCTCGATGCGGCCCTCGTTCATCACAGCGACGGAGTCCGCCATCGACAGGGCTTCCTGCTGGTCGTGAGTGACGAACACGGTGGTGATGCCGGTCTCGCGCTGGATACGGCCGATCTCGTCCTGCATCGTCGAGCGCAGCCGCGCGTCCAGGTTGGACAGCGGCTCGTCCAGCAGCAGCACCGACGGCTCGACGACCAGCGCACGGGCCAGCGCGACCCGCTGCTGCTGCCCGCCGGACAGCTGCGCGATCCGCCGCCCGGCGAGGTGCCCGAGCCGGACCAGCTCCAGCGCCTCGCCGACCCGGCGCTTCACCTCCGCCTTGCCGACCGCCCGCATCTCCAGGCCGAAGGCGACGTTGCGGGCCACGTCCAGGTGGGGGAAGAGCGCGTACGACTGGAAGACGACGCCCATGTCACGGCGGTGCACCGGCACATCGGTCAGGTCACGTCCGTCGACCTCGATACGGCCCGCGGTGGGCGCCACGAGACCGGCGATCAGCCGCAGCGTCGTCGACTTCCCGCAGCCGGACGGGCCCAGCACCGCGAGGATCCGGCCACGCTCCACCGTGAGGTCGATCCCGCGCACGGCGGCGCCGTCCGCACCCGGATACGTCTTGGCCAGCCCGCTCAGGACCAGATGGGGGGTGTCACCCACCGATGACCTCCTGCTTGATGCGGTCGACCCAGGTGGTGTAGCGCGTGGTGAGCCAGTCCCAGTCGGCCGGGATCTGGTTCTTCGCTTGCGTCTCGGACGCGGTCGTACGGGCCTTGACGGCCGCGGACAGCGACGCGTCCTGGTTGACGGGGGCGTAGAAGGCGGCCTCGTCGAACGCCTTCTGGGCCTTGGCGCCGATGGCGTAGTCGATGAACTTCTGCGCCGCCGCGGCATGCGCCGAGTTGTTGACCAGGTTGATCGTGTTGATCTGGGTGACCGTGCCCTCCTTGGGCAGCACCGGCTGCACGACGCCGCCGGACGAGTCCTTGTAGTACTGGCCGCGGGCGTTCCAGCCGACGGCGACGTCCGCCTCGCCGGACTGCACCGCGGTGTACACGTCGGGGGAGGGCTGCCAGGTCTCCACGCCACCGGAGAGGCTCTTCAGCTTCTTGATCGCCGGATCGATGTCCGTCTTGTAGTCGGCACCGAGGATCTTCTCCAGGGCGATGATCAGGGCGACGCCCCGGGTGTCCGCGATGGGCATCGCCAGCTTGCCCTTGTACGCCGGGTCCCACAGGTCGTTCCAGCTGGTGGGGGCCTGCTTGACCTTCTTGGAGTTGTAGAGGATCGACAGGCTGTCGATGCTGAAGCCGGGGCCGTAGCCGTCCTTGTTGCGCGCGGACTCGACGAGCCGGTCCAGGTTGGGCACCTTCGCCGTGTCGAGCTTGGCGAACAGCTTCTCCTGGTTGGCCGTCGGGGCGACCGAGCGGTCGATGAGGGCCACGTCGGCGACCGGCCGTGACTTGCTCGCGCGCAGCTTCGCCAGCACCTCGGCGGAGTTCTGGATGGGCACGTACTTGACGGTGATGTCCGGGTTGGCCTTCTCGAACGGGTCGATCACCGTCTTGGTGAACGCGTCCTGGAAGGTGCCGTAGAAGCCCATGAACGTGATGGTCTGCTTGCCCCCTCCGTCGCCCGAACCACCGGCGGGCGAGGCGGCGTTGGAGGAGCAGGCGGTGGCGAAGAGGGCGGTCGCGGTCAGTGCCGCGGACGCGGTGAGGACAGAGCGAAGGGAGGGCATGTCGTTCTCCGGGGAGAGTCGTCGGGGGAGCAGCGGGGGAGCGGCGAGGGCGACGTCCGGCCGGCCCGGCACCACGTACGGCCGTGGGCGTCAGCCGGACGTCCTGCTACAGGACTCGCGGGCGGCCGGGCCGTCGCTGTCGCCGTCCGGCCGCTGTGACGGCTCGGCGTCGCCGAGGACCAGCATCAGCCGGTTCGCCCAGGCGAACAGCGCGACGGAGTACACCAGATCGGTCAGTTCCACCTCGGTCAGCCCGGCGGCGCGCAGCGCGGCCACGTCTGAGGCATCGGTGCGCGGCGGGGTGAGCGTGTGCCGCTCGGCGAACCGGGCGATGGCCGCCGGACGGGGCGAGGCGGCCAGCGCGGCGCCGCCCGTGTGCAAAACCTTCTCGGCGGCGGCCTCGTCACGGGAGAGCTGGGCGTACTTGCGGCCGTGCACCGAGGCGCAGTACACGCAGCCGTTGATCCGCGAGACGAGCAGCGTCGCAAGCTCCCGCTCGGGCCTGGGCAGGCCGCCGCGGCCGTACATGACCGTGTTGTAGACGTGCGTGCGGTGGTCGAGGGCCGCGGGGTCGTGCAGCAGGGTCCGGTAGTAGGGGGAGGCGACCGAGAGCGTGGCGTGCGCGTCGATCACCGCCTGCTGTACGGCACTGAGGGAACCGGCGTCCACGGCGGGGATGCGCGGCTGCCAGGTGAGCTGGGCCAGGGTGAAGACGGGGGCCGTGAGCGGCTCCTCGGCGACCGGCTCGCCCGTGGGCTGCTCGCCTGTGGGCCGATCGTCCGCGGGGTCTACGGCCGTGCCGGGGGCGGCCGCGGGTGCCGGGGGTGCCGGGGGTGCGTCGAGCAACGCCAGTCCGGCGGCGACCCGGGCCTCGAAGGCTGCGAAGGCGCAGATCTGGGCGAGCGAGACGATCTCGGCCGGACCGAGGCCCTGGGCGGTCAGATCGCCCAGGGCCTCGGGGCTTGCGGCGCGGGGTGCGCGGGTGACGGCGTCGGTGAAGCGTCTTACGGCATCGAGGAGGGCGGGATCACCGGCCGGCGGCTCGGTGCTCGTGGCTCCGGCGGTCGCCGGGCCGTCCGCGGCCTCGGCGGAGTAGGTGGCGGCCAGGTCCGGGCGGCCCGTGAGCAGGGCGACCCGTGCGGCAGCCCAGGCGCGCAGGCCGGGAGTGAGGGCACCTGAGGACTCGGGGGCGAGCAGGGCGCGCCGGGTGGCGTCCATGTGCTCGACGAGTCCGGGGCGGTAGGGCGTGCCGTCCCTCATGTCTGTCCTCCTCACCGACGGGCCGGTCCATGCAGACGTCCGCTCAGTGAGACGTGGCGGGTCGTGGCCGGAGGTGCAAGGTAGCCCCGGCTCCGAGCGCCGCGCAAAGGGCTGTGCTGCCTGTAACAAAGCTGTTCAGGGCCTGGGAGAGGGGTGCTGTGGAGCCTCGTGACCCGGTACCTGATGCAACAGGCTTCCGGTCGGTCGTGGCAGACTTCGCGAGAAGGCGGGCAGGTGACCTCACCTGTTGCAACAGGTGAGGGCGGCCTGGGGGGTGGATCCCCCTCCGGCGCCGGTGGCGCGGCCTCGACGTTTAACAAAACTTCTCGAATGATGAGACATTGTCCAGAAAGTGAGACGTATGGAAGTCGCTGCCTATCGGGCGGTCGCCGCCGATCTGCGTCGCCGGATCGAACAGGGTGAGATCGCACCGGGCGAGCCGCTTCCCTCACGCGCCGACATCGCCCGTACGTACGGCGTCGGCTCGAACGTCGCCGCCGCCGCGGTGCGGTCCCTGGAGACGGACGGACTCGTCAAGGGCCGGGCAGGGGTGGGCGTCTTCGTCCGCGAGCCGTCCTCGTCGACGACCATGGCCAGGTCGTGGACGCACCAACGGCTCCAGGGAAGACTGGCGGTCGACGGCGGACGCGACAGCTCCGACGACCGTTCGGTGCGCAGCACCCCGCACTCCAGGACCGAACCGGCCGGGGACGACGTCGCCCGGCGCCTGGGCATCGCGCCGGCGGACCTCGTGGTGCGCAGCGAGTACCTCCTGGCCCGGGACGGCAGACCGGCCATGTTCTGCGTGAGCTGGGAGTCGCTCAGCATCACCGGCGGCACACCGGTCGCCCTCCCCGGAGCCGGCCCCATGGCGGGCCACAGCGTCATCGCCCGTATGTCCTCCATCGGGCTGGACATCACCCGCTCCACCGAGACGGTCACGGCCCGGCCCGCCACCCGGGAGGAGGCGGACGCCCTGGACGTGGTGCAGGGCGCTCCCGTCGCGGCGATCGAGCGCACCTACTACGCCGACGCCCGCGCCCTGGAGACCGCCGACCTGGTGGTCCCCGGCGAACGCTTCCGGCTCGCCTACGAGATACCCGCGGTGTCCGACGGCGTGGACATCGCCTGAGCGGGGGCGCCCGTCAGTTGGGCGCGCCCGGCGGGATGCGGGGCAGCGGTTCGACCCGTACCGCATCGGGGTCCGCCAGATAGGCGGACAGCAGCTCCGCGGCCTCGTACTCCTGGGCACCCTCCTGCCCGCGGCCCGCGGGACGCCGCAGATCGGCGGCGAGCCGGCGCACCACGGCAAGGACCTCGGCCCGGACCGGCGCGTGCAGCCCGGTGCCGCCCAGGACGGTCAGCAGATGGTGCAGGAGCAGCCAACCCGCCGTGTACTGGACGGCGGCGCCTGCCGTGACACTGGAAGGGACCGGGTCGGTGCGCCGCCACGTGGCGGCCAGAGTCGCGTCCAGCAGCTCGGTCACGCCGGGCACGGCGGGGTCGACGGCATGCTGCCAGGCGAGACGGTTCAGACGACCGGGCTCCAGGAGCTGTTCGGTGACCATCGCCGCGGCCGTCCGTGCCGCCGCGAACGGATCGAAGACACGTCCCGCCAGGGTGTCGAAGTACTGCGAGGTCCGGCCGTAGCGGATGCCCGGGGGAGTCAGCACCGCCAACGCCCGGTCGGGCAGAGCCAGTTCCTCGGCGCGCAACAGCTCCGTCAGTGCGCTCACGGCCCGCCGCTGCAGCATGGCGTCCACGGCCACGGTCCCGCCGCCGTTCTCCCCGGCCCGCCCGTACGCGTAGCGGACACCGCCGATCAGGCGGGCCACGGCCGCCACCTCGTGCCGGTGCAGCAGATGCAGGAGCACGATCCGCTCCTCCAACTCCCCGGTCTGCCGGTCGGGCGGCAGCACGCCGGGGGAGAAACCCGACAGCGCGACACGGCGCACCCGCAGACACGCGGCGAGCGCGTCCAGCGCGTCCCCGGCACCCGGCATCACCCAGGGCACCCCGTCGGGATGTCCGGCCTCCGGCCCGCGTCCGTCCTCGTCGGTGACGTACACCAGCCCGGCCGCCGCGGCCTCGGCGCGCAGCGCGGCGAGCGCGTCCTCCTCGTCGCGGCCCGGGAACTCGCCGTAGGCGTGGGCGACCAGGAAGTGGTCCCAGGGGCCAAGGCCGGTGCCGAAGGCGGCGGACAGATCGAGCCGCCCCTCAGCGGTCACCCCGATGTGCGGGTGCGGGTAGTCCATCACCGAGGGCCGGGGGTGCCGGGTACTGGCGAAGTTGTGCATGAAGCCGAGGGCGTGTCCGATCTCGTGGGCCGCGAGCTGGCGGACCCGGGCCAGGACCAACTCCTCCACGGCGGCGACACGTTCCGCTTCCTCGGGATGACCGTAGGGCGCCAGCAGGGCCTCGCCCAGCGCCCGCACCTGGTCGAGGCGCTGCGAGCCGAGCCGTACCCGCGCGGTCAGGATCTCGCCGGTCCGGGGGTCGGTGAGCGCCTGACCGTGCGACCAGCCGCGCCCGGCGCGATGCACCCAGACCACCGCGTTGACATCGGGGTCGTACGGGTCGAAGTCCGCGCCGCCCACTTCCACCCGGTAGGCGTCCGCCTGCCCGATCCGGGCGAAGGCGTCCTGCCACCAGTTGCCGCCCTCGACCACCGCCGAGCGAAACGGCTCCGGGACCGCCGGATCCACCTGGAAGACGATCGGCCGCCGGACCCGCGCCGGGTCCGCCCCCGTCCGCTCCAGCCGGAACCTGGGCTGCACCTTGACCTGGGTGTCCGCCGTCCCGGCCAGCCGGTGGTCGGTGTAGCCGATGCCGTAGCCGCCCGAGGCGGGGTGGTAACGCCGGGGCGGCAGTGGCGGATCGGGCAGCCGCATCAGCTGGAGCTGCTGGACGAAGGTGAGGACGGCCGGATCGGCGGCGGCCTCCCGCACCGCCGCACCCTGTCCGGGCCCCCGGAAGGTGAGCAGGGCCGGCAGCCGGACGCCACAGGGACCGGTGCGGCTGCCGGCCGTCAGGGGAAGGCTGGTCGAGGAGTCGAGGACGTAGTCACCCTGCCCGTGCTCGCGCAACTGCTCCGCGATCCGGTCGTGGTCGGTGACGACGAGACCGGTGACATCGACGACCACGACACCGTCGTGCTCCCGGAGCACCGGTCCGCTCCACACGACGGAGGGCGCGAAGGATTCCGCACCGGCCCGTACGGCGGCCGGATCGCCGCTGGTCCGGACGTGCTTGTTCCGTACGAGGAACAGCACCCGGTTTCCGACGCGCCGGAACTCCGCGAGCCGGACCTTCCCCGCCCGTCCCCGGTCCAGCCGCAACTCACTGGAGCCGAGGCCCTGGGCCAGGGAGACCATGAGCAGGAAGGCGGAGTCGAAGTCCCGGACGCCGATCAGTACCCGGCCGGGCTCACACTCATCGGTGACGAGTTCCAGGAACTTCGGGGACTCCGGAGAATCCTCCCCGGCGCGAGAAGCGCGGGCATCGTTGTCGGCCATGCCGGTGTCTCCAGGTGCTGTGTTGCGGCGGTACATCGTAGGCGAGGGGACACCGGCCGGCGGGGCCGTGTGCCCGGCATCGGACGGACGGCTGCGGATGGACGGCTGCGGATGGACGGCTGCGGAGGCACGGCTGCGACGCGGAGGCGGTGAGCGCACCGCTCATGCGGAGCGCACACCGCAACTGCAGCCCTAGCGTCCCAGAGCCTTCAGGATCGTTCCCAGTTGCCGGACCGGCTCGGGTCCGGCCATCCGCAACACGACCGTGTCCGCACCGGCCTCCGCCAGTTCGCGGACCTGTCCGGCAGCCTCCACGGCTGTGCCGGACACGGTGAACACCTGCTCGGCCGGGCGGCCGAGCCAGGCACTCTGGCCCTCGACCTGAGGCCGTAGCGCCTGCGTCACCTGGTCGGCGTCGTCGCCCACGCAACAGAAGGCGAACACCGTCAGCGTGTGGTCGGCAGTGGCTCCGCCCTTGTCGATCAGTGCCCGAGCGCTCTCCAGGTCACGCGGCCCGTGCCCCTCGGCGATCAGTGTGCCGTCGGCGACCCGCCCGGACAGCTCCAGCGAGCGGGGCCGCACGACACCCGCGACCAGCGGCGGCGGCTCCGCGGGCGGATGCACCAACTCGACACCGTCCAGGCGTACTTCCCGCCCGTCCATTTCGACGCGCCCCCCACGCAGCAAGGCGCGCACGGAGGTGATGGTCTCCTCCAGCAGAGCGAGGGGCGACCGCGCCGCGACGCCGACCGACGCCATCCATTCCTGCACCCCGTGCCCGATCCCGGCCACGAGCCGACCCGGGAACACCCGTGCCAGCGTCGCCACCTCCATCGCCAGCAATGCCGGACTCCGCAGCGGCGCGGGCATGATCCCGATGCCGACCCGCAGGCGTTCCGTCGCTCCGAGCGCGACGGACGCGGCTGACACCCCTCCGGGCCACCCGAGGTCCTCGACCACCCAGAGGTCGTCCGCTCCGAGTGCCTCGACCTCGCGTGCGAACCCGGGCAACCCCTCCGGAGCCCAGTCACGGTCGTACATCACACCGATCCGAATCCTCGTCATGCACGGAAATCTATGTCCGCCCAGGCGAGTGATCAATGGTGTCAGGCGGCGGTGGCCGGGGTCAGGTCAGTGAGCAGACGGAGCCGTTGAGGGTGAAGGCGCCGGGGCTGGGGTTGGCGGTCGCGCGGGTGGCCGTGAAGCCGACGGTGACCGAGCCCGCCGCGGGGATCGTCGCGGTGTACGAGGCGGAGGCGACGCTGACCTCGGCGCCGCTCTGCGTCGCGGTGCCGCCCCACAGGTTGGTGATGCGCTGGCTGTCGGGGAAGGTCCAGCGGAGGGTCCAGCCGTCGATCGCCGTGCTGCCGGCGTTGCGGATGACGATCTCGCCCTGGAATCCGCCGGACCACTCGTTGGTCACCCGGTAGCCGACGCCGCAGGCCGCCGAGGATCCGCCGGAGGCGGTGGTGACCGTCACGGTGCCGGAGCGTGGTGAGCGGTTGCCGGCGGCGTCGCGGGCGTAGACGGCGAAGGCGTAGGAGGTGGACGGGGCGAGGCCGGTGACGGTGGTGGAGGTGGCGGCCGTGCTGGTGGCCGCGGTCTCGTTCCCGCCGTTGACGCGGACCACGTCGTAGCCCGTGACGCCGACCGCGTCGGTGGCGGCGGCCCAGGTCAGCCTGACGGACGAGGAGGTCACGGCGGAGGCGGTCGGTGTCCCGGGAGCGGTCGGGGGAGTGGTGTCGCCGCCGCCCGAGGCGTAGATGCTGGCTTCCTTCGAGGTGGCGGCGATGCCGTTGGCACCGTTGAACACGCGCCGGCCCCACGAACTGAGCTGGTTGGGATTGAAGTTGACCGCGAGGTCGAGGATCGGGTCGGTGTTGCCGCTCCAGGACCAGGCCAGGTAGCCGAGCCTCAACTGCTGCGCGGCAGCCATCATGGTGTCCTCGTCCGGGTCGCCCCACTGGTCGGCCGGGCCGCCGAACTCACCGATGAGGATCGGGAGTTTCGCGTTGACGAAGGCGTTCAGGTAGTCGGTGATCTCCGCCGCGGTGTCGTAGACGCTGTACATGTGGATCGAGAAGATCAGGTTGCCGGTGGTGTCGGCGGCATAGACGGACTGGGCGTTGGCGCGCATGACGCCCTGCCAGTCCTGGCCCCAGTTGGGAGCGTCCACCATGATCGTGTGCTCGAAGCCGGCGTTCCGCAGCTTCTTGATCGCGGCGATGGTGGGATCGGTCCAGCCCTCGGGATTGGTGTTGCCCCAGGGCTCGTTGCCGATGTTGATGACGACGTAGTTCTCCTGGCCCGCGAGCACGCTCTTCAGACCGATCCAGTACTCGGCCGCCTGGTCGAGGGTCCCGGCCGCGGCATCCTCGCCGTAGCCGGTGGTGTCGTGCACCTCCAGGACGCAGATGAGCCGGTTGGCCTTGCACTGGGAGATGACGTTCGCCACGTCCGAGGCGCTGTTCGCGGTCCAGCGATGGCCGTCGGCGAGAACCACCCGCACGGTGTTGGCGCCCAGCGCCTTGACGTCGGCCAGCGACTGCGTCTGGTTCGGATACCAGGTGTGGGCGTGGTTGACGCCCCGCATGACGAAATCGTTGCCGTTGCCTTCCAGCAGACGGCCGTTGCTGATGTGGAGGCCGGTGGCCGCTGCCTGGGCAGGCGTGGCGAGGGAGAGCAAGGGGACGAGCAGGCTCAGGAGGGCGGCCACGACGGCGGCCACTCGTGGGGCGGTGCGGGTGCGGGATCTCATGGCGGCTCCCAAGGGTGAGATGGGGTGACGGTGCGTCAGGAAGAAGCGGTGTGCGCCGTACAAGTCACAGTCGCCGACGGGGCGCCGGCCGTTGCCGGGGCGCTGGCGATGAAGCCGAAGGTGGCGCTCGCGCCGGGAGCGAGGGTGCCGTTCCATGCCTCATTGGTGACGGCGGCCGTGCCGTCGGTCGTCGTTGTGAGGGTGCCTCCCCAGATCTGGGTGAGGCGGGCGCCGTCGGCCGGTGCGACGGTCACGGTCCAGCCTGAGACGGGGGACGTGGACGTGTTGGTCACCGTCACCTCACCCTGGTAGCCGCCCTGCCAGACGGACGGGGCCCGGAACGACGCGGAGCAGGAGGGCTGACCGCCGCCCGGGTCACCGGGATCGCCCGGGTCGTCAGGATCACCGGGGTCCCCTGGGGTACCTGTGTCGAGCAGCGCGGTCAGGGCCGGGTACCAGCGGGCGGCGATCTTGTCGTCGCCGGAGGCGTTGGGGTGTACGCCGTCGTAGGTGTCCGTGGCGGTGCTGAAGCCCGTCCACTGGTCGACCACGGTCACGGGGGAGCGGTCGGTGCTCGTCGTCCGGGCCCAGTCGGGGATCCGGGCGTTTAAGTCGACAACGCGCTGGGCGCACGCCGTGCAACTGCCGGGGTTCATCGGGATGAGCTGCGCGACGAGGATCTTCATGTCCGGGTTGGAGGCCCGCATCTGCTCCACGAGCTTGGAGTAGGCGGCGAGAATGCGGTCGGGTGCGATGGCACTCCAGACGTCGTTCGTGCCGAAGTGCATGACAACGATGTCCGGCAGGGTGGCGGCCAGTCGACCCGGCAGGAGGTTCTGATCCGCCACGTTGGTGACCAACTCGCCGCCGTGGCCCTCGTTGTCCCCGTCGTGCGGCTGTCCGCAACCCTGGGGGCCGAGGGTGCCGACGAAGTCGATGTCCGTGTAGCCGGAGCTCTGCAGCCGGTTCCACAGCACCGCCCGCCAGCAGCCCGGCGAGCCGGTGATCGAGTCGCCCAGCGGCATGATGCGTACGGCCCTCGCCGTGGGGTCCGCGGCGGCTGTGGCGCGGGGCGCGAGCGGTCCCCCGATGGCCAGGAGCAGGGCGGCCAGGAGGCCGAGAACCGGAATGATCCGCACGGAGGGGTTCCGTGGTGGTGAGTGGCGGGTGCTGCGCATGATGGTCCCTTCCCTCGTAAGGTGGGAGCGCTCCCATGAGCCATCAAGCCACCTTGTCATTTACACGTCAAGGCCCAAGGCGGGTCGTCAACGGAGTGCGGCGGCCGTACCCAGCGCGGCCTCGCCGCCGACCGGCAGGGGCGTGAACCGGCTCGCCCTGCGGAAACTGATGATCCATCAGGCGTACGGGCACCATGGGGTTGCACGGCGCGCAGATCCTGGCGACGCTGTTCGACGGCATCACCCGGCACTCGCCGGAGGGCCACTGGATCCCCGACAGCGGTGGCCCGATCCCACTCCGGCCAACCTCGTGGAGGGCTGACCGTCGTGACACCATCGCTGAAAATGTCACATTGGCCCACCGACACCTCCCGCCCGGTGCTGGATCTGACCGCGGGCGATGTGCTGCGCCAGGCGGCCGCCGCCGTACCGGACCGTGTGGCACTCGCCGAAGTCGCCCCGCCCGGCGCCTCGTTGTCCGGAGCGGACCGCACCGACCGTACCTGGACCTATGCGCGGCTGCTCACCGACGCCGAACGAGCCGCGTCCTGGCTGGCCGCGCGCTTCGCGCCGGGCGAGCACATCGCCGTATGGGCGCCCAACCTCCCCGAATGGGTCGTGCTCCAGTACGGCGCGGCGCTGGCCGGACTGGTCCTGGTGACCGTCAACCCGGCCCTGCGCGAAGCCGAGTTGCAGCACGTGCTGTCGCAGTCGCGGGCCTCCGGGCTGCTCCTGACCGACTCCTTCCGGGGTGCGGACATGGCCGCGACGGCGGACCGCCTGCGACCGCGTCTTCCCGTGCTGCGCGAGCAGATCTCCTTCACCGGATGGCTCGACGATGTCCGCCGCACCCCACCGGGGCCGCTGTCGCCGGTCGATGCCGGAGCCCCGGCGCAGATCCAGTACACCTCCGGCACCACCGGAGTGCCCAAGGGAGCGTTGCTGCACCATCGTGGGCTCGTGACCAACGCCGCCTTCGTCGCGGCCCGCGCCCGGTTCCCCGAGGGCGGCGTATGGGCGAGCGCGCTGCCGCTGTTCCACACCGCCGGCTGCGGGCTGACCGTGCTGGGCACCGCCCTGAACAGGGGCACCCTGGTGCTGCAGCAGCTCTTCGACCCCCAACTCGCCCTGGACGCCTTACAGAAGTGGCGGGCCACCCTGTTCGCCGGCGTGCCGGTGATGCACGCCGCCCTCCTCGCCCACCCCGGCTTCGGCTCCTACGACCTCCAGGCCTGCGAGGTCCTGGTGTCCGGTGGCGACGTGGTCCCCCCGGCGCTCATCGAGGAGGCCGAGCGCAGGTTCGGAGCCCGGTTCTCCACCGTCTACGGGCAGACGGAACTCAGCCCCGTCATCGCCCAGACCAGCCCCGATGACAGTGCGCACGACAAGCGGTACACGACCGGCCGGCCGCTGTGGCAGGTCGAGGTCAAGGTCGTCGCGCCCGGCGGCACGGACATCGTGCCACCGGGTGAACCGGGGGAGATCTGCGCCCGCGGATACCAGGTCATGCTCGGCTATCACGACCTCCCCGTCGCCACCGCCCGGACCGTCGACCCGGACGGCTGGTTGCACACCGGCGACCTGGGCAGCATGGACGAACGCGGCTTCGTGACCATCACCGGCCGTCTCAAGGACCTGATCATCCGCGGGGGCGAGAACATCTACCCCGCGGAGATCGAGACCGCGCTCGCCGCCCATCCGCTCGTCCGGCAGGCCGTCGTGCTCGGCATCCCCGACCCGGAGTGGGGCGAACAGATCGCCGCCGTGGTCCGTCCCGCCGATCCCGGCCGCCCACCCACCGCCGCCGAACTCCACGACCACATGCGCACCGCCCTGGCTCCCCACAAGACACCACGCCACTGGTACGTGGCCGATGACATCCCCGTCAACGCCATGGGCAAGACCCAGAAGTTCGTCCTGCTCCAGCGCATCATCGATGGCGATCTGATCGAACCAGGCATCTGACGAACCATCTTTGGCGGGTGCACCACGAATACATCGACTACATCGACGGGTGATTAATCATCACTCACGCGGTCTTTCGGGAGACGAGACCTTCAGGCTCCGCAGCCTTCCTGTGTTGTCGAATGATCCGAAGCCCACCCTGCCGGAGGCGAGGGTGGTGTCGACAGCGGTCATCAGCGGACGCTTCGAGCCGTCGACGTAGACCGCGATCTCGCCGCTGCTCGCACAGCGCACCACCCGCACCCTGTGCCAGTCGGTGTCGTCGATGGCGGGTGGTGCGCCCGTCCTGCCGTTCCACTGGTCCTCGATCCGCACCCGGTCGGCATCGTTGACGACGAACACGCCGTTGTGCGGGTAGATGGTGTTGTCCGAGGACAGATGGACGTACGAGAACCTTGTGTCCGACTGGTAGTCGAAGACGATGATCACGTCCCGATTGGTGATCTCGACGGGGGTGTCGATCCGAACCTCCGCGTCGATCCGTACGTCGCCGTACTCCCGGCCCGCCGTCAGCACGGCGTACTCGAACGGGCGGCGCGGCCCCGGGCGTTGGACTCCTGCCTCGGCGAGTACGGCCTCGCGGCCCGGGAACCGCCACTTGGCCGGGGTGACCGGCGCCCAGTTCGCACCGTCCATGACATGGGTGAGCCGGGAGCCGTCGGTGTCGCAGGAGGCGAACGTGCGGGTGCCGGTGACCTTCCAGATCTTCCCGTTGGCCTTGGACAGCAGATACAGCTCGCCGTCGGCGTCCCGCCCGAAGCGCAGGTCCACCCGGCTGTCCCCGGCCAGATCCCGCATCGTGACGCGCTTGCCGCTCTCGTCGTACAGCATGAGCTCGTACAGCTGGGCGAGATCCTTGCTGCCGCGCCGCATGTCCTTGGTGTCCGCGAACAGCAGACGTCCGTCGACGAGGTCTCCGAAGATGTACGTGCCGCGCAGCTCGGGCAGGTCACGGCCGCGGTAGACGAAGCCGCCGACGATGGCCCGGCCGACATCGGAGCGGCAGTTCCAGTCAGCGGGCGGATCGTGGTCGTAGGCGGCGACGGGATACGTGTAGCCGTACCGCTCGTCGTCCTCGGGGAGCGTGAGGAGCCGCTCGCAGGGGTTGGCGGGTGTCCTGTCGAAGACGAAGGCTCCTTCGCGTTCGCTCCAGCCGAGGTTGTCGCCCGCGCGTACCTCGTAGACGGACTCCACGGCGTGCTCGCCGATGTGACCGAGGTACATGCGGTGGCTGCCGCTCGGGTCCCAGCTGAAGCGGTGCGGGTCGCGCATGCCGTACGCGTAGATCTCGCCCAACGCGCCGGGAGTGGAGGTGAACGGGTTCCCGGCCGGGATGCCGTACTTGCCGTTGGCGCTGTCGGTGCCCCGTGGGTCGATGCGCAGGATCTTGCCGTGCGGCAGGGCGAGGTCCTGGGGCTCCGTGTTCCGCACGCCCTCGCCGCCGTCGCCGACGGCGACGTAGAGCAGGCCTCGGTCGGGGCTGTCGGGCCGGGCCGTGGGGTTGAAGTCGATCTGCTGGATGCCGTGGATCGTGCCCGCGAAGCCGATGCGCAGGACCTCGCGACGGGTGCCCCGGAAGCTGTCGGCCGCAGGGTCGTCGGCGGTCCACTCGGTGATGACGCCGTGGTACTTCGTCGTGGCGGTCTGCCGGAAATCGGGTACCGCGGTGGTGGCGGAGGCCAGTTCGGTGTGGACGGTGTAGAAGCGGCCGTTGCGCCGGAAGCCGGGGTCGAAGGTGACGAACCCGAAGCCCTGGCCCATGCCCTGGCTGGCGAAGAACCGCGGGGCGAAGGCGGCGGCGACGTCGAGGTAGACACGCGGCGTGCCGTCCTCGACCAGGTACAGCTTGCCGTTGAGGTCGGGGACGGCCATCCGGCCCGACCGGTCGGGGAGTTCGCTCAGGTAGTTGATGCGGGCCTGCCGTACGAGCCGTGGATCGGTGACCGGGCCGGGTGACGGCTCGGTCTTCGGGAAGGCGGCGTACTCCTCGACGGTCAGCCCGATCCCGGAGACGGCGGGCCGCTCGGGTATGGGGTCGGTGACGGGGTCGCCGGCCGCGTACGCCGTGCCGGGGAGGGCGACGAGGGCCGACAGCAGCAGGGCGAGGACGACGAGAGGCGCCAGTAAGAGGGCTCTCGGTCTCACGCAGGGGGATGCGGGCACGGGTGACACTCCTTCGTGACGCGGAGGGGTGGCG
>NZ_VMNX01000460.1 GCF_009377235.1 Streptomyces acidicola
ATGCCAGCCCCACCCAGCAACCCCAGGCCGTCCGATGCCCGAGGAGAAGCCCCCGGGCCGGTCCCGCTCAGCCCCGCCGAGAGCGCGCAGCCCGGGCGATCGTCACAACCGCCTTCTCCAACGCGTACTCAGGATCGTCGCCCCCGCCCTTGACCCCCGCATCGGCCTCGGCAACAGCTCGCAGGGCAACGGCCACTCCATCCGGCGTCCACCCCCGCATCTGCTGCCGCACCCGATCGATCTTCCACGGCGGCATCCCCAACTCCCGCGCGAGATCGGCCGGCCGGCCGCCCCTCGCCGAGGACAGCTTCCCGATGGCCCGCACCCCCTGAGCCAGCGCACTGGTGATCAGCACGGGTGCGACCCCCGTCGACAGAGACCACCGCAGCGCCTCCAACGCCTCCGCGGCCCGCCCCTCCACCGCCCGGTCCGCCACCTCGAAACTCGATGCCTCGGCCCGCCCGGTGTAGTACCGCCCGACCACGGCCTCGTCGATCGTCCCCTCGACGTCCGCGACCAACTGCGACGCCGCGGACGCCAGCTCCCGCAGGTCACTCCCGATCGCGTCTACGAGCGCCTGGCACGCCTCGGGCGTGGCGGACCGCCCCAGGGTGCGGAACTCCCCCCGCACGAAGCTCAGCCGCTCCGCCGGCTTCGTCATCTTCGGGCACGCCACCTCCCGCGCCCCGGCCTTGCGCGCCGCGTCCAGCAGCCCCTTGCCCTTGGCACCGCCCGCGTGCAGCAGCACGAGGGTGATCTCCTCGGCTGGTGCCCCGAGATACGCCTTCACGTCCTTGACCGTGTCGGCCGAGAGATCCTGCGCGTTGCGTACGACCACGACCTTCCGCTCCGCGAAGAGCGACGGACTCGTCAACTCGGCGAGCGTCCCCGGCTGCAACTGGTCCGGGGTCAGGTCACGTACGTCGGTGTCGGCGTCGGCGGCCTTCGCGGCGGCCACCACCTCCTGCACGGCACGGTCGAGCAGGAGGTCCTCCTGGCCCACGGCAACCGTGACCGGGGCGAGAGGGTCGTCATTCGCAGTCTTCCTGGCCATCTCTCACAGCATCCCACGCACCACTGACAGCGCGGACCTACGGTTCCTCCCGCCAGCCGTCCCACTCCCCCACGAACTCCTCCAACTCGGCGGGATCGAGCCGCTCCGCCTCGTCCCGCAGGACGACCAGCCACTGTGCGTCCTCGGCGTCGTCCTCCCCGGCCAGCGCGTCCCGGACGAGCTGGGGCTCCTCATTCAGCCCGAAACGGTCGGCCAGCGCCTCCGCCACCTCCTCCGCGGCCTCGCGGTCGGGCAGCACCAGCACATGTCTCACATCACTCACGGAGACATTTTCCGCCGGCCCGGCCACGCCCCACGCCGGGCCCGCACTCACCTCCACCGAGCACAACCGAACCCCGGTTCAGCCCTTGGGCACGATCTGCACATCGAGGTCGACCCGAATGCTGGGCCCCACGACCGCGATGCCCCGCGCGAGCATCGTCTGCCAGCTCACCGTGAAGTCGTCGCGCCGCAGCTCGGTCGTGGCCTTGCAGGCCGCCCGCTCCTCGCCCTCCATGCCGTTGCCCAGCCCGAGGTACTCGGTGTCGAGCGTGACCGTCCGCGTCACCCCGTGCAGCGACAGCGCCCCGGTGACAGCCCAACGGTTCCCGCCCCTGTGCACGAACCGTTCGCTGTAGAACTCCAGCGTCGGAAACCGCTCCACGTCCAGGAAGTCCGCCGACCGCAGATGGTTGTCCCGCATCCTGACGTTCGTGTCGATGGACGCCGCGTCGATCACCACGTGCATCGCCGACCGCTCCGGGGAGTCCCCGATCCGGATCGCGCCCGCGAACCTGTTGAACCGCCCGTGCACATGCGCCAGTCCGATGTGGCGCGCGGTGAACCCGATCGAGGAATGCGTCGGCTCGATCTCCCAGTCGCCCGCCCGGGGCAGCTCGTAGGGCTGGGCGATCTGCAGGGTCACATCACCGAGCGAGGCCAGCGCGCTCTCGCCGACGACAGCGTTCGCCCGGTACGGCGTGTACCCCTCGGCCGACACCGCGAGCCGGTACTCCCCCGCCGGCACCGCCGCGATGAACGACCCGTACGGGTCCGTACCCCCGCCGACGACCCTGCGGCCCATCGCGTCACTGACCACGAACTCCGCCTGCTGCACGGGCTCGTTCACCGGATCGAGCACCCGGCAACTGAGCACCCCGGCACCGGGCGGAACCCGTACCGCACTCATGGGGCCGCCTCGTTGCCCCTGCTTCGCTCGGTTCTCCCGCCAGCGCCCCAGCATCTGCGACACATCCCTGCGTGATTCGACACCACCTGTTGCCGAAGATGCATTCGACCACTGATGTGACTTTCGAGGCAACTGGTGACCACATCGCGGAAATCCAGCACTTGTGACGGTACTACGCACGAGTAACGCCAATTAAGCCTCCTTATCCGCCTTTCTCACCTCCGGTACTCGCTCCAACTCGATCCCGAAGCGCGCCCGGTACGTCCCCAGCACCTCCTCGTCCGTCTCCAACTCCGTCACGCTCCGCCCGCCGTCCGGGGACGTGACCGTGAGCCTCCGTCCGCTGAGGGTGACCCGGCCGTCGTCCTCCGTCACCCGCGAGCAGACGAGGGACTGTGTGAAGTGCGACGCCGGCGACGTGCTGTGCCACCAGGCTCCGGCCACGAAGTCCCCGAACACCCGTGGCCGTGCCTCCAGCCGGTACACCGGTTTCCCGTCCCGCAGCACATCCACGTCCCCGAACCCCGCCGCACCTCCCCCTCGCGCCGCTTCCCCTCGTTC
>NZ_VMNX01000461.1 GCF_009377235.1 Streptomyces acidicola
TTTGAGGACGAACCCGTTCGGGCCGATAGTGGGGTTGGGGTCTGGGGTCGCAGCCTCGGAGCAGTCACCCACGCTCTGGGTCCCTGTGGCTCGCGCGCACCCTTGGCAAGGCCTCTCTCCCGAGGCACGTTGCCCATGACGCCCGGCAGAGGGCGCCCACCACGGCTGAGGGGAGCGCAGCGACATGTCGGCCAAGATCCTGATCGTCACCGGCGACGCGGCGGAGTCACTGGAGGTCCTGTACCCGTACCAACGCCTCCGCGAGGAGGGCTACGACGTCCACATCGCGGCCCCCGCCCGCAAGAAGCTCCAGTTCGTCGTCCACGACTTCGAACCCGGCTTCGACACGTACACCGAGAAGCCCGGCTACACCTGGCCCGCCGACCTCGCCTTCTCCGAGGTCGACCCCGGCCAGTACGTCGCCCTCGTCATCCCAGGAGGCCGCGCCCCCGAGTACCTCCGCAACGACCCCGAACTCCGCAAGATCCTCAAGTCCTTCTTCGACACGGACAAACCCGTCGCCCAGATCTGCCACGGCCCTCTGCTGACCGCCGCCGTGGACGGCCTGCGCGGCCGCCGCGTCACGGCGTACCCGGCGCTGGAACTGGACATGCAGGCCGCCGGCGCCACGTTCCAGGACGCGGAGGCCGTGGTCGACGGCACCCTCGTCTCGTCCCGCGCCTGGCCGGACCACTCCCGCTGGATGCGAGAGTTCCTCACGGTCCTACGGGCCAAGGCGCCCGTGACCTGAACTGAGGTGACGTGACCACACCTGACCGGACCTGACCGGACTCCCGGGGCGGCGGCGAGCGGAACGCTGGGCCCGCCGCTCAGCCGTCGTCGGCCGCAGTGGCCTGCCTGAGCTTTTGCGGATCTTCCGCAGCGGCCGCTGCCGTCAGCCGCCTCACCGCTCAGCCGTCGGCAGCCGTCAGGCCGCCAACCGCTCCGCCTCCGCGACCGCCTCCGCCAAGGTGTCCACCACGGGCACGCCCACCTCCTCAAGGCTGGCGCGGCTGTGGGAGCCCCCGGTGTACAGCACGGCCTGGGCGCCCACGTGCCGCGCGGAGACCGCGTCGTCGGCAGCGTCCCCGATCACCACCACCCGGGAGGGCTCAACACCGGTGAGCCTGCCCACGTGCCGCACCATGTGCTCGGCCTTGCTGCCTCCGGACGGCCCGGTCCGCCCGTCGACCCGTATGAAGTGCGGCTCGATCCCGAACCCCTTCACCAGGGGGACCAGGTCCTCATGCCCGTACATGCTGAGGATCGACTGGCTGTGCCCCGCCGACCGCCAGTCCGCGAGCAGTGTCGGCACGCCCTCGGTGAGCTCGCAGTCCGTGCGGTGCTCCAGGTAGTAACGGTGGAAGATCCCGTCCATGATCTCCCACTCCTCGTCCGTCGGCAGCCGCCCTATCAGCCGCTCGTAGAACTTCGGCACCGGCACGCAGTACAACGCCCGGTACTGCTCCAGTGTGAGCGGCTCGATACCCAGCTCGGCGAATGCCGCGTTCGTCGCCCCGATGATCGCTTCATTGTCGTGGAACAGGGTCCCGTTCCAGTCCCAGACGATGTGCGCTGCTCCGTTCTTCCCCATACCAAGAACGTACCCGGCACCACTGACAACGCACCGTGACCGCCCACCGCACGCCGGTGACGGGCTCCCGCACACCGGTGGCGGGGAAGGGGATGTCGCGGAAACCTACGGCACCCGGGGTCAGTCCCCCAGCCCCACCAGGTTGGGAATCTCCTGCGTCGCGTACCACAGCAACTCGTGGTCCTCGGCACCGTCCACGGTGAACTGGGCGTCGTCGTCCCCCTGGTCGGCCGCGCCCAGCGCGTCCGCGGCGGCGGCCACGTCGTTCTCGGCGTCGTCGGAGTCGACGTGGACGGCCGCCGCCTTGGAAAGCGGGACCGGACCGGCGACCCGTACCTCCCCGAGCGCCGCGGGGTCGAGCCCGCGGTCGGGGTCGGCCACGGCGGCACCGTCGGCGACATCGACGGCGACGACGACCCGCCGCCGGGCCACCCCGGGCTCCACGGCGAGGAGCCGCAGCGAGGCGAGGGCGGCGCGGTTGAGGGCCGCGTACTCGAGCTCCTCGATGTCGTCGGAGAGGTACCACTCGCGCAGCGGGGGCGTGACGGCGTACGCGACGAACGCTCCCTCTCCCAGCTCACCCGTCTTGTACGCCGCGGCGAGACCGGGAAGGGTCAGGGGGACGTAGACGCGCATGACGAGCCGCTTTCGTAGTCGGGAAGGGCCACCGGAAGGACACGGGGGTTTCCGCAGGACCGGTCCCGCCCGGTCCGTGGTCCCGCATCTCCGGTGAGTCACCCAAGGATACGTGCGGGTGTCCCCCATCGGGTCCCCACCCGCGCCGTGCGCGGCGTCCACCCGCCGCTCCCGAATCACCCGGTACACCCCCGTGTCCCCAAGAGTTCCGCCCCTCGGGATCACTCTGATAGGTGAAGATTCCAGGCGCTCGGAGGCGGGCCCGCCTTCGTTGCGGCACCCGCTCCCGGCCCCGTACAAGATCCCCAACCACGAAGTTACCGACCGGTATCCCCTGGGCGGTCGGTTCACGGAACGGGGACCTCCCATGAACAAGGTCATGACCAGGACTCGGCGCCACCCCGGCACCCGCCCGCCGGTCCGACACGACACCCGCCGCCCCGGCGGCACGCCCACGCGCACGACTCCGGGCCGGGGCCGCCCCTCCACGGCCCCCGGCGGGGCCGTGGAGGCCGGCAGGGCACTCCTCGCCCTCCCCCAGCCC
>NZ_VMNX01000462.1 GCF_009377235.1 Streptomyces acidicola
TTGTATAAGAGACAGGGCCACGTTCACGGCCGACCCCTGGGCACTCTCCGCCCCGGTCTCCTCCGGCCACCCCGTCTGCGGGAACAACGTCCGAGGATGCTCGTGCAACGAGATCGTCAGCACCCGCGGATCCTCCCAGAACGCGGCCTGCACCCCGTCGCCGTGATGTACGTCCACATCGATGTACGCGACCCGCTCGGCGCCCAGCTCCAGCAATCGCGCGATCGCCAGCGAGGCGTCGTTGTAGATGCAGAACCCGGACGCCCCACCCGGCATCGCGTGGTGCAGCCCACCCGCGAAGTTCACCGCGTGCAACGCGTCCCCCCGCCACACGGCCTCCGCCGCCCCCACTGACTGCCCTGCGATCAGCGCGGACACCTCGTGCATACCGGCGAACGCGGGATCGTCCATGGTCCCCAGCCCGTACGACCCGTCGGCCGCCCCCGGATCCCCGGACGCGGCCTTGACCGCCTCCACGTAGTCCTCACGGTGCACGAGCCGCAACGTCGACTCCCCGGCAGGCTTGGCGGAAACGACCTCAAGCCCTTCGGCACCGCTCCCAGGCCCGTTGTCGAGCCCGAAGGCACTCACCAAGTCCCTGGTCAGCGCCAGCCGGACCGGATCCATCGGATGGTCCGGACCGAAGTCATAGCCCGTTACTGCCTCGTCCCACATCAGCTGTGCGCGACCGCTCATGCCCGCCACCGTATCGGGCCGGTTGAGGATCGAACGACCGGGCGTACACGAGGGTCACCAGCACCAACACCATCGGCACGAGCATCGCCCCGCGATAGCTCCAGGCGTCCCCCAGCACCCCCACCAACGGCGAACCGACCAGGAACCCCACATAGTTGAAGATGTTCAGCCGCGCGACGGCCGCATCCGAAGCCCCCGGAAACAGCCTCCCCGCCGCCGCGAACGTCTGCGGCACGATCACACACAGCCCGAGCCCCAACAGGGTGAACCCGAGCATCCCGACCCACGCCCCCGGCGCCCCGGCCACCACCGCGAATCCGAGCCCCGCCACCAGCGAGCCCATCCGCACCACGACCACCGCCCCGAACCGCCGCACCCCGAAGTCCCCGATGGCCCGCCCCAGCAGAGTGGTGACCATATAGACGTTGTACGGAAGGGTCGCGAGCTGCTCCGAGCTCCCCAGCACGTCCTGCAGGTACTTCGCGCTCCAGTTGGAAACGGTCGAGTCCCCGATATAAGCGAACGCCATCACGAGACAGAGCGGCAGCAGCACCTTGAAGACGACGCCCCCGCTCTCCCCCGCAGCTTCGCCCTCCACCTGCTCCTGCTTCTGGGCCCCCGCGTCGACGTACCACCGGCTCCCCACGAACGCGGCCGGCAGCAGCACCACCACGACCGGCAGATACGACACGACCAGCGCGAGCTCCCAGTGCGCCCCCACCCACGCGAGCGAGGCCCCCAGGATCCCGCCCAGGCTGTACGAGGCATGGAAACCGAGCATGATGCTCTGCCCGTACGACCGCTGGAGGCTCACCCCGAGCATGTTCATGGACGCGTCCAGCGCCCCCACAGCGAGCCCGAACGCGGCCAGCGCGACAGCAAGCTCGGCCATGTGCTCCCCGGCTCCCACGCCGAGAAGGGCGAGCAGCACGACGGGCTGCGACCACCGCAGCACCCGGCTGGGCGGCACCCGCTTCACGAGTTGCTCGGTGCACACGCTCCCCACACCGGCCAGAACCGGCACGGCGGCAAGGAAGGCCGGCAACAACGCGTCGGAAACGTCGTACCGATCCTGAATGGCCGGAATCCGCGTCACCAGCAGTGCGAAGGCGACACCCTGGGCGAAGAAGCTGAACGCCAACGAGGCCCGGCCACGCCGCAGCACATCTGTCATGGCGGCACAGCGTAGGGCCCTGAGCTACCCATGGGTAGAGGAAGTTGAATACTGCTCAACTAAGCAGTCCGACCAGCTCCCCCATGTCCGAGAAGTACCCCCTGGCCCCAGGCAGCCTCTCCGCGGGCGTCATCCCCGTGAACCCGTACACGTCCATCCCGGCCGCCTGGGCCGCCAGCACCCCGAGAGGACTGTCCTCGACAACCGCGCACCGGTCCGGGGCAGCCCCCATCCGCTCGGCCGCGTACAGGAAGAGATCCGGCGCCGGCTTCCCCCGCCCCACGTCCTGCGCGCTGAAGACGAGTCCGTCGCCGAACCACCGGTCGAGCCCGGTCTTCCGATGCCCCACCCGAATCCGTTCATGACTCCCGGACGACGCCACGCAGTACGGCACCCTGTCCGCGACGAGTTTCTCCAGCACAGCGACCACACCGTCCACGGGCTCCAACTCCCGCTCGAACGCGGCGAATACCCGCCGGTGAAAGACATCGTCGAAATCCCCGGGCAGCGGCTCTCCCGTCCGCTCCAGGACGAGTTCGTGCACCCTGTGCATGGCCGACCCCATGTAGTCCCGTATGGACTCCTCGTACGAGGTGGGGTGCCCCAACTCGGTGAGGTACGCGGCCAGGAGCCGGTTGGAAATCGGCTCACTGTCGACGAGAACACCGTCGTTGTCGAAGATCACGAGGTCATAGCGCATGGCTCGACCCTAAACGCAGAAATCCCCCGTGCCGAATGGCACGGGGGATTTCTCAATATTTGTTCGGCGGTGTCCTACTCTCCCACAGGGTCCCCCCTGCAGTACCATCGGCGCTGTAAGGCTTAGCTTCCGGGTTCGGAATGTAACCGGGCGTTTCCCTCACGCTATGACCACCGAAAC
>NZ_VMNX01000463.1 GCF_009377235.1 Streptomyces acidicola
GGTCAGGTGGGCGGTTCCCGGGGCCGTGCCGTAGACGCCGTGGTCGGTGCGTGAGCCGGGGCCGACCAGGTAGCCGCCGGCGCCCCTGATGTCGATGCCGGGGGCCAGACGGCTCGCGGAGTTGGGGACGACCACGTCCGGTGGCCCGGTCAGCCACAGGTGGCGGCCGCCGCCGGGGGTCAGGACGACGACCGTCTCGGGGATCGTGAAGAGGTGCCGGAGGGCCAGTTCGCGCAGGGCCGCGGACGAGTCCGTGCCGGATTTCGTGTCGAGGTCCACGCCGATCAGATGGTGCGGGTGCAGTCCGCAGGCGATGCCGTAGCCGGTCGCCCAGGGGGCCGCGGCGAAGAGTTCACGGATGCGGTGCGGGTCGGTCGAGGCGTCGTACACGCCGTGCCCGAAGCGGCCGCACTCACCGCGGCAGAGGGCCGGCGCCGGGTCGTCGCGATGGGGGGAACGGAGGGCCGGGAGCTTCGTCCGGGACAGAGGGATCACCGCCAGTCCGCGTTCGGCGGCGGACAGGGCGTGCGCCAGGGCCAGGGTGGTGGCCTGCCGGTCTGAGGTGGCCATACCTCCATGTTCGTACTCATGTTCGAAAAAGGGAAGAGGGGGTGGGCGGGGGCGTGGGCCGTCCGAGTGAAGCGAAGTGGAGTGGCCGGATGTGTGCCGGAACGTTTCGTTCCTTGCGATCACTGGGTTTGTCGCGACCTGAGCCGACCAGTGCCCGGCCATCGCCTTGAGCTGGTGATTATGAGGCCTCAAGGGGTTTATCGACATGTCATCACGCTTACGTGCGAATCAGGGCTTCCGGGGTGGTTCGCCAGGGATTCGGTGGGCAACTCTGGATTCGCGACGTCGAGCACAGCGCCGGGGCGGTCGGCCAACCGCCTTGGAATCAGCCGCACTTCACGTACGTCCGGCAGTGGAGCCGGCGCGTACCCGGTTCTGGAGGAAACACATGGCAAGCATCCGTACCGCACGCGTCCTCGCCGCCGTCGCGGCCCTGCCCCTCGCGGCCGCCCTCTTCTCGGGCGTGGCGGCGGCAGACAACGGCGCCTTGGCGGATCTCGGATCGAACGCGGCCGCGGCGTCTGCCAACAGCGGGGTGGGACGCGACAACTACGGCAACTCGTCCACCACGCAGCAGCAGGCGGTCGGCTCCGGTGCCTCGAACCAGAGCAACACGGCTCAGGTCAACGGCTCCGCGTTCACGGCCATCGACCAGTCGAACGAGAACGTCGCCGTCAACTTCACCCCCCTGTGGTGAGCCGGGGGGTCGATGCTCTCCCATCGGCCCTGAAAGTCCCGTCTGGGGTGTGCTTCGTGGGGTGACTGCGTGTCTGCGCGGCGGTACTTCGGTACCGCCGCGCAGCCGTTTTCCCGCGCAGTCGTTTTCCGTGGCCCACGCGCGCGTGCCTCGACGACGGTCTACGCGCGCGTGCCTGGCGACGGCCTACGCGCGCGTGCCCGACGGCCTTGACAGCCTCTCGTATCTGACGGACAGTCAGAAACTCTTGCTCGTTCGAGGTCCTGGAGGGTTCCGAGCCGTGCACCTCGCTCCCACCGAGCGCCAGCGCCGGCTGCGCGCCGAACTCCGTACGTACTTCCGGGACCTGATGCCGCAGGGCCCGCCGAGCCAGGACGATCAGCGGGGGCAGCGTGCCCTCCTGCGCCGTATCGGCGCCGACGGCTGGCTGGGGCTCGGCTGGCCCGAGGCGTACGGCGGTCAGGGGCGCGGCGCGGACGAGCAGTTCGTGTTCTTCGACGAGGCCTACCGTGCGGGTGCGCCCGTGTCCATGGTCACGCTGAACACAGTCGGGCCCACTCTCATGAGGTACGGGAGCGAGGAACAGCGGGCGTTCTTCCTGCCCCGCATCCTCAGCGGGGAACTCGTCTTCGCGATCGGGTACAGCGAGCCGTCGGCGGGCACGGACCTCGCGGCGCTGCGAACCCGGGCCGTCCGGGACGACGAGGGCTGGCTGATAGACGGGCAGAAGATCTTCACCTCGGGCGCCCAGAACGCCGACTGGATCTGGCTCGCCTGCCGGACCGACCCCGATGCGCCCAGGCACCGAGGCATCTCCATCCTCCTCGTCCCCACGGACACACCCGGGTTCTCCTGGACCCCCATCGAGACCGTGGGCGGGCTGACGACGACGGCGACGTACTACGACGGGATCCGCGTGCCCGCAGCGAACCTCGTCGGCGAGGAGAACGGTGGCTGGGGGCTCATCACCAACCAGCTCAACCACGAGCGGGTCGCCCTCGCCGCGATCGGCATGCAGGCGGAGGACTTCTGCACGGCCGCGCTGGAGGCGGCGCTCACACCTGATTCGGTGACGGGGAAGCGTCGGGTTGACGAGCCGTGGGTGCGTTCCCGGCTGGCCGAGGTGCATGCCCGCCTGGCGGCAACGCGCCTGCTCAACTGGCGTTTGGTGGGGGACGTGGGAGCCGGCCGACTGGCGCCCGGCGACGCGAGCGGCGTGAAAGTCGTGGGAACCGAATCGGCGGTCGCGGTGTACCGAATGTGTCAGGAAATCGTCGGAGTGGACGCGCTGATCCGCTCCGGTTCGCCAGGGGCATTCGGGGACGGCGAGCTGGAGCGGATGAACAGGGCGGCGCAGATCAACACGTTCGGGGGCGGGGTGAGCGAGGTGCAGCGGGAGATCGTCGCGACAATGCGGCTCGGAATGACGAGGGGGCGACGGTGAGCGCCGGGGCGGGGCAGCCGG
>NZ_VMNX01000464.1 GCF_009377235.1 Streptomyces acidicola
CCGGACAGCTCCCCCCAACCGGCACCCCCAGTGCGAGGATGACCTAAGGACGACGCACCCCCGGAGGGCACCCGCACCATGACCCACAAAGTCGCAGTCCTCGGCACAGGAAAGATCGGCGAAGCCCTGCTCAGCGGCATGATCCGAGCAGGCTGGGCCCCGCAGGACCTCCTGGTCACCGCGCGCCGCCCCGAGCGAGCAGAAGAACTCCGGTCCCGCTACGGAGTCACGCCGGTCACCAACCCCGAGGCCGCCAAGACCGCCGACACCCTCATCCTCACGGTCAAGCCCCAGGACATGACCACCCTCCTCGAAGAACTCGCCCCGCACATCCCCACCGGCCGCCTGGTCATCAGCGGCGCAGCGGGCATCACCACCTCCCTCATCGAGGAGCACCTGGCCCAGGGCACCCCCGTCGTCCGCGTCATGACGAACACCCCCGCCCTCGTCGACGAGGCCATGTCCGTGATCTCCGCCGGCAGCCACGCCAGCCAGGCCGACCTCGCCCACGCCGAAGAGATCTTCGGAGCCGTCGGCAAGACGCTCCGCGTCCCCGAGGCCCAGCAGGACGCCTGCACCGCGCTCTCCGGCTCGGGCCCGGCGTACTTCTTCTACCTGGTCGAAGCCATGACCGACGCGGGCATCCTGCTCGGCCTGCCCCGCGACAAGGCCCACGACCTCATCGTCCAGTCCGCCATCGGCGCCGCCACCATGCTCCGCGACAGCGGCGAACACCCCGTCAAACTCCGCGAGAACGTCACCTCCCCCGCCGGCACCACGATCAACGCCATCCGCGAACTGGAGAACCACGGCGTACGAGCCGCCCTCATCGCCGCCCTCGAAGCGGCCCGCGACCGCAGCCGCGAGCTCGCCTCCGGCAGCAGCAGCTAGGAACCCCGGGTGGAGCCGGACCCGCCCCCGGCTCCACCTCTGTTCCATGCGCCGCTCCCTAGCCAGGCGGCAGCAACCCCATAGCCCGATACGCCGCGTCCACCCTCGGCCGCGCCATCTCCCTGGCCCGCTCCGCGCCACTGCGCAACACCCCCTCCACGTACGCAGGATCCGCGCACAACTCCTTGTGCCTCTCCTGTACGGGCCTGAGGACCTCGACCACGGCCTCTGCGGTGTCCTTCTTCAAAGCGCCGTACGACTCGTATACACCGCTCAGGTCCTCGGGGTTCCCACCCTCACAGGCCGCAAGAATCTCCAGCAGATTCGTGACCCCCGGACGCCCCTCCCGGTCGTACGCGACATCCCGGCCGCTGTCGGTCACGGCCCGCATGACCTTCTTCCGCACGATGTCCGGCTCATCCAGCAGATAGACGATCCCCGGCCCGACGTCATCGCTCTTCCCCATCTTCGCCGTCGGCTCCTGCAGGTTCATGACCCGCGCCGCGATCTTCGGATGCGTCGCCCGGGGCACCACGAACGTGTGGCCGTACCGCTGGTTGAACCGCACCGCCACATCCCGCGTCAGCTCCACGTGCTGCGCCTGGTCGTCCCCCACCGGCACCTCATCGGTCCCATACGCAAGGATGTCGGCCGCCATCAGCACGGGATACGTCAGCAACGACAGCCGCACACTCCCACCCCGCGCCCCCTCGCGCGCCGCCTTCTCCTTGTACTGGATCATGCGCCGCATCTCCCCGTCGGTGGCGACGCACTCCAGCACGTACGACAGCCTCGCGTGTTCGTCCACATGACTCTGCACGAACACGGTGCACACCTCGGGATCGAGCCCGGACGCCAACAACAGCGTCGCCGCCTGCCGACTGAGCCTGCGCACCCGCGCCGGATCATGGTCCACGGTCAGTGCGTGCAGATCGACGATGCAGAACAGCGCATCCGCCTGGTGCTGGTCGACCGCAGCCCACCGCCGCATGGCGCCCAGGTAGTTCCCCAGCGTCAGATGCCCGGTCGGCTTCACCCCACTGAAGACCCGCGTCATCTCCCTCTCCACCTCTCCGGTCAGGACCGCCACTGCCCGCCGGCCGGGTCCTCCAGGAGGGAGAAACAAGAACGGCCGCCGGATCGGCGGCCGTTGAGTGCATACGTGAGTACGGCCGCCGTCAGGCGGCCCACCACAGCTGGGTGCACGTACGCGTAGTCATGGACGTCAGACTACGCCCCTGGAGTGCTCCCCGGAGCGAAGTTGACACGCCCAGGCGCGGTACGTAGTGTTCTCCGGGTTGCCCTCCGGTCGGTCCCCGGGCAGCGATTCCGCAGGTATCAACTGACAAACGGCGATCCGTCGTCGTGATGCTGTCATGCGTATTTACGGAATGAGGAATCCGCGTTCGAAAGGGCGCAGCCCCCGATTAGCTCGGGAGCTGGGAATCCGCTAAAGTCTCACTCGTCGGAACGGCCCAGCGGCCGGGAAGGCAACCCCCTCCGACTGGGAATCAGGCCCGAAAGGATCTGATAAAGTCGGAACCGCCGGAAAGGGAAGCGCGAAAGCGTCTGACCTGGAAAGCGCCGAGGAAATCGGATCGGAAAAAGATCTGATAGAGTCGGAAACACCGAAGGGAAGCGCCCGGAGTAAAGCCGCGAGAGAGTCTCTCGGGTGAGTACAAAGGAAGCGTCCGTTCCTTGAGAACTCAACAGCGTGCCAAAAATCAACGCCAGATATGTTGATACCCCGTCTCTCCCGATTCCGGGAGGGCGAGGTTCCTTT
>NZ_VMNX01000465.1 GCF_009377235.1 Streptomyces acidicola
GCGAAGCCCCTGGGGGCGGGGTCGAAGGGGCGGAGCCCCTCTTTCCCCACACCGCGACCGAACACCAACAGACGGCTCCGACACCAGTCACACGCGAGCCTTCACCGCCCCAGCCACACGCCCACACCCACGCATCTCACACTCACGCATCTCACACTCACGCGCCTCACCGTCACGCCGCCAATGACTCCGCAGGCACCCCACCCCGCGCCACCACCCGACTCCCCTCCAAGGACGGCTGGTCCTGCACGGGCGTGAGCCGCCGCCCCAGCCCAACCGCCAACACGGATATACCGAGCGAGAACAGCAGGAACGTCACGATGTACGGCAAGTGCAGCGAGGCCCCCATCGGCCCGCCCACCACCGGCCCAACTGCCAGCGCAAGCTGCTTCACCAGGGCGAACGCCGAGTTGTACTGCCCCGCCATCCCCGCAGGCGCCAGATCCGCCACCAACGGCGCCACAGTCGGCGACAGCATCGCCTCCCCAAGTCCGAACAACGCGTACGTCGACACGAACGCAGCCGTCGCCATGGCCTGACCCCCGTTGCCCAGCCCCGCATACCCGGCCACACCCCAGGCAACGGCCCATATGAGCCCGACAGCGGCGATCACCCGGGACCGCCTCCGCCGCTCCACGAACCTCAGCACAACGAACTGCGCGACCACGATCACCGCGGTGTTCGCGGCCAGAGCGGTCCCGAGCACGGACGGGGATATCCCGGCGGCCTCGACCCCGTACGCACTGAGCCCCGACTCGAACTGCCCGTAGCAGGCGAAGAACAGAACGAAGCCCAGCAGGCACAACTGGACCATCGCCCGATTCCGCAGCAACTGCCGCCAGCTGCCCCCGGCCGACCGCGCCGCAGCGCCCTCGCCACTCGTCGCCCGCGGTATCCGCAGCGTCGCTATGACCACGACGAGCAACAGGAACATCGCCGCCTCGATCGAGAACAACAGGGTGAAGGAACTCGCGCGCGTGGTGTCGACGAGATGACCACCTATGAGACCGCCGATCCCCAGCCCGAGGTTCTGCAGGAAGAACTGCGTGGCGAACGCCCGCGACCGCGTCTCGGCCGTCGAGCAGTCGACGATCACCGTCGCGAGCGCCGGCTGCATCACCGCCTGCCCGGCCCCGAGCGCAGCCGCCGACAGCAGCACAGCCGCTGCACTTCCCGCCAAACCCAAACTCAGCGCACCGACGGCAGCGGTGACCAGGGCGGCGAGCAGCACGGGCAGCGGGCCCCGACGGACGATCGCCCGCCCGGCAAACGGCAGCACCACGAGAGCGGCCACGGCGAAGACGGCGAGCACGAGACCCGCCGTCACAGCACCCAGATCCCGCACCTGCGCCACATAGACGTACAGGTACGGGACGGTGAAGCCGAGGCCGAACGCGCTGAGTGCGTTGCCCACATGAACCCGGCGCATAGCTGCGCCCATCGCCCTGGTCACGTTCACCTGCCTTCGATCTGAGGGGCTCAACCCCAAAGACTTCGAACCTAAAGTTAGAACGTAAAGAGTACATCTCCAAGGACTTCGATGCCAAGTGGAGGCATGCCATACTTCAGCCATGGGTGACACCCCCGGCGCCGGCGAACCGCCTCTCGAAGAGCAGATCGCTGCCTACCAGCGCGAGTTCCAGGACCTTGACCCCCAAGTCGAGAAGGTCGTCTCGGCGCTGTCCCGGCTCAATCGCCGCATGAACGTCGCCTACGGCCGCCAGACCGCCGAGCTCGGCATCAGCAACGCCGAGTGGGAGGTTCTCAAGGCCCTCGTCCTCTCCGGCCCGCCGTACCGCATGGGCCCGAGCGACCTCGCCAAGCGCCTCGGCCTCACCCCGGCCGCCATGACCCACCGGATCGACCGCATGGTGACCGAGCGACTGGTCACCCGCGAGCGCGACGAGTCCAACCGGGTCCGCGTCATCGTCGAACTCACCCCCGAGGGGCGCGAGAAGTGGCTGGAGGCCATGCGCCTCGCCTCGGTCTTCGAGGAGGAGCTCCTCCAGGACCTGTCGCCGGTGGAGCGCGGAGTCCTGGGAGAGGTCCTGACCCGTCTCCTGCGACGGGTGGAGCACGCCCAGCCGGACGCGGGCGGCCGGCTCACCGACCTGGACTGACGTCGCGCCGCCGAGCCCTGCGAGGTTTGACGCGGGGTCACACGGGGGAGGCTTGACAGTCCCCCCGCAGATCCGTAAAGTTCTTCGGGTTGCCACAGAGCCGTAACGGTTCTGCGGAAGCACCTCCCGCCGTGAAAGCGGCACCTCAAACCATCAGCACGATCTCCCAACCGGGTCGATTTCGGCGTGCCCGAATTCAATCCGATTTGGAGCTCGGCGGCCCGATTGGGAATCGCCGAGAGGATCAGCTAAGGTTTGAGACGTCGGAACGGCCCAGCGGCCGCGAAGACAACCCCCTCCGACTGGGAATCAGGCCCGAAAGGATCTGATAAAGTCGGAACCGCCGGAAAGGGAAGCGCGAAAGCGTCTGACCTGGAAAGCGCCGAGGAAATCGGATCGGAAAAAGGTCTGATAGAGTCGGAAACACCGAAGGGAAGCGCCCGGAGGAAAGCCACGAGAGAGTCTCTCGGGTGAGTACAAAGGAAGCGTCCGTTCCTTGAGAACTCAACAGCGTGCCAAAAATCAACGCCAGATATGTTGAT
>NZ_VMNX01000466.1 GCF_009377235.1 Streptomyces acidicola
GGGTGGGCAGCAGCGCGGCGGACGCGTCGTCGGTGTCCGCCAGCAGCAGACGGCCGGGGTGTTCGGCCTGTGCGGACCGGGCGAGTCCCCATACGGCGGCGGCGCCCAGGTCCCTCACGTCCTCGGCGTCCGTCGCGGCGACGGCGCCCCGCGTGACCAGCAGCAGACGGGAGCGGCGGAAGCGGTCGTCGGTGAGGAAGTCCTGTAGCAGGGAGAGGACTTGGCGGGTGGCGGTACGGGCCGCCTCGGCGCCCTCGCCCGACCCGGCGACGGAGATCACGAGGTGGCGCGGTGCCCGCTCGCCCGGCAGCGCGGCCGGCGTCGGGACGTGCGCGGCGCCCTCCAGATGCGCCGCGAGCCCGAACGGGTCCTCGCCGACCAGGGCCCAGCCGCCCCGCGCGGCGGCCGGTACCTCGTGGTTGTGCCACTCCAGGCGGAACAGCGACCCGGCCGGGTCGGGCAGGGCAGCCGTGGCGGCGGCGTCGGGTGCGGCCCGCAGGGTGAGGCCGGCGATGGAGAGGACCGGGGCGCCCTGCGTGTCGGCGGCGTCGACCACGACGGTGTCCGGTCCGGTGCGCAGCAGCCGGGCACGCAGCAGTGCGGGTCCCGAGGCGTGCAGGGTCACATCACGCCACTCGAACGGCAGCAGGCGCTCGGCGTCGTGGTCCAGGGCGGCCGCGTGCAGGACGGAGTCCAGCAGGCCGGGGTGCACGCCGTACTCGCCGGTGTCGCGGACCGAGGCGTCCAGGGCGATCTCCGCGAACAGTTCCTCACCGCGCCGCCACAGGGCGCGCAGTCCGCGGAAGGCGGGGCCGTACACCAGGCCGGCGGCGGCGTAGCGGTCGTAGCGGTCGGTGATGTCGACGGGCCGCGCGTCGCGCGGCGGCCACTCGGCGGCGTCGAACCGAGCCGGTTCGGCGGCGTCCGGAGCGAGCCGGCCGGTGGCGTGCAGGGTCCAGGGTGCCTCGGGCCGGTCGGCGGGCCGGGAGTGGAACCACAGCTCGCGGCGCCCCGTCCCGTCCGGTCCGCCGACCTTCAGCTGTACCTGTACGGCGCCCTCCTCGGGCAGCACGAGCGGTACGGCGAGGGTCAGTTCGGCGACCCGGGCGCAGCCCACCTGGTCCCCGGCGCGGATCGCCAGCTCCAGGAAGCCGGTGCCGGGGAAGAACAGCATGCCGCCGACGCGGTGGTCGGCCAGCCAGGGCTGCACGGCGGTGGAGAGGACGCCGGTGAGCACGAGATCGTCGGAGCCGGCCACGACCATCGCGGCGCCGAGCAGCGGATGCCCGACCGCTTCGAGCCCGGCGCCGGTCACCTCCAGGGTGCGGGCGCCACCGGCGGGCCAGTACCGCTCGCGCTGGAAGGCGTACGTCGGCAGGTCCACGCGGCGTGCGCCGGTGCCGGCGAAGAACCCGGCCCAGTCGACGGCCACGCCGTGGACGTGCAACGCGGCGAGGCCGGTGACGAGCGCGGGCTCCTCGGCCCGGTCCCGGCGCAACAGCGGCTGCACGACGGCCTGTTCGGGCAGGCAGGCGCGGGCGGCGGCGGCGAGTACGGCGTCCGGGCCGATCTCCAGGAAGGCGGTGGTCCCGGCCTCCGCGAGGGCTGTCACACCGTCGGCGAAGCGCACGGTCTCACGAACGTGCCGTACCCAGTACTCCGCCGAGCACAGTTCCTCCGGTTCGGCGATGAGGCCGGTCAGCCCGGAGACGACGGCGAGCTGCGGGGCGTGCCAGGTCAGTCCTTCGGTGACCTCGCGGAAGTCGTCCAGGATCGGGTCCATCAGCGGTGAGTGGAAGGCATGGCTCACCGCGAGCCGGGTGTGCCGCCGCTCCCCCAGCGCCGCGAGCAGATCCGCCACGTCCTCCTCGGCGCCCGAAAGCACCAGGGAGCGCGGCCCGTTGACGGCCGCCACCGCCACGCCGGGCGTCAGCAGCGGCCGTACCTCGGCCTCGGTCGCCTCGACGGCGGCCATCACGCCGCCCGGCGGAAGGGCGGCCATCAGCCGGCCGCGCGCCGCCACCAGCGTGCAGGCGTCCGCGAGGGACAGCACCCCCGCCACATGCGCCGCGGCGATCTCGCCGACCGAGTGCCCGGCGACGAACTCGGCTCGCACGCCCCAGGACTCCAGCAGCCGGTACAGCGCGACCTCTACGGCGAACAGCGCGGCCTGGGTGTGGTCCGTACGGTTCAGCAGCGCCTCGTCCGTGCCCCACATCACCGCGCGCAGCCCGGGGTCGAAGCAGGCCAGCGCCTCGTCGAGCGCGTCGGCGAACACCGGGAACCGGGCGTGCAGTGCACGGCCCATGCCGAGCCGTTGGCTGCCCTGCCCGGAGAACAGCAGGGCGAGCTTGGGCCGGCCGGTGACCTGGCCGTGGACGGTGCCGGGGCCGGTGGGGTCGGCGAGGGCGGCCGGGTAGGGCGCGTGGTCGTCCGCGGCGGTGACCACGGCGGTGCGGTGGTCGAGGGCGGCGCGGGTGACGGCGAGGGAGTAGGCGACGTCGAGGGGCCGCGGCCTCTCGTCACCGGCGAGGAGGTCGCGCAGCCGCACGGCCTGGTCGCGCAGGGCGGCCGGGGTGGCGGCGGACAGCAGCCAGGGCAGGGCGCCGGGCGTGCGGTGGGGGGCCGTCGGCTCGGGCTCCGGTGGGG
>NZ_VMNX01000467.1 GCF_009377235.1 Streptomyces acidicola
CCCCGGACCCCGTCCTCCACCCGCACGCCCGAGGAGAGACCACGACCATGACCCTGCGCATCGGCTGCATAGCCGACGACTTCACCGGCGGCACCGATGTCGCCGCCGCCTTCCGGCGCGCCGGCCTGCGCACCGCCCTGGTCTTCGGCACCCCGGACGCCGGCACCGCGCTGCCCGCCGAGTGCGACGCCGCCGTCGTCGCCCTCAAGTCCCGCTCCACCCCGGCCGACGAGGCCGTCGCCGACTCCGTCACCGCCCAGCGCTGGCTGTGGGCGAAGGGCGCGGCACAGATCTACTTCAAGTACTGCTCCACCTTCGACTCCACTCCCCAGGGCAACATCGGCCCGGTCACCGACGCCCTCGTGCACGCCGCCGGAGGGGCAGCCACCCTGCACTGCCCGGCGTCCCCGCCCAACGGCCGCACCGTGTACCAGGGCCACCTGTTCGTCCATGACCAACTGCTGTCGGACTCACCCCTGCGTCACCATCCCCTCAACCCCATGACGGACTCCGCCCTGGTGCGCCTGCTGTCCGCGCAGACCCCTCACCGGGTCGCCCTGATCGACTGGCCGACCGTGCGCCGCGGCGTCGATGCCGTCCGCGACGCCTTCACCGCGCACCAGCAGGCCGGTGCCCGGCACATCATCGCTGACGCCCTCACCGACGACGATCTGGCCGTCCTGGGCGCCGCTGCCCTCGAACTCCCCGTCGTGGCGGGGGCCGCAGGGCTGGCGGAAGGGCTCGGCCACGCCTACCCCACCGCGGGCCCCGCCGCCGACGTCCCCTTGCCGCAGCAGGTCCGCGCCGCTGTGCTGGCAGGCAGTTGCTCAGCCCGCACCCTGGAACAGATCGCCCACTTCTATGCCGCCGGCCTGCCCTCCCTCCACCTCGACGTGCTGGCCGCCGCAGCCGGCCGCGACGTCACCGGCGAGGCCCTCACCTGGTACGACGCCCAGGACCCCGGCCTGCCCGTCCTGATCCACGCCTCCGCCGCACCGGAAGAACTCGCCGCCGTCCAGGCCCAGCTGGGCGTCGCCGAAGCCGCCGCCCAGGTCGAGGAACTCCTCGGCACCCTCGCCTCCCACCTCGTCGAACGCGGAGTGCGACGCCTGCTCGTCGCGGGCGGGGAAACATCCGGCGCCGTCACCACCGCCCTGGGCATCCGCGCGGTGCTGATCGGCGACGAAGCCGATCCCGGAGTGCCGTGGACCCACGCCACACCCGAGGCGGGCGATCTGGCCCTCATGCTCAAGTCCGGCAACTTCGGCGCACCGGACCTGTTCACCCGCGCCCTCAGCACCGCTGGCACGGACATGGGCAAGGACACCGACAAGGAGCAGACGTGACCGCCTACAACACCGCCTACAACGACGAGAAGGCCGCCCGCGCGCTGCTCGTGCGCACCGCCCGCTCCCTGTTCACCCGCGGCCTGACCCACGGTTCCACCGGCAACCTGTCCGTCCGTCTGGCGGACGGCAGCCTTCTGCTCACTCCCACCGGGTCCAGCCTGGGCACCGTCGAAGAAGCCGACCTGTCCCGCACCGACCTCACCGGCCGGCACCTGGACGGGCCCCGGCCGACCAAGGAGGCGTTCCTGCACGCCGCCTTCTACCGGTCCCGGCCCTCCGTCCACGCGGTGGTTCACCTGCACTCCACCCATGCCACCGCTGTCTCCTGCCTGGACGGCGTCGATTCCGCCGACGCCCTGCCCCCGCTGACCGCGTACTACGCCATGCGCGTGGGCACCCTGCCCCTGCTGCCCTACCACGCCCCCGGCGACAGCAGCCTGGAGCCGCTCGCCGAGCGGACCGCCCGCACCCACCACGCGATCCTCCTCGCCAACCACGGCCCCGTCGTCGCCGGTGCCACCCTGGAGAAGGCCTCCGACGCGATCGAGGAACTCGAGGAAACCGCCAAACTGCACCTTCTCCTGCGGGGACACGCCACTCGTCCCCTCACCCCCGAGCAGGCTGCCGCGCTCGCGACCGGTCCATCCTGACGACGGCCGGAACCGGCCCGAACGCGGCAGCCCTTCAGCGAAAGGCACCCTCCCGTGACCGCATCAGTCAGCCCTGTCCCCACCGCCGACCTCGTCGACCTGCACGGCACCGACCTGCGCGTCTGCGACCTGCAGTTCCGCCAGTTCGGCGCACACCGCGGCTTCGCCGGGCCGGTCCGCACCGTCTCCTGCCACGAGGACAACGGCCTGCTCCGCGACCTGCTGCGCACCCCCGGAAACGGCAGCGTCCTCGTGGTGGACGGACAGGGCTCCCTGCGCACCGCCCTGGTCGGCGACCTCATCGCCACGGCCGCTCAGGACAACGGCTGGGCCGGCCTCGTCCTGCACGGGGCCGTGCGCGACAGCGCCGCCCTCGCCGGCCTCCGGCTCGGCATCAAGGCCCTCGGCACCATCCCCCGCAAGAGCGCCAAGAACGCCACCGGCGCCCTCGACGTCCCCGTCACCTTCGGCGGCATCACCTTCAGCCCCGGTGACCTGCTCCACGCCGACGACGACGGCATCGCGCTCCTCCCGCCGCACACCCAGCTCGCCTGATCACTGAGTACGCCCGCTGACACGACACCCGCAGCGCGGGCCTACCGCTCCCCCACCGGTACCCGCCACACCACCCC
>NZ_VMNX01000468.1 GCF_009377235.1 Streptomyces acidicola
CCGGCCACCCCCGCATCCCCCGCCTCCCGCGCCGCCGAGATCCTGTCCCGGCCCGTCTCGATCAACGGACTGACCGTCCCGAACCGGATCGCCATGGCGCCCATGACGAGGCAGTTCTCGCCGGGCGGCATCCCTGGGGAGAACGTGGTGTCGTACTACGCGCGCCGCGCCGCCGCGGGCGTGGGCCTGATCGTCACCGAAGGCACGTACGTCGGCCACGAGTCGGCCGGGCAGAGCGACAGCGTCCCGCGCTTCCACGGCGAGGAGCAGCTCGCCGGCTGGGCGAAGGTCGCGGAGGCGGTGCACGCGGCGGGCGGGACGATCGTGCCGCAGCTGTGGCACATCGGCATGGTGCGCAAGGCGGGCGACCCCCCGTTCACGGACGCCCCGGCGGTCGGCCCCTCCGGCCTGCGCCTCGACGGCGCGCCCGGCACAGGCAAGGAGATGACCCAGCAGGACCTGGACGACGTCATCGCCGCCTTCGCCCAGGCCGCGGCCGAGGCGGAACGCATCGGCTTCGACGGCGTCGAACTGCACGGCGCGCACGGCTACCTGATCGACCAGTTCCTCTGGTCCGGCACCAACCGCCGCACGGACGCCTACGGCGGCGACCTCGTCGCCCGTACGAAGTTCGCGGCGGAGATCGCGGCGGCGGTACGGGACTCGGTGTCCCCGGACTTCCCCGTCATCTTCCGCTACTCGCAGTGGAAGCAGGAGGCGTACGACGCGAAGCTCGCCGAGACCCCGGAGGAGCTGGAGGCGCTGCTGACGCCGCTGGCCGCGGCCGGTGTGGACGCCTTCCACGCCTCCACGCGCCGCTACTGGCTCCCCGAGTTCGACGGCTCCGACCTCAACCTGGCGGGCTGGACGAAGAAGCTCACCGGCAAGCCCGCCCTCACCGTCGGCTCGGTGGGCCTGGACGGCGACTTCATCCGCGCGTTCGCCGGCGAGGGCTCCACGATCCGGGGCATCGACGACCTCCTGGACCGCCTGGAGGCCGAGGAGTTCGACCTGGTCGCCGTCGGCCGCGCCCTGCTCCAGGACCCGGAGTGGGCGGCAAAGGTGCTGGCGGGCCGCTTCGACGAGCTGGCGCCGTACGACGCGGCGTCGCTGGGGTCGCTGAGCTGAGCGGACCTCAGCTCGTCGGCTGAGCCGGGCGGGTCCGGGCGTCCGGAACCGCCCGGCTCCCGGCGGGTCAGTCACTTGGCCCCGGGAGGCGGTCAGCCCATCGTCTTGGCGCCGTCCAGGGACTCCCGGATGATGTCGGCGTGGCCGGCGTGCTGGGCGGTCTCGGCGATGATGTGCAGGAGCACCCTGCGGGCCGACCACTGTGCCTGGGGCTGGAACCACGGGGCCTTGGGCAGCGGCTGGGCGGCGTCCAGGTCGGGCAGGGAGGCAATCAACTCGTCGGTCCCCCGGGCCACTTCCTCGTACTTGGCCAGCACACCGGCCAGCGTGTCACCGGGCAGCATCTTGAACTCGTCGGCCCGCTGGGCCCAGTCGGCCTCGGTCATCGCGGTGAAGTCGCCCATCGCCGAGGGGCCGTTGCGGATGAAGTCCGCCCAGCTGCGTTCCACCGACGTGACGTGCTTGATCAGTCCGCCCAGACAGAGTTCGCCGGCGGTGGTCCGCAGGCCGGCCTGCTCGTCGGTGAGGTCGCGGGTGGTGAAGCGCAGGAAGTGCCGGTGCTTGGCCAGGGTGTCCAGCAGGTCGGTGCGCTCGTCGGTGGTCAGGGTTGCGGTGGCGTTCATGGTGGGCCCTCCGTGGATGTCTGTTCCGTCGGTATGGCCACACGCTAGGACCCATGTAGGTCAGATCTTGACCGCTTTCCCTCCTCCCTCGTCGTGCCTGGGAGGCAGTTCGCTCGTACTCCTCTGGTGAACTGGCCACATGACGCTCTTGCCGAACCGCCTCCTGCAAGCGCTGCACCGCTTCAACGCCGAGCACCCCTGGGACCACAACGCGCACTACCACCCGTGGCTCCTGCGACAGTTGCCCCTGCGCTTCGACCGTGCGCTGGACGTCGGGTGCGGGAGTGGGGACCTGGCCCGGCTGCTGGCGGCGCGGGCGAGCGAGGTGCACGGGATCGACGCGGATCCGGAGATCGTCGAGCGGGCTCGGGAGCTGACTCCGGCCGGTGCTCCGGTGACCTACACCGTCGCGGACGCGCTGGACGGGGGCCCTGGCGGGTCGTACGACGTCATCACCTGCGTTGCCGTCCTGCATCACCTGCCCCTGAGTCAGGCGCTCGCTCGCTTCCGTGGGCGGCTGAGGCCCGGCGGGACGCTGGTGGTGGTCGGCCTGGCTCGCACGGAGACCCTCGGGGACCGTCTGCTCGCCCTCGTCTCCGTCCCGGCGAACGTCGTGGTGGGCTGGGTCAGGAACAGGGGGCGCAGGGTGCCGCGGCCGGTCTCCATGATCGCGGTGACCCGGCCGGCGGAGACGGCATTCGGCGACATCCTCCGGGAGGCGAGCCGTGTGCTCCCCGGCGCCCGGCTGCGTCGTCGGCTGTTCTGGCGGTACACGCTCGTCTGGCGTCAGCCGTCCTGCGCATCAGGAGACGGACGAACGGAGGACGGGCGAACGGAGGACGGGCGAACGGGGGGCGGGCGAACGGCTGTCTCTTA
>NZ_VMNX01000469.1 GCF_009377235.1 Streptomyces acidicola
GTCGCCGACCAGCTCAACCGCCGCCCACGCAAAACGCTCGGCTGGGAAACCCCAGCCGAGCGCCTGCATAAACTGCTCGCTGCCTGATCAACACGACCACGTGTTGCAACGATCCCTAGAAACCGCCGAAAGTGCCCGGCCCTTTCGTGTGGGGTGACTCGACGTCAGCGCCGCGCCGCCCTCCCCGTTTTCGGGGTCACCGCCCTCACCGTCAGAGCAGTCCGTCCCACATCTGCTCCAGCAGCACCGACCACCAGCTCTCCGGCGAACCCAGCGCCGCCTGGTCGAGGGCGGCCAGCTGAGCCTGGAAGTCGACGGTCCAGCGGCCCGCCTGCTCCTGGTTCAGGCCGTAGCGCAAACGCCACATGCGGCCCAGCAGCGCCAGACAGCGCTGGAACTCGGGCAGCCCCGTGTTCACGAACTGCGGCGGCACCGGAGCACCACCCGGCCCGGCCTCCACCGGCACCGCGACGATGTTCGCCGTGCCGTACTGCACACACAGCGCCTTGCCGAAGTCGCTGCCCATGACGAGGTACGAGCCCGCGTCCGACGCGGGCTGCACGCCCCGCTCCTGCGCCAGCTCGGCAAGCGTCGGCACCGGCCGCGCCGGCTGGGCCTGCGCCCAGAAGAACGGGCCCATGTCGACCGGCAGTCCGCCCACCACCAGCGAGTGCGCCACGATCGGCGGCACACCCTGCCGGGACACCGCCTGCTGGTCGAACCGGAAGAGACCCGGCCCGAACGCTGCCGCCAGCTCCTGCGCGACACCCTCCGGCGGGATCGGCGGCGCGGGCTGCACCGGCGGCAGCGGCGCCCGCACCGGCGCGGGCCGCGCGGGACCATCGGCCACCTGGTGCAACTCCCCCTGATGCGAGAGGAGTTGCGCCATGCCCTGCTGACGCGAGGCGTGGTCGGCGCCGTACGGGGCGATCGACGTGATCCGCGCGTTCGGCCACTGCTCACGGATCATCCGCGCACAGTACGCACCCGGCAGCTCGCACGACTCCAGCTCCGTGTGCAGCTCCAGCACCTGGTCCGGCGGGATGTTCATCCCGCGCAGCTCGTGGAAGATCTGCCACTCCGGGTGCGGCATGCCCGGCGCCGACCGCCGGATCACCTGCTGCTCGGAGCCGTCCGGGGCGCGGTAACGCAGCACAGCCTGGTAACCGGGGCCCACAGTCGGCTGACCCGAGGGCTGCTGCGGATAGCCGTACGCGGGAGGCTGCTGCCCCGGGACAGGGGCCGGCGGCGGTCCGGGCACCGGCTGCTGACCGGGGATCGGCCGGGGCGCGCCCGGAGGCATGCCGGGCGGAGCCGGAGGCGGGGGAACAGCAGGGGCGCCGGGCGCACCGGGAGCTCCGGGCGCACCCGGAGGGCCGACCGGTGGGGCTGCCAGCACGGTCTCGGCGTGGTGTACGGCGCCGGGGGTGCCCGGAGTTCCGGGGGCTCCGGGAGCACCCGGGGCACTCGCCGCGCCCGGCGCGGCAGGCGGCTGATGTGGTGTGCCGGGGCCGCCGACGGGGGGACCGGACAGCATCGTGGCCGCGTGATGAACACCACCCCCGGGCGTACCACCAGGCGGAGTCGACACACCTGGAGCACCCGGAGGAGACGGAGGTGCCGGCACCCCCGGAGCACCAGGCGCACCAGGCGGCGCCGGAACACCAGGCGCGCCAGGCCGGCCCGGAGCCCCGGGCGGACCCGGCGGCAAGGGCGCCCCCGGACCGCCGATAGAGGGAGCGGACAGCACCGTGGCCGCGTGATGAACGCCACCCCCAGGCGTACCACCAGGCGGAGTCGACACACCCGGAGGCTGCGAACCACCGGGCACACCCGGAGGAGCCGGCACACCCGGAACCCCCGGAGGTGCCGGAACACCCGGAGCACCAGGCGCACCAGGCGGCGCCGGAAGCTGCGTCGGCGCGTACCCAGCCGCCGGGGCACCCAGGGCACCCGGAGGCGCCGGAGCCTGACCCGTCACGGAATCGGCGGCCGCACCCGCGCCAGGCGGAGGCGTACCGGGAGCCTGCGGGTAGCCGTACCCGGGCGCACCCGGAGGCGGCGTACCAGGGGCCTGCGGATAGCCGTACGACGGCGTGCCCGGAGGCGGCGTGCCCTGCGGACCGCCGGGCTCGTTCGGTGCCGGAGAGACCGCCGTCGGCGGCAACTGGCTGCCCCCGGAGATCAGCGCGGTCTGGGCGTCCGGCGCCGCACCGGGCGGCGGAACGTCGGCGCCGTCCAGGCCGGTCAGCGGTGGCGCGAACACAGTCTGGGGCAGCGGTACCGAACGGTCCTCCTCCGCACCGGCGTTGGTGTCCGTCCCGGCCCACGGAGTCGCCCCCGGCGCCACACCCGGCACCCGGTCCTGCGGCGGCGCGTCCTGCACATCGTCGACGGCACCGGCGGCCGGCCACGGCGTGTCATCGGCCGCACCGGAGGGCCCGGCGAGAGTCTCGGGCAGCCCACCGTCCTGGCCAGGCACCGCATCCGAGACGGTACCCGTGTCCGAGCCGGCCGCGGCAGCGGCGGAGGGAGCAGCAGCCGGACGATCTCCAACCCCACCCGCCCCGGCTCCGGCTCCGGCCGCCCCCGCG
>NZ_VMNX01000046.1 GCF_009377235.1 Streptomyces acidicola
CCTCGACGCCCTGCTGGTCTTCCTGTCCTTCCCGGACTCCGCCCCGATGACCACCCCGGCCGAACTGGCCGCCGACCACTTCCCGGCCACCAGCCGCTTCTTCGAGCGTGCCTCGTACGGCAGGTTCACGCTGCGGCCGCACCCGCGGAACGACTGGATCCAGATGCCGCGACCGTCCACCGCCTACGCCATAGAGCGTGACTGGGACGCCGCACACCGGACCGCCTACCTGCGCGACGCCCTGCGCGCGGCCGACGACCGGGTCGACTTCTCGGCCTACGACATCGTGTACTTCGTGGCCGACCCGGACGCCCCGGGCGTCGACTCGGACGCGACGAAGGTCGTCAACCTCGACACGCCGCTGGAGGCCGACGGCACGCTGATCCGCCGTGTCGTCACCGTCTTCGAGAACCATCCCCCGGACCGTCTCGTCCTCGCCCACGAGACCGGCCACGTCTTCGACCTGCCCGACCTCTACCACCGCCCCACCGACGGCAAGGGCGACTGGGACACATACGTCGGCGACTGGGACCTCATGGGCAGCCAGTTCGGCCTCGCCCCGGACCTCTTCGGCTGGCACAAGTGGAAACTCGGCTGGCTGGAACCGCACCAGGTGGCCTGCGTACGAGGCTCGGGGGTGACCCGCCTGACGCTGGAGCCGCTGTCGGCGGGTCCGGCGCCGGACGAGGCCGCGACGGCCGGGGCAGCCGGGCCGGAGCCCGGTGCCGCCGACGGGCAGGCACTGGGGACGAGGGCGTTCGGGGTCGGCGACCGGGTCGTCGAGGCGGAGCACCCGGTCGCCTTCGGCTCCGGGCGCGGTACGAAGCTGGCGGTGGTGCGGACCGGGCGGGACAGCGCCCTCGGCTTCGAGGCGCGTGGTCCGGTGGGCAACGACGGCTCCGTCTGCAGCCAGGGCATCCTCGTCTACCGCATCCGCAGCGGCACCGAGTCCGGCGGAGGCCCCGTCGAGGTGGTCGACGCCCACCCCCTCACCGAGTCCTGCGGCAACGAGTCGGTCTACCCTCCGCTCGCGGACGCCCCGGTCGCGGTTGGGGAGAGCTTCACGGTGCCGGGCGAGAACGTACGGGTACAGGTCGACGGCCGCACCCCCACAGGCGCCTGGACGGTACGGATCACGATCCTGGACCAGGGTCCCTAGAGGGACCTTGTGTCCCAGGGCCACTCCGCCGGATCCAGGTCAAGCCCCGGGGCGAACTCGACATCCCACGGCTCCCCCGCCTCCGGGGATGGGGGTGTGGGTGGCGAAGCCCCCCCCACACACACGCGGCGAAGCCGCGCAAAAACGACGATGACGAGACAGGTTCGCGCTTTCCGCGAACATGCCTCGCCATCGACATCGTGCGCCGCCAGGGACTCGAACCCCGGACCCGCTGATTAAGAGTCAGCTGCTCTAACCAACTGAGCTAGCGGCGCCTGCTGACGTGCTAGACCTTAGCACCCTGGTCGGCGGGAGGAAAAATCGATATCCGCACGGCCGCGGAGACCGCGGAACGGGCCGCCCGGACGGCCGCCCACAGCAGGACCTCGGGCCCGGGAAGCCACGGTGTGCGGGTGTCGGGGGCGACGAGCCAGCGGCTCGCGAGCCGGTCGGCGGTGGTGCTCTCGGCCGCGGGGCGCAGGGCAGGGACGGTCACCGCGTCACCGGTGCCGTGGCACAGCAGCGGCGGTACGGCACCGGTCCTGCCGGGCGAGCCCCACTCCTCCCACGCCATGAGCGAGGGCAGGCGCTGGGCGGTGCCGGGTGCGGCGAACAGGAGCATGCGTCCGCGGTACGTCGCCACGGGTCCCGAGCCGGGGCCCTCCTCCCACAGCCGGTCCAGCATCCGCCGCCCGAAGAGCGCGGGCACGCTGACGATGTGGAAGACCGTGCCGCAGGGCAGGACGACCGGTGCGGCGGGCCGTTCCTCCCACAGCGAGAGCGCGCTGCGCGGATACGTTCCTGCCGAGGCAAGCCAGGCAGCCCCTTCCGGGGTGACGTCCGAGGCGGTGCCGTCCGGAGCGTCGACCTGATGGTGGGGGTGCGCGCTCACCGAACGATTCTGCGGATGCGGGTGCTCGCTCATGCCGTCCAGATGTACCGGCGGTGAGTGCCCGATTCCGGGCGGTTGCCGGAAATCGGGACGGGAGGTGCGCGAGTGGGGTATCTTCCCGCCCGGCATATGCCAGCGCGGTGGCCGCAGGTCGTGGTTCGCTTCGGTTGTGGTTTCGGTCGCGGGCACCGAGGGTGCCGTGAGCCGACGACGCCGGCTCACACCCTCCCGCTCACAGCGCCTCGGGGCCCTGCCCGTCCAGCCCCCGCATCAGGTCCCGGCCGAAGTCGACCATCTTCTTCGCGTAGTCCTCGGTCCACTCGGCCCGCTCGGCGATGTCCGCCGGTGTCAGCCGGTCGAAGCGGCGCGGGTCGGCGAGCTGGGCCGCCGCGATGGCCTGGAACTCCACGGCCCGGTCGGCCGCCGCGCGGAACGCGTGCGCCAGGTCCGTCGCGCGGGCCAGCAGCGCCCGCGGGTCGTCGATCGACTCCAGATCGAAGAAGTGCTCCGGGTCGGTGGCCGCTTCCGTGGGCTCGAAGAGCAGGGGCGCGGGGCGTAGCCGCGGTTCGTTCCGACGCGGCGTGGGCTCCGCCATGTCTTCTCCTCCTCGTACACGTCCGGTGGCCCTCTTGAGGTTGGGCCACCGTCCATTCTCCCCCGGCCGCGCAAGAGGGGACGGGGCAGGCCTCCCGCCCGCGCCCGCAAATGGATTACCCCTGCCCGTCCCCTTCCCGTCGCCTCTCTGTTTCCTCGGATATCGCTCTCTGTGGTGTTTCTCACGGAGAAGCCGGTGAATTCTGTATGTGAATTCTGCGTGTGCTGTGGCTCGGTATCGTTTTTGGGGCCCCAGTGGCCCCTCTACAGGTCGGCTTCGTCGGCGGCACTCTCGATTCAGAGTTCCCCCAGTGGAGCCAGTTCGTCGAGTTGGGTGCGCACCTCCTCCGGCAGTTCCAGCGCGAGCCCGTCCAGGGCCTCGTCGAGCTGGGCCACACTGCTCACGCCCAGCACCGGCATGACGGGCACCCGGCCGCTCGCCATCCATGCGAGCGACAGCTGGTTGGCCGTCACCCCCAGGCGCTCGGCCAGCTCCCGCAGCCGGCTCAGCCGTCGCTCGTTCTCGGCGCTCCGGTACTCCGGGCTCAGTTCCCGGTCGGTACGGGTCAGCGCGCCCTGGAGGAGCGGCGAGTATCCCTGGAGCACGGCACCGTGCTCGGTGGCGTACGCGACCAGGGCATGGTCCAGCGGAAGCTGTGGCCGGATGTCGGCCGCCGGGTCCGGCCACAGGTAGGAGTGCCGCACCTGTACGACGCGGGGGGCCGCGGTCGCCTCGTCGGCGGAGGCCAGCCGGGCCGCCTCGTGCAGCCGGGCCGCGTCCGGGTTGCTCGCGCCGACGACGCCCACCCGGCCGGAGGCCACCAGCTCCGAGAGGGCTCCCAGGGTGTCGGCGAGCGGAGTCGCGGGATCGTCGGCGTGGGTGAGGTACAGGTCGACCGAAGGGCAGCCCAGCCGTTCCGTGCTGCGTTCGAACTGCTTGAGGACGACCTCGGGACGCAGCCCCTCGGCGGACTCGGGGAAGGGCCCGTCCAGCGGGTCGGGCAGGCAGCCCACCTTGGTGGCGATGAGCATCTCGTCGCGGGCGCCGGTCGCGGCCAGCCAGCGCCCGATGACCAGCTCCGACTCCTCGCCGGTGCCGTCGGGGGCCCAGAAGGCGTAGCAGTTGGCCGTGTCGAGCAGTCGGCCGCCGCGCTCGGCGAAACGGTCGAGGAGTGCCCGGGAGGTCGACTCGTCGACGGTGGTACCGAAGTACATGGTGCCGAGAGCGACTCCAGTGGTACGGAGCCGGTCCATGACCGAGTCCCCGTAGGCCGTCGTCAGCATGCGCTGTCCTTTCCTGGTCGGAGGTTGCAGGGGTGTCATTCCAGCTGTCGCCCCCTGTCACCCCCTGTCACCCCCTGTCATCCGGTGTCAGCTGGTGTATTGGGTATCGGGCTTGGCGGGGGACAGGGGAGAGGGATCGGGAGCCGGGTTGGCCCCGCGCGCCGCGACGGAGCCGTACCCGAAGGCCAGAACGTCCGCCGCGGCGAGCACCAGGCGGCTCGCCGCCGCGGCGACGGCCGCCTCGGGCGCGGGCAGCACCGAGGCCAGGGACACGGCGAGCAGCGCCTCCCGCACCCCGAGCCCGTCCGGTACGACGACCACCACGCTGGCCAGCGAGGTCGCCACCGCGAACCCGGCCAGGCAGGGCAGCAGCGCGTCGAGCGGATCCGCGCCCAGCGCGACGGCGAACAGCCACAGATGCACGCCGGTCACCACCCAGGACAGCGCGCACAGCCACACAGAGCGCCGGAGCGCCGCGTACGGGACCGGGGCGAGCCTGCGGGCCAGGGCCGGTACCGCCGTGAGCAGCCGGACCGTGGCCGTCAGCAGCCGCGGCAGGAGAAGCAGCGCCGGCGGGGCCAGGGCGGCGGCGAGGACCGCGGTCCCGTCGCCGTGGGCGTACCGCGCCAGGGCGGGCAGCCCCAGCGCGGCACCGGTGGACAGCGACACCGCGGCGTAGACGCCGAAGGCCGCGGTGAAGTGGAGGACCGTGATGCCGGAGGCCGCCGCGAGGCGGGTCTGGAGCACGATCGACCACATCACGCCGGGGACGTACTTGCCCAGTTGGCCCGCCGCGAAGATCCGTACCGCCGACGCGCGGGACATCGGCACCGCCAGGGCCTGCAAGGGTTCCCGCCAGGACAGCGCGGTCAGCCACAGCCCGGCCACCGCGGGGATCAGGGCCAGCGGGAGCAGCGGCCCCAGCTCTCCCAGGGCCGCGCCCGTGGCGGCCCGGTCCCGCGCGAACGACCGCAGGAGGAAGCCGGAGCACAGCGCCAGCACCAGCACCGTGACCGTCGCGCGCACCCACCGCCGACGCGCGACGGCCCGCAGCTTCCGCACGGCACTTCCAGCCGTGCGCTCAGGCATGACCGGTGGTCCCGGGCGAGGCCGTACTCCCGACGGGCCTCGGCGCCCCCCGGTAGCGGTGCCGGAAGGCCGGTGAGAGCGCCCAGCGGGCGGCACCCTCCAAGGCGGCCACCCCGGTGGCGGCGGTCACCAGGGCGTGCAGGCCGGCCATCAGGGGCAGTGCGCGCGGACCCGCGGCCGAGCCCAGGAAGCGCAGCAGTTTCCGCTCCTCGACGGCGAAGGCGCCGAGCCCCGCGACCACGGCGGCGGCGCCCGCCACCGGCCACAACGGCAGGGCCACGAGCCCGGCCAGGGCCAGGGAAGTGCCCGCCACAGCCGTCGGCCGGTACGCGGTGTCCGACAGTTGCGGGCGGTCACGGCCGCGGTCGGTGAAGAGGGCCACCAGGGGCACCGAGCGGCGGTACTGCTTGCGCAGCAGCGTGCCGAGCCGGTCGTCGTCATCGTGGCGCCCCACGATCCGCGGATCGAGCAGCACGGTCGAGACGGCCGCGAGCCGGGCGCCGTACTCCACGTCCTCGGTGTCGCGCAGCGACTCGTCCAGCGGGCCCGCCCTGTGGTACGCGCTGCGCGGCATCGCACCGATCGAGAAGTACGCCGCCTTGACGCTCCCGGCGGTGCGCCGCCGCCAGTAGTGGCCGTGGAGCACCTTGTAGCGCTCGACCGGGCCGTCGTCGATGAGCGGTACGGAGTCGTAGATGCCGCAGACGAAGCCGACGCCGGGGTCGGCCTCCAGGACGTCCACGGCGATCCGGACCGCGTCGGGGCGCAGCGCGATGTCGGAGTCGAGGAAGAACAGGATGTCCCCGGTGCTGTGCCGCACCCCGGTGTTGCGGGCGGCGGAGACCCCGCCGTTGGCGGTGCGCACCAGCCGGACCGGGAACTCCCCGGCGATCTGCGGGGATTCGTCGGTGCTGCCGTCGTCGACGACGACGATCTCGATGTGCGGGTAGGTCTGCTCCACCACGGCCTGGAGGCAGTGGCGCAGGGTCCGCGCGTAGTTGTGGTTGGGAATGATGACGGAGACGGTGGGGGCTCGCCTCGGGCTCATGGAGGTCCCCGGGTTCATGGAGGTCCTCGGGCTCATCGGGTTCTCTGAGTTCATGGGGTTCTCTGGGTTCATGAGGTTCTCCGGGGTCATGGGGGCACCTCACACGAAACGGCCGATGGCCAGGCAGGCCAGCCACAGCACGGCGTTGATCACGAGCGGGACGTCCGTGAGCACGTCCCGGCCCGGCTCCCCGCCGCTGCGCCGTACCGCCACCAGCTGCACGTAGCGGCAGGCGGCGAAGATGGCGAAGGGCACGGTGACGACGGCCAGTACGGCCGCGTGCGGCTGGGGGGCGGACAGGGCGAACAGCTCGTAGCTGATCAGGGTGGCGGCCACGAGTACGGCCATGAGCTGGTCGAGCAGCGGTACCGAGTACCCGGAGAGGGCGGGCCGTCCGGCGACGGCCTGTCCTCGCAGCTCGGCGGTGACCAGTTCGTGCCGCCGTTTGCCGAGCGACAGCAGCAGGCACGTGCAGTAGATGCTGATGACGAGCGCGGGGTTGAAGGGGGCCGCCACCGCCACGCAGCCCGCGACGGCCCGCAGGACGAAGCCGGCCGCCACCAGGCTGACGTCGACGAGCGGGTAGTGCTTCAGCGCCAGGCAGTACGCGAGGTTCAGCACCGCGTACCCGGCGATGGCCGCCCGCGCCGACGGGGGCAGCAGCGCCCCGGTGCCGGCCAGCGCCGCGAGACAGGCCGCGCCCAGCAGCAGGGCGCCGAGGGGGCCCACTCGCCCGGAGGCCAGCGGCCGGTGGCGCTTGACCGGGTGCAGTCGGTCCCGCTCCCGGTCCAGCCAGTCGTTGAGGACGTACACCGCGGCGGACGCGGCCGTGAACGCCACCAGGGTGGCCAGCATCGCCCCCGGGCGACGGAACACGGCCGCCGGGTCCACGGCCAGCGGGGCGATCAGGACGAACACGTTCTTCACCCACTGGCGGGGCCGCAGCAGCACCAGCCCCGCCGGCAGCCGCGAACGCCGGGGCACCGCGGGCTCGGTGACCGGGGCGGGGGACCCGCTCGCGGTGCGGGCCGGGTCCTGGGCCGTTGTCGTCGCGCCCGGGACGCTCTGCTCGTCCACGGTGTCCGTGCCGCTCGGGCCCGTCATGACCGCACCCCCGGCAGGAGCTTGCGGAACGCCTCTTCGTGCGCGTCGAGGAAGGCCTCGCCGCCGAAGAGCTTCGTCGCCGCCTCCCGGCCCGCCTCGCGGTCCTCGGCGGGCAGTTCGGCCAGCTCCAGGACCGCCTCGCGCAGCGCCGCCGGGTCGCGGGGCGGGACCAGCCGTCCGAATCCCGTGGCCTCCACCGGATAGCGGGAGCCGGACAGGTTCGTGGACACGGGCGGAACGCCCGCCATCATCGCCTCGACCTGGACGATGCCGAAGGACTCCGAGACCGAGGGCAGCGCGAAGACGTCGATCGAGGCGTAGAAGTCCCGTACCGCCTCGCCGCGCAGCAGACCCGTGAACCGGATCCGCGGGTCGTCACCGGCCTCCTGGCGCAGCTGGGCGATGTTGCTGCCGCCCGCGACGGTCGTGTAGTCCCCGGCGATCAGCAGCCGGGCGCGCGGGTCGTCGAGGGAGCGGAAGGCCCGTATGAGGTACTCGATGCCCTTGTCGACGGCGATCCGCCCCATGAATCCGATGTGCAGCCCGTCCCCGTCGCGCAGCCGGGGAGCGCCGCCGCTGCGGTCCACGCACGGGGAGGGGATGGGGGCCAGCGTGCGGCTGCGGATCGTGGGCCAGATCCGCGAACCGCGCGCCTGGTCCTCGCTGTTGGTGATGACCAGGTCCGCCTTGCGGACGGCGGACTTGCAGACCTGGTCTACGGCCCGCATGCCGAAGCGGTTCACGGGGCTGTCGGGCAGGAACACGTCGATGTGGTACGTCACCACGAGCCGGGCGCTGCCCTTGAGCGCGGCGACGAAGGCGGCCTCCGGGTTGGGCAGGTGCATGTGCAGGATGTCGGAGCGCGCCGCGAGACGCCGGACGAGCAGCGGCAGGGCGGGGGCGACGAAGCCGCGGCTGATGCGGGTGAGCACCGGTGCCCGGAAGACATGGACGCCGTTGATGACCTCGTGGCGGGGCAGCGCCGGGTCGTGCTGGGCGCAGGCGACGGCCACCTTCCAGCCTCGGGCGGCCAGGCCCTCCGCGGTCATCCGGGCCGCCTCGGTGAGCCCGCTGACGTACGGGGCGTAGTAGTCGAGCATCACCGTCACATCGAATCTGCTGGGTACCCTCACGGTGGGGTTCCTCCTCAGGGGTGTCAGAGGGTGCGCTTGGGATCGGTTCGGGGTGAGCTTCGGGACGGGGTGGGGTGCGTTTCGGAGCGGGTTGGGGTGTGCTTCGGAGCGGGTTGGGTGTGTTTCGGGGCGGCTCGGGGTGCGCTTCGGCTCTGTTCGGGAAGCCGAGGTGTCAGGAGGCCCGAGGATTCAGGAGGCGTCGTCCGGGACGGTGACGCGGATCTCCTGCGCCACGTGGTCCGAGAAGGCCTCGCCGCCGTGGAAGCGGTAGGCGGGTACGGCCAGGTCGCCGGTGGTGAGGAGCCAGTCCAGTCGCCACAGCCGCGGCAGGGGATAGTCGGAGACGGGCCAGGAGAGGGCGGGCAGCAGCGAGCCTTCGGGGCGGTGCGCCTGGGAGCCCGCGCCGAGGCGGAGCAGCCGGCCCATCCAGGGGGAGTTGAAGTCGCCGGCCACCACGGACGGATGGGGGTTGTCCGCCAGGTCCGTGCGCAGGGCGCGCAACTCCCGCTCCCGGCGGTCGTACTGGTCGCGCAGGAAGCCGCGGAAGCGGCCGGTGAGCGGGTTGTCCCCGACACGGAAGGGCACCGGGAGGTGCACGTTGTAGAACGAGACGGTGCGCCCGTCGACCCGGAGGTCGGTGCGCTGGGTCTTGGAGCCCTTCCAGTACCAGTCCGTGCCGCCGCCGGACACGCTCCGGTGGTGCTCGGCGACCACGGGCAGCCGGGAGAGGGTCAGCAACTCGCCCTCCACGGACAGGCTGTAGCCCGGGAACTCCCGGCGCAGCCGGGCCGTGTCGTCGATCCGGACCGGCTGGTCGCCCTCCCAGTACAGGTACTCCTGCAACAGGTACACATCGGCGTTCTGGCGTCGCAGGAAGGCGTAGAAGTCGTCCGTGTCGTCGGTCATCCGCCAGTAGTCCGTGGACCAGGCGAAGACCTTGACGGTGGTGCCCCGGGCGCTGTCGGTGCCCTCGCCCCAGGCCGGGCCGAGGTCCGCCAGATACGCCCCGGCCAGCAGCAGGACGACCAGGACCGCGGACAGCCACCGGCGCACGGGCCGGGCGAGCGGGGTGACCGCGAGGAGCAGCAGCGGCACCGCCACCAGCGTCAGCGGCGGCACCGCCTCCGCCACGAGCCAGGGCCACCACCGCCCGGCCAGCAGCACGTGCAGGACGAGCAGCACCGCCCAGGCGGCCGTGGCGCCGACGAGCAGCCGGGTCCCCGTGCACCAGCGGGTTCGCGGCCGGGTGCCGGTGCCGGTGTCGGTACCGGCGCCGGTGTCGGTGTCGGAGAGGGCGGACGGTTCGGGACCGAGGGCGGACGTCGGCTCCCGGGGGTGCGCGGCAGCCACCCCTTCGTTAGTTGTGGACATGTCAGAAGAGCACCTTGACCATTCCCAGGACCCCCTGACGCCAGGGGTCCCGGCTGGTCGGCCCGCCGGAAGCGCCCGCCGTACCCGCCGCCCCGGACGCGGCCGTCGCCCGCTGCTCGCGCCACCAGTCGTACGTACGGAGGATGGCGTCCCGGTTCGACCACCGCGGGCGGAAGCCGAGCCGCTCCCCGGCCTTGTCGACCGAGACGTACGAGTCGGCCAGCAGCTTGGACAACAGCCGCCCGTACACCGGCGACAGCCGGGTCCGCTCCAGCGCCCGCAGCACCGCCACCGCGGGCCGGCCCGGCACCGACACCACCCGCCTGCCGTGCCCCGCCGCGTCCAGCACCGCCTGGAAGTCCTCGCGCAGGGTGCCGAACTCGGCAGCGCCGATGTTGTACGTGTCGCAGGCCACCTCGTCCGGGGCGCGCAGCACGGTCAGCACGGCGTCCACCAGGTCCTCGAGCGCCAGCATCTGGATACGGACGTCACCCTTGCCCAGGACCGGGAAGTGCCGGCCCTCCTCGGCCCACTGGAACAGCATGTCGAACAGCCCCATCCGGCCGGGGCCCAGGAAGGTCTTGGGCCGCAGCACCGGCAGGCACATCCCCGCCGCCCGGAACCGCTCCGCGACCGTCTCCGCCTCGGCCTTCGCCGAGCTGTAGGGGTCCACGGGCGAGTGCGGGAAGTCCTCCGGCGTGGGGACCAGCCGCGGCAACCCGTACACGGCCGTCGAGGAGATGTGCACCACCCGCGGGACCGCCATGGCGCGGGCCGCCTCCAGCACGGTCGTCGTGCCCTCGACGACGATCGAGCGGATGTCGGCCGTGGGATAACTGGGCAGCGCCGAGGCGCAGTGGACCAGGGCGTCGGCACCGTCCAGCACCTCGGCGACCGCCCGCCGGTCCCGTATGTCACCGGTGAACGACACGAGGCCGGGCGCCGCCGGCACCGGACGCCGGTCGAAGGCGCGGACCTCCTTGCCCTCCCGCAACAGCCGCTCCACCAGATGGGCGCCGAGCACTCCGGCGGCACCGGTGACGGCGACACGGCCGGGCAGCGAGGACCACTTCGGGTCGGCCGGCCCATATTCCTGAGGGTTCGTCACCACAGCGAGCTCACCCGCTCCCGCACGAAGCGGCCCACCAGCCGGCCCATGCCCTCCGCGAGCGTGGCGTCCAGGGCGTCGAGGAACCGCTCGACCTCCTCCGGCCCCGCCACCAGCGGCGGGCTCACCACCAGCGGACTGCGGCCGTTGAGCGTGTAGTACGAGTAGATGTCGTGCTTGCGGTACAGCGTGTCGATGACCGCCGCCGTGATGATCTTGGTGCGGATCAGCGGGTCCTTGGCCGGACCGCCGGCCGGCAGCTTGCCGATGAGGTCCAGCACCTTGGGCCCGCCGGACAGGAAGACCCCGAACAGCGCGCCGGAACCGCACACGTCCGCGATCAGGTCCGGATACGTCTTGCGGATGCGCTCCAGGCCCGGCCGCAGCACCGCCTCGATGGCGCGCGCCCGCGCCGGGTAGTCGTCCTCGACCGCCACGTTGATGGCCTCGATGGCCGTGGCCGTCTCCTCGCCGAACCCGTAGTACGTCGTACTCGTGCTCTGCATCATGGCGTCCGTCATGTTGTCGTACGCCCTGCGGAAGACCGGCTCCCGTGCCACATAGGCCGAGACGGAGGACTTGCCGCCGCCGAAGGACTTCGACGTGGTCACCACGTCCGGCACCAGGCCCTCGTACCGGGTGAAGTGGAACATGCTGCCGGTCTTGCCCCAGCCGGTGTAGATCTCGTCGAAGATCAGCACGATGTCCTCGGCCGTGCACAACTCGCGCAGCCCGCGCAGGAAGTCCTCCGAGCACCAGCGCATCGTGGACGCGCTGAACGGCTCGACGAGCAGCGCGTACACATCGCTGCGTCCGTTCGCGTCGCGGGCCTCGGCCAGCGTCCGGCGCACCGAGTCCAGGTCGTCGTAGGCGAAGGTGCGGATGCCGGGGATAGTGGGGAAGTCGAAGTGGTTCTGCGCGCCGCCGGTGAGTCCGCCGGAGCCCAGCAGTTTGCCGTGGAAGCTGATGTCTGCGCGCAGGATCTGCCGCCGCCGTCCGCCGTGGTACTTGTACGCCAGTTTCACCGCGCCCTCGACGGCCTCGGCGCCGGAGTTGGGCAGGAACGAACGGGTCAGGTCGCCCGGCAGCACCGCCGACAGGTTGTGGCCGAGGGCCGCCAGATAGGGCGAGAAGTAGGTCTTGTGCACCTCCATGCGCCGCCGCTCCTGGAAGCGTTGCCGGGCCGCCAGGATGCGCGGGTGGTTGTGGCCGTGGTTGAGGACGCCCACCCCGCCGGTGAAGTCCAGGATCCTGCGGCCGTCGCGGGTGTGGACGTAGGCGCCCTCGGCGTGGTCGACGAGCTCCCGGCCGAAGCCGAAGGAGGTCATCAGCCGGACCTGGCTCTTGTTGATGTACGTGCGGTAGAGCTCGTGTACTTGGTCGACGTCCAGTTCCTCGGCCTCTTCGAGGCTGATGAGGTCTGTCATCGTTCTCATCGTTCTCTCCCATGCGACATCGATGTCGTCAGCCGGTGCCGACAAGGTCGCATGGGAGGCAGGGCGGATACGAGGCGTCACCGACGTCCTGTGCTGGCGTGGCCAGTTGTGGACATCGGGGCGGGTGAGACCCCTCCTGGTCAGGGTGATGCTCGTTGCTCGTGCGGTACGCCGGAGCCACCGGTACTCAGGCCGTACAGTCGGCGGAGTCTCCTTCCGGATGCTCCGGGCCCCTGGCCCCGGCCGATGCCTCCCGGCGGCCGATGATCACCCCGGCCTGGAAGCGGCTGGTGGCGCCGAGTTCGTCCATGAGCGCGGAGATGTAACGGCGGCAGGTGCGGGTCGCCATGCCGAGGCGGCGGGCGATCACCTCGTCCTTGAGCCCCATGGACATCAGCCGCAGGATCGACGACCGGAGAACCGCGCTCACCTGCTGGCTGTCATCGGACTCGGGGCTGTTCCCGAAGGGCCGGCCGACCTGCCACGCGGCCTCGAAGGAGCGGCACAGGTACGCCACCAGCGTCGGGTCGGTGACCACCGCCGCCCCGGGCGGTTCACTGCCCTTCCGTTCCATGGGGACAAAGGCAATTCTGCGGTCGTAGATGATGAGCCGTTCGGAAAGTTCCTCCGCGGTACGGACCTCCGCGCCGTCCGCGCAGATTTGCCGGACATAGGTCCGGGTCGTGAGACTCGCCCGGGCCGTGTGCTGATAAAGCGTCCGGATACGGACACCGCGCCGCAGCATTTCCTGCGTCTGTACGACGTCCTGTTGCAGGAGTTCCGCCGACCGGCCTCCACCCGGTTGAAGACTCAACCGCTCCTCGGAGCAGCGGTGTCTCGCCAGATCGATCTCGCGCCGCACATCCCCGGCGTTCTCCAGAGCGCGAATCGGTTCATCCCGGGAATGCGAACGCTCGACTGAGCGGTAGAGTCCCGCAAGTGAGTGCAACTGCTGGTGGATTTCCGCCATCCGGTGCCGCTGACGAGCGATGGACATCTCCAGCGGAGTCACCAGCTCGGCCTCCACGACCTCCGGGTCGAGGGGCACCACGGGACCGTCGTCGCCGGACGCGCTGAGCAGTCGTAGATCCTGCAGGGTCTTGCGGGCCTCGGTGACCCGCGCGGGCTCCACACCCAGATCGGCGGCGACTTCGTCGTCGACGAAGACACCGGTTCGCAACGCGGATCGGTAGGCGTCAACCGCCAGGTCGTCTAACAGGGGTTGGCTCTCCAAAGGGATCACTCCACTTGACGTCTCCGCTATCCACTTGTGGCCGCGCCATCATAGGACACCGCTTGAGCCTCGAACCGGATCATTTCGACTGACAGGCTTCGAAGGAGCCCGGAAACCGCGGTGCCGTGCTGTCGAATTAATCGAATGGTGGAGGCGTGATGGCGAATAACCGGCGCGTTCTGTTCCGTCGTCGTATGGCGGTCTTCCTTCTCGCTGGCGGAATCATTGGTTCCGCGAGCTCGGCGGTCGCTGCCGTATCGTCCGACGCGGATCGGACCCTCGTTACGGTCGCCGACGACAAGTGGGATCTGGTGCAGCCGAATCTCCCCGGGAACGAGTTTCCGTGATGCCGTGATGCCGTGATGCCGGGTTGAGCCGGTCCAACAGGAATTCGTCCTTCCGCGCCGGGCCGCCTCCGCCTCGTCCACATGGAGCGGCCCGGCGTCCCGTATGCCCTTCAGCGGTGTGCCGACTCACCCAGGCGGGTTCGGGCCCGCGGCGGACGGGCCTGCGCGGTCTGGGCGATCTGGAGGAGATTGAGCGCGGCCACACGCAGGTTGTCGAAGACCAGCCACAGCCAGAAGCCGCGCGGATTGTGCGGGGTGACCCGGATCCGTCCCACGTGGATGAGGTCCGGGTCACCGGCGGTCAGCGGCGTCGGAGGGCCACTCGGGGGTTCACTGTCGTGCACCACGACCCGGGGCAGTGAGGCCAGCAGTTCGACCAGGTCCCGGCGCACCACCGGGCCCCCCGCCTCGATGTACACCGCCGCCGAGTGCCCTTGCACCACCGGCACCCGGACGCAGGTCGCGGCGACGTTCAGATGCGGTAGGTCGAGGATCCGGCGGGTTTCCTGCACGAGGTGCTGTTCCTCGGTGCTGGACCCGTTCTCCAGCAACGACCCCACGGCGGGGACCACGTTGAAGGCCTGCGCGGGACGGAAACAGTCGGTGGGCAGCTCGGCGTCCGGGTCCCTCAGCGCCAGTTCGCTGCCTTCGAGGAGTTCCTCGACGCCCTGGTGGCCCCGGCCCGAAGCCGCCTGATAACTGCTCAGCACCACTTGGCGCACACCCCAGCGCCGCTCGATGTCGTGCAGCAGCAGGACCAGCGGCACCGTGAGACCGCCGGCCCCGGCGACGATGCCGCCCGGGTACCGCTCCATCAGGTGGCCGTTGACCGGCGGGACGAGCAGCGGGGTGTCCGGGTCGGTGCGGAAGGCGCCGGAGCTGTCGACGACCAGCGCTCCCGCGGCCGCTGCCGCGGGAGCCCAGCGGCCGCTGACCGCCTCGCCGGTGCAGAAGAGGACCAGATCGGCATCCGCGAAGTCGGCGTCGTCCAGGCTCACGACCGTCTGCGACCGCCCCCCGACCGGAGCCGCACGACCCGCCGACCGGGGCGAGGCCACGAGCTGGATGTCCCGGTAACGCACCCCGAGTTCGCCGATCAGCTCAAGGACGGTGGCCCCGAGGGCTCCCGTCGCGCCCACCAGGACGATGCGCGGAGCTGCGTGGTCCCTGACACGTTTCATCGGTCTCTCCGATCTGACCGGGCCGACCCGAGGACGGCCGGGCCCGCACTGGGGCGGACCGGTCCACCACGAGCAGCACCCTTCAACCAGCCGGCCCGGGCAACGCCGCGTCCTCGGGACGACGGTTCGTCGCCCGGAGGACCCTCATGCGGCTCACATCGAGGACCCGGGCAGCGCACAGCCGGATGGACCGGTCCTTCAAGGAATCCCCCGTACTGGGCCCTCCATCCAATCCCGTTGCCCCGCCACGCGACAGTCACGCGCACTGTCATCAAGCGGCCAGGCCACAGGCGGACGGCGGCGGCCTCGCCCGACTCACTTGTCAGGTGGGCTCCTCGTCAGGTGGGCTTCCCCGCGTCCGGTCAGGACTGCAGGCGTGGACGGACGGTGCGGACGGGCGGTGTGGAAGGACGGTGCGGACGGACGGTGCGGACGGACGGTCAGGCCGCGACCCAGTAGGTGCGGGTGTTGGTGAACTCGCGGATGCCTTCGGCGGCCAGTTCGCGGCCGTAGCCGCTGCGCTTGGTACCCCCGAAGGGCAGGCGCGGGTCGGAAGCGACGATCGCGTTGACGAACGCGGCGCCACTGGTGATACGGCGGGCGACATCGACGCCCCGGGACGCGTCGGCGGTCCACACGCTCAGGCCCAGACCGTAGGCGGTGGCGTTGGCGAGCCGTATGCAGTCCTCGTCGTCGCGGGCGACGGCGATCGCGGCCAGCGGGCCGAAGGTCTCCTCGTCGAAGGCGGCCATGCCCGGCCCGGTGCCGGCGAGCACGGTCGGCTGGTGGAAGTAACCCTCGCCCGGCAGCGGCTTGCCCCCGGTGAGCAGACGGGCTCCGGCGGCCACCGACTCCTCGACCTGCCGCTGTATCGCCGCACGCAGGTCGTCCCGGGCCAGGGGACCGACCTGGGTGTCCGGGTCGCGCGGGTCACCGAGACGCAGGCTTTCCACGCCGGCCACGAACGCGGCGGTGAACGCGTCCGCCACGGGCTCGGCGACGATGAACCGCTTCGCGCACACACAGCTCTGTCCGGAATTGGTGAACCGGGCCCTGACCGCGGCAGCCGCGGCTCGCTTGACGTCAGCGTCGTCGAGGACCACGAACGCGTCCGAACCGCCCAGTTCCAGAACGGACTTCTTCGCGGCGCGTCCGGCCGCCGCCCCGACGGCCGCACCGGCGCGGTTGCTGCCGGTGAGCGTGACGGCGGCGATGCGTTCGTCCTCGATGAGCCGCGCGGTCACACCGGGAACGTCCGCATCCGCGACCACCAGGGCGCTGACCAGGTTGTCGGGGAATCCCGCCTCGGCGAAGAGGTCCTGTAGGGCAAGGGCGCTGCCGGTGACGTTGGAGGCGTGCTTGAGCAGGATGCCGTTGCCCGCCACCAGCGCGGGAACGGCGAAGCGCATGACCTGCCAGACGGGGAAGTTCCACGGCATGACCGCGAGCAGCAGTCCGGCCGGCTCGTACGCCACCCAGGCTTCGGCGCCGTCGATGGCGACGCGCTGGTCGGCGAGGTGGCCCGGGCCCTGCCGGGCGTAGTAGTCGGCGGTCAGCGCGGACTTCTCCACCTCTCCCGCCGCTTCGGCGACGGGCTTGCCCATCTCGGCCACGGCGAGGTCGGCGAGCTGCCCGGCGTGCTCGCGCAGTGAGTCCGCGAGGCGCGCCGCACGGGCGGCCCGCTCGGTGACCGGCACCCGTGCCCAGGCGAGGGAGGCGGCATGGGCCCGCTCCACGGCGGCCTCGATCCGCGCGGCGTCCCAGGCCTCGTAGGCGGCTGTCGGCCGGCCGGTGGCCGGGTTGACGGTCTCGATCATGGTGCTGCTCATGCGGTGGGCGCCCCTCCCTTGTCGTGCTCCGAGAGGTGCTCGAAGGTCTCGCCGGTGGCGGTGATCGTGCGGGTGACGTCCCGGCCGCCGTAGACCCAGTAGATCCGCATGACGCCCTCACTCCGGTTGAAGAACCGGTGCGGGATGCCCGCCGGAACCCAGGTCGCCTGGCCGGCCTCCAGGTCGAAGAACTCACCGTCGATCTCCGCGGTCGCCTCGCCTTCGAGGATCAGCACCGACTCCTCGACGTTGTGGCTGTGCAGGGGCAGGCCGGTACCGGGCTGGAAGACGGTCTGCCCGGTGGTGATGACGGCTGTCCCGGAGTTCCACCGGCCCACGTAGGGAATGGTGGCGACGCCTCCACCGCGGTCGAAGCGTTCGACCTCGTCGGGGCGGATCAGCAGGTTCGGCTCAGCGGGCTTGGTGCACATCGGACGGCTCCGTTGGTGGTCAGGAGTGCTCGGGAGTGGTCAGGGGCGGTGCGGGGCGGTACGGGGTGGTGAGGAGTGGTCAGGAGTGGTGGAACAGGCGGCGGGAGAGCGTGTTGACCTGGCTGCCCGGGACGACGTACTTCGCCGCCGCCTCGCGCCAGACCTTGTAGTGGGGGGCGGCCCGGTGGGCCTCCACGGCGGCCTCGTCGTCGTAGATCTCGTGAAAGACGAAGTGGTGGTCGTCGGACAGGTCACAGACGACGTCGAAGTAACGGCAGCCGGGCTCGTCGGTGAAGGAACGCGCGGCGTTCTCCTCGATGGCCTTCAGGAAGTCGTCACGGCAGCCGGGGACGACCTGGAGGGACACGGTCAGCGCGATCATGCGGGGAGCTCCTCGGGTGTGGGTGCGGGCGTGGAGGCGGGTGCGGGCAGAGGTACGGCGGTGGCGTCGGCGATGCGCGTCAGGGCGGCCCAGGTGTCGTCTACGACCGTGATGCCCTCGGTGCGCAGCCGCTCGGCGGTGCGGATCTCCGGCTCGCCGGGGACGAGGATCTCGGCCGTGCCGGGGGCGGCCGGGGTGGACTTGGTCTCCTCGATCAGGGCCTCCATCCGCGCCTCGAACTCGGCCGGGTCGGCCATCGACCGGATGTCCACGCAGATCAGCAGGTGCCCCACGCCGCTGCGGCCGGTGGGGTGGTAGGGGCCGACGACGGACGATCCGAAGGCGCTGCCGGTCAGCACGCCCGCCAGGACGTCGAACATGAAGGAGATGGCGTAGCCCTTGTGGCCGGCCATGGGCAGGATCAGACCCTCGATGGCGCGGCGCGGATCGGTGGTCGGCACACCGTCGATGTCGGCCGCCCAGCCCTCGGGGATCGGCGCGCCGCGCTCTCGGGCGTGGTAGATCTTGCCGCGCGCCACGGCGGTGTTGGCGATGTCCATCACGACAGTGCCGTGGCGGCCGCCCGGTGCGGCGATCGACCACGGGTTGGTGCCGATCCGCTTCTCCCGGCCGCCCCACGGGGCCATCGCGGGACTGGCGTTGGTGGCCAGCAGCGCCACACAGCCCTGCTCGGCGGCCTTGCGGGTGAAGTAGGCGGCCGTGCCGAAGTGACCGGAGTTGCGCACGGCGACCGCGCTGATGCCGTGCTGGCGGGCGCGCTCCACACCCCAGGTCACGGCACGGTCGGTGAGCACCTGGCCCAGGCCGTCCCGCCCGTCCACGACGAGGACGGCGCCGTTGTCGGTCACGATCTCGGGGGCGGCGACGGCACTGGTCGCTCCGCTCTCGATACGGCTGAGGTACCAGGGCAGGCGCAGCATTCCGTGGGACGGATGCCCCCACAGCTCCGCGGTCACCAGCGTGTCCGCGAGCAGGCGGGCGTCAGCGGACGGGACGCCATGGGCTTCGGTGGTCGCGGCGACGAACCCCAGCAGGTCGGCGGCGCCGACGGTGTGCGGCATAAGACAGCCTCTCGCGTCGAGCAGCAGAGTGTATCCGTACCTGTATACATCATGGGATACAAAAGAAACACGGCTCGGGCTGAGGAATCCGAGCACCCGGCAAGCAACCCGGAAGGAGTGACCCGGAAGGAGTGCCCCGGAAGGAGTGCCCCGGAAGGAGCGCCCCGGAAGGAGCGACTCGGTAGAGGTAGCCCCGTAGAAGTAGCCCGGCAGAAGCAACGCGGAAGCGCGGCTCAGCCCACGACGTCCAGGTGGATGTCAGGACCGAATGCCAGATCCTGGCTGGTCAGACTCTCGATGAGCGCCTGCAGGGTCTGCGCCAGATGGTGCCGGCATGCCGCGTCGGCGGCCTGGACGTCCCCGTTCGTGATCGCCTTGAGCATCGCGCGGTGCTCCTCCAGCGAGGTCAGCATGCGGCGAGGCCCGCTGTGGGACAGATGCCGCAGCCGTACCGTCTGGCTGCGCAGATCGCGAATCGTGCGGGCCAGATACGGATTGCGGCATGCGCCGATCACCGCCTGGTCGAAACCCTCGGAGATGTCGTAGAACTCCTGGTACGACCGTGCCTGTGCGGCGGCGTCCCGCGTGCGGAAGTGCTCATCGAAATCGTCCAACTGCTTTTCGAGCGCACGGAAGGGGAGTAGCAGTCGCTCGTCGACGGCGCCCGACGCGGCGACCGATGCCGCGGCCCGGGGTTCCAGCAGCATCCGGAACTCGAACAGTGCGCGCACTCCGCCCAGAGAGATCGGGGCGACCCGGGCCACCTCGCCCGGCACGAAGTCGACCAGCCCTTCCCGGGCCAGCCGCCTGATGGCTTCTCGTACCGGCGTCCGTGAGGCACCCAACTCCTCGCCCAGCTGGATCTCACCGAGCTTCGCCCCCGGTCGCAGCCGCAGCGACTCGATATCACCCTTCAGCCGCTCGTAGACCGCTTCACTCTTACCCGTAGCCCGGGCCATGAGACTCCCTGTCCATCCCGCGCCGCACACCCTTGTGTATACACACTAGTCGGAGGGCCGCCAAGCCACCCGGTGCTCCCCCAGAGTGGCGAGCACCGCGTGGTTCGCCTCCCAGCCGTCCGGGAACTTCACCGTCACCCCGAGCTGGACCGGCTCCGTCGACGGGTGGTCGTCCAGGAGCTCCGAGACCCCCGCCCGGCAAACCACGATGCACGCGTGCCGGTGCCGGGATGCCAGCACGCACAGGCGACCCGTCTCCAGGTGGAACGCCGTCGCGTCCGGGCGGCCGGACAGCGGGTGCAGGACCACCGTCACGTCGTACTCGCGCCCCTGCAACCGGTTCGCCGTGTCCACGACCACGTCGGTGACGCCGAGGGCCGCCAGTGCGGACCGCACCGACGCGGCCTGGTCCCGGTGCGCGGTGCCGACGGCGATCCGGTCGGCGGTCAGCGGCACGGGCTCCTCCGACCGCTCGGAGGTCGCCGCGCCGCCCCGGTCCAGCAACCGCCGTACGACCTGCGCGACCGCCCGTACTGCCTCCGGGTCGGTGCGGGGCGTGTGCCGGGCGGGGAGCTCCAGCAGGCCCCAGCCCGCCTCGGCCGCCTCGTCGATGACCCGGTCAGGGCCCGAACCGTCGGACGGTACGGCGAAGGCGAGCTGCCGGTCGCCGTGATCCGTGCCGCTGCGAAAGGGCGTGTACGGGTAGAAGGCGCCGGAGACGAGGGGCGCCGCGGACGCCGGGAGCCGCCACGACACCGGCAGGCGGTGCTGCGGCAACTCGCGGTTGTGGGCCAGCAGTGTCGTGACCGCCGAGGCCGACGGGTCGTACGACAGCCCCGCCCACTGCTCACTGCCCACGATCGCGAACGGGTCCAACTGCCCCGGGTCGCCCACGAACAGCGCCCGCTCGAACAGCCCGGCAACGGCCAGCAGCGCGTCCGACCGCATCTGGTACGCCTCGTCGACGATCGCGTGCCGCCACGGCTCCACGCCCTTGACGTGCGCCCACTTGGCGGCGGTCGAGATCACCACGTCGAGGCCCGCGAGGTCAGCCGCCTTGGTGGACTTGCGGACGTTCGGCAGGTCGTCGAGCGCCTTGTCGTACGGGTCGGTGTCGCTGCTGTGCAGACGGCCGACGGGCAGCTCGTCGTCCTTCTCCGCCAGCCGTAGCACCAGGTCGTCGACCTGGGCGTTCGTCTGCGCGATGATCATCAACGGGCGCCCGGCGGAGGCGAGTTCGAGCGCGGCCCGGACGACCAGGGTCGACTTCCCGGCACCGGGCGGGGAGTCGACGACGACTCCGCGGTGCGTGCCGTGCAGGGTGTCGCGCAGGATCGCGTCGGTCGCGCGGGTGGCCGCGGCGCCGGGGCTGAACGCCGAGCTGACGGGCGCGGTCACAGGGTGTCCTCCTCGGTCGGCGGATCCGGCTGCTCCGGCAGCGGTACGGCATCGGGCTCGCCCGGCGGACCGCCGTGCGTCCACGGCGTCTCCTCCGGGTCGGGCAGCTTCGCGCCGCCCCGCTGGTCGTGTTCGAAGAGCGTGAAGCAGACAGGGTCGCCCTTCTGCGGCACCGACCCCTCCTCCGGCTCCTTGCCGCGGCCCATCTTGTCGACGATCCGCAGCACGACGAGGTTGCCGTGGTCGCCGCCCTCGGGCCCGTCGTACCCCACGAACTCGGCGGCCTGCGGTTTTCCGCCGAGCGAGCGGTACACCTTCGTACGCTCCCCGAGGTGCGGCCGGTCGTCCGTGCGGACCGTGACGAGGGGGCGCGGGCTGGGCCGCTTGCCCTCGCTGTACGCCATCACCACCTCCGTGACCTCGCCCGCGAAGGCCTCCCCGGCGAGGCGGCGGCCGGCCATGACGAGCGGGTCGTCGAGGGCCTCCTGGGCGTCCAGGCGGGCCTGTTCGCGCTCGCGCGTGGCCAGCTTGTTCGCCGCCGTGACCGCGTCGTCGCGGCGCGGCTGCGGGGGCTCGCCGGCGATGATCCGGTCCCGGTGGCCGGTGAACGACCAGCGGTCACGGGTCCACCGGTCGGTGGCATGGGCGCCCTCGGGCAGCTCGCGCAGCAGGTCGAGGCCTCGCCACACCGCGTCCCACGTGGGGCGGGTGCGGCTCTCGACGAGGGCACGGATCTCCCGCTCGGCGGCGGTGAGGTCACCGAACCGGTCGTCCGCCTCCAGGCCGTCCTCGGCGGCGGCGAGCGCGGCCCGCGCGCGGTCGTAGCGCTCGATGGCCGGGGCCAGCAGCTTGTTGTCGAACGCCGGGTCGGTGGCGGGGCCGGCCGGCGGGCACAGCAACTGGCCGTCGCCGTCCCGCGCCAACTCGGCCCGCCGCGCCGCCGCGTCGCCCGACTCGCCCTCCGGCGGGTCGATCCAGGCGAGCAGCGCCCCGAGGTGCTGGTCCTCGACGCTGGACTGCCCGGTGGCCCAGTGCCGCGCCAGCAGGTCGGTCAGGGCGAGGAGGAGCGAGGAGCCGGGCACGCGCGCCCGCTCCCCGAAATGGGTGAGCCACCGCCCGAGCAACGGCACCCGCGGCGGTGCCGGATGGGGGGCCTCCGGGTCCTGCTCGGCGGTCCGCCTGAAGCGCATGGCGCGCCCCAGCAGCCGTACGAAGTCGATGCCCGTGCGGCTCGGCACGATCAACTGCGGGGCGTTCGCGCACAGATCGACCTCGACCTTGACGCGCTTGCCGGTCTCCGGGTCGGTCTCGCTGCGCTCGGCCGCCTCCACGACGTCGCCGTACGCGTCCACGTACGGCAGGACGAGGTCCGCGAGCTCGGCGAGGAACGTGAAACGCAGGTCCCGGTCCCGGGGCTGCGGTACGACGAGCAGCCGGGGCGCGTCCCGGTCCGTGCCGACGAGCGCACCGAGCGGGGCCCCGGCCTCACCGGCGGTGATGAGCGGCACGAGGACAAGCGGCCGCTCGGACAGATGCCGGTGCCGGACGGTGGCGGCGGGCTGGGCCCGGCCGGTGCGGACGGCCTCCAGCCGGGAGAGGGTCGCGATCAGGGACATGGGGTGCCCTCCCGGCGGACGGCTGCCGACGTGATGGTCCTCGGTACGACGGTCCGGCGCCGGGTGGGCCGTGCGGTCAGTGACACCGGGCACCCTCCGCGCGCGCGGCGGCCGCACTCAGTGCCTCCGCCCGCAGGTCCGCGGCCCTCCGCAGGGCCGCCACCGTCGGGTCCTCGGGGTCGCCCGCCATGCCGTGGGCCGCCGCCAGGACGTCCTCCGCCGTTGTCAGGCCGCCCAGCTCGGCCCGGAGCGACCGGCCCAGGGACGTCACCGCGCCCTCCTCGCGGGAGCGGCCGCGGCAGTGGAAGGCCAGCTCGCAGGCGGCGAGGCACTCGGGCGCGTATGCCGCGGGGAGGGCTTCGACGGCGGCGGTCAGCTGCTCCCGGGGGAGGTCCGGGGCGAAGCAGGTCCCCTCGGGGAGGGCGTCCGCGATCTCCTCGACACGGGTCAGGCGCGCCAACTGCCGGCGCGTGACCGCCCGTTGTTTGCGGACGTCCACGGCAGCGGCCGTCGGGAGGTTGGTGAAGTCCTTTGGGCACACGAGCAGCACGCGGTGCCGCACTTCAGCCGGGGTTTCGAGGCGCGAGGCGACTTCCTCCAGCGCCAGCACGTACACCGCGGACTGCCGGGCGGCGGCGCCCACCTTGGCCGGGTCCGCGGCACCGTCGAGCATCGGGAAGGACTTGATCTCGACGACCGTCCACGACCCGTCCGGGTGCACGACCACGGCGTCCGGCTCCAGGAACGCGGGGGAGCCCGCCACGTCGAGTACGAGCATGGGGTGGTCGAGCAGCGCCCAGCCGCCGGATGCGGAGGCCTCGCGCAGCGCCAGTGCCGTACGGGCCGCGCGTCCCTGGGGGCCGATCGCGGCGAGGTCGGGGGTGGCCGCTTCGGTCGGCGGCTCGGCGGAGGGGTCCAGCTTCTCGTGCACCAGCCGCAGCAGCTCCGCGCCGCCGTCCGCCTTGACGCGTGCCTCGAACGCGTTGCCCCGCATGAAGGCGAACTGCGACATGCCGAAGGCGGAGGGGGAGCCGAGCGCGCTCGCCAGCGCCGTCTTGTTCACACCCGCCCCGTCCAGGAGCGCGCGTCGTCTGCAGCCCGGGTTGGCGGCGAGGGCCGCGAGGGCGCGGGCGTCCAGCGCCTTGGGCTGTACCTCGGGTCCGCGCAGCTCAGCGAGCCGGGGCCCGAGCGCTGTCCCCGGCGTCCGTGGGGGCGGCACTCGGCTCGGCGGTGGACTCGCGCTGCCGTGGAATTCGCTCACCCGTGGAAGTCTGGCATCCGCCACCGACAATCGGGGCGGGTGCGCCCCGAGAGGTGTCCGCGACGGGAGTGGGCCGACCGGCGAGCCGCCCCCCGAGGGCTTCGCCGAACCGCCCCTCGAACCGCGCCCGGAGCCCCGCCCATGCCCGGTCCGCGAGCCGCATCACCAGCGGGGTCAGCAGCAGTCCGACCCCCATCACGGCGGCGCCCGCCACCGCGTCGAGGAAGTAGTGGTTCGCGGTGCCCATCACGACGATCGTGGTGATCAGCGGGTACAGGACACCGGCGACCTTGGCGGTGCGCGTGCCGCCGTGCCGCCAGAGCATCACACCGCACCACAGGGCCCAGCCGACGTGCAGGCTCGGCATCGCCGCGTACTGGTTCGTCAGCCCACCCAGCCCGCGCGGCGCGCTCGCCTCGCCGCCCCACCAGCCGTACGAGCTGTAGTACGCCATCGTGTCGACGAAGCCGTACTCGGGCGCGAGGAGGCGGGGCGGGCAGGTGGGGAGGAGGGTGAAGCCGATCAGTCCGATGAGGGTGGACGTCATCAGCCAGGTGCGGGCCGCGCGGTAGAGGTGGCTGCGGGACCTGAAGAGCCATATGAGGACGACGGGCGTGACCAGGTAGTGCAGGGACGCGTACCAGAAGTCGGCGGGTATGCCGAGCCAGGGTTCGCGGGTGAAGAGACGGTTCAGGGGGTGTTCCGCGTTGAGCCAGAGGGCCTTCTCGACGCGCAGGATGGCCAGGCCGTGGTCGACGGCGGTGGAGACGTCGCCGCGGGCGAGGAGCCGCCCGGCCGAGTACAGCGCGTACACGAGCACGAGCAGCGGCAGTTCGGACCACCAGCGGAGCCGCACCTGCGATGCCACCTCGGTACGCGATGCATCGGATTGCGGCATCCGATCGTCCTCCCCCATCTGCGAGCGTGGCCCTTGGCCACTGCTTCAGGTGGCCCGCCCGATTTTACGGTGTATACAAGTGCCGTTTCCGAGCACCTCATAAGTCTTTGGCAACCGCTTCGGCGCCTCGGTTGTCGAAGACGCAGAGATCGCCCACTGGGTTGCCCCGTGCAAGCGTGCGCAATGATGGAGCGATCCGCCGCTGGTTTCCCACAGCTCCCGCGGTTTCGTACAGCTCCTGGAAAGGCCCCTCCTCATGGCACCGCGCATCCTGCTGGCCCGGCACGGCCAGACCGAATGGTCACTGGCCGGGCGGCACACCGGCAGGACGGACATCCCCCTGCTGGAAGAGGGCCGGCACGGCGCCAAACTGCTCGGTGAGCGCCTCCACCGGTCGCCCCTGGACGGCCTCCCCGACGCCGAGGTCCGCACGAGCCCCCTCTCCCGCGCGCGGGAAACCTGCGAACTCGCCGGCTTCGGCGACCGGGCCACCCCCTGGGACACGCTGATGGAGTGCGACTACGGCGCGTACGAGGGGATGACTCCGGCCGAGATCCAGGCCGTACGCCCCGGCTGGCTCATGTGGCGCGACGGCGTGCCCGAGGGCGAGACCCTGGAGCAGATCTCCGCGCGCGCGGACGAGGTGGTCGCCTGGGCCCGCTCCGCCGACCGCGACACTCTGGTCTTCGCGCACGGCCACATCCTGCGCTCCATAGCCGCCCGCTGGCTGGGCCAGGGCATCGACTTCGCGGCCCGTATCCGCCTGAACCCCACGTCGCTGTCGGTGCTGGGCTGGGCCTACGGGGAGCCGGCGATCGAGTCGTGGAACGACACGGGACACCTGACCGCGTAGCACTCACACCTGTCCGTGTAGCCCTCCGCGCACGTCGGTCCCTCCGCGGGGCCGGCTCCCTCACGTCATCCGCGGCAGCGCCGCGTGCCGCTCCAGGAACGCCGACACCCCCGACGCGCGCCGGTGCGGCAGCAGCACCCTGGCCGTGCCCGCCAGCATCGTCTGGATACGGGAGGACTGGACCTCGTCGAGGAGGTCGAGGACGTCCATCCCGGCGGCGGCCGCCTCGTCGGGACGCCCCCCGCGCGCGAGGTCGTCGGCCAGCTCGGCCGTGTAGAGGGCGATGTTGCGTGTGAAGTGGGGGTCCTGGAGACGGGCGGCGCGCCGCGCGTGCCGGGCCGCGCGCGGCCAGTCGCCCAGCGTGGACCAGCACTGCGCCTCCAGTCCCTCCAGTTCGGCCTCTCCGTAGAAGGTCATCCACTCCGGGTCGGCATCCGAAGGGCCCCGCTCGTACAGGGCCTGCGCACGGGCCAGCGCCTGCTCGCACCCGGTGCGGTCGGCCAGCCCGGCCCAGCCCCCGGCCTCCCTGAGCGCGAGCAGCGACATCAGCCGCGGCGAGCCCAGTGGCCGGGCCACCCGCTGTGCGGCCTGTGCCGCCCGCACCGCCTCACGCGGACGGCCCGCGTCGCGTGCGAGGAACGCCGTGTTGCAGAACGCGTGCGCTTCCAGGCCCGGATCCCCCGACATCCGGGCCGTCGCGAGTGCCTCCGCGTAGTGCGAGCGCGCGTCGTCGAAGCGGCCCGAGTCGTGCGCGAGCCACCCCACGGAGATGGCGAGTTCCCCGGCCCCCGCGTACAGCCGGTCCGTCGTGGCCTGCCGCGCCGCCCCCGCGTCGAGCAGTGCGTACGCCGTCCGCAGCGGTGCCGCCGCCCTCCGGTACAGCCCGTCGGCCCCGTGCCGGTCGTCGAGCAGCCGGATCCGGCGTACGGCGTCTTCGAGCGCCCCCGCCTCGGACGAGCCCACCCGGCGCACGGGCCGCCCCGCCGCGGCGGCTGCTCCGCCGTACGTCAGGGGGCCCAGTGAGACGGCCGCCACAGTGGCGGTACCGCCAGTCATGAATGCGCGACGCTGCACGTCGCTCTCCTCGTGGTTCTGGTCTGTTTCTTGCGTGTCATACGGCTCACACGCCCCATCCGTCTCATGCGGGGCGTACGACAGGTTCTCGGTGCGCGAGGAGGGGTCCTCCTCCTCGGTACGCGCCCCCCGGCCGCGTACCGCAGAACGGGGAGCGAAACCCAGGTCGGTCAGAGTCCGGCCGGGGAACATGTGCAGGAACACCCGCTCGTACGCGTAGTTGGGACAGCGGATCTCTCCCGACTCGACCCGCCCGACGTACCGCGCGTCGCAGCTCACCCGCTCGCCGATCTCACGCGCGGCCCGCCGCACCGCGGCCGCGAACTCGCCCGGTGAGCGCTGACCGCGCAGCTTCCGGAAGGCGAGGTTCGGCCGTGGTTGCCGCGGGGACGGGGACGAGGTCACCGATGACGACGCCATGGGCGGGCCCTCTCTCGCGAACCGTCGAACCATGCCGGATTCGCGGAGAGTTGTCCGTGTGGTTCACGGTTGGTTCCCTGCGTCCGGCGGGGCACGAACGTACTAGCCCGGCGGGTGCCGCCACGCGAGGTTTGGCCACAAACCGGATAACTCGTACTCGATCTGCCATGAACTGCCATCCTTTGCGGCGCACTTCCGCCGTAGCCGTTGACGAACCCGCACGTTGGACAACATGGCCGGGAGCCGCCCGAACTCCCGAGTCCCCGCTCGCTGGAGGAGAGGCCCACGTGGTGGAAGCCGGGATGAAAAGCATCGAACCCTGTTCGCCGACTTCCGCTTCGCGGACTCCCTGTTCGCCGGCGGCCACCGCGGGGAACTGGCCGACCCCCGGCTACAGCTCCCCGCCCACGCAGCAGTCCTCCGCGTGCGACCTCGTGACCGTCCCCGCCCGGCAGGGCCTGGAGGCGGTCGACATCCTCCGCCGCGGTGCCGTCGACGCCACGGGCCCCGTCCCTCCGGCCGTGGGCCCGGTGCTGCACGACGACGGCGGCGACACCCTCGGCTTCCTCGTCCCGCCCGGTACCGCCGACGCCTGGGACGTGCCCGGCAGCACGTGCACACAGTCCGACGGCCGGGGCGCGGACCTCGCCCCCGAGGAGGGCTCCGACTGGCTGCTCCCGCCCGGTGAGGCCGACCTCGCGACCGACCCGGCGGTCCTGCGCGCGGCCCTCGGGGAGGCGGCCCGGCTGATCGAGGCGGCGGACAACTGCCGCTAGGGCGCCGAGTCGGCCCTCCCGAAGACCCCCGATAATGGCGGGATGGGCAGGTCACGGAAGGCGCGGAGCGGACAGGCGGCCGACGCGGCCGTCGTCGAGACGGTGGACGGCGGGCTCGCCGAGCTGATGCCCGACCGGGACCGGCCGCGCGCGTGGACCCTGCTGATCGACGGTGCCCCGCAGTCGCACGTCGACCTCGACGACCCGGCGTACCTGTCCTTCGAGTACCAGCGCCGCCTCGGCCACGTCATCGATCTCGCGGCCCCGCCCGGCAGACCCTTGCACGCCGTGCACCTCGGCGGCGGCGCCTTCACCCTCGCCCGGTACGTCGCCGCCACCCGCCCGCGCTCCACCCAGCAGGTCGTCGAACGTGACGCGGCACTCGTCCAACTCGTCCGGCGTGAGCTGCCGCTGGACCCGGGCGCCCGCATCCGGGTGCGGTCGGCCGACGCCCGCGAAGGGCTCGCCAAGGTGCCCGACGGGTGGGCGGACCTGGTCATCACGGATGTGTTCAGCGGGGCACGGACTCCGGCGCACCTGACGTCCACGGAGTTCCTCGCCGACGTCCGCAGGGTGCTGAAGCCCGGTGGCTGGTACGCCGCCAATCTCGCCGACGGCCCTCCCCTCGCCCATCTGCGCGGCCAGATCGCCACGGCCGCGGCCGTCTTTCCCGAACTCGCGCTGGTCGCCGACGCGGCCGTGCTGCGGGGCAAGCGGTTCGGCAACGCCGTCCTCGCCGGCTCCGACCGGCCGCTCCCCGTCGCCGAACTCACCCGCCTCACCGCGTGCGACCCGCACCCCGCGCGGGTCGAACACGGCAGGACGCTCCGCGACTTCACGGGCGGGGCGGTGCCGGTGACGGACGTGGCGGCGGTGGCGTCACCTCCGCCTCCACCGTCCGTGTTCCGCTGAGACGTCTGCCGTGCGCTGGAGCCGGGGCCGGGGCCGGGGCCCGGTCAGTAGGTCTCGATGTCCACGCGCGGCGCGCTGTTGTGCCACGTGCAGAACACCGACACCCGCTCCGCGCCCGAGGCGAACTGCACACGGATCCACGTCTCCGTCTTCCAGACCTGCATCGACCAGTCCGAGGCCGGCGTGGCGGAGACGAGCGTCGCGTACGTCCTGTCGAGCGAGAAGACGACGTGGCCGCCCTCCGTGTCGTAGCTCCTGATCCGGCCGGAGGCCGTCGGACTCGGAGTGGGACTGGGCTTCTTGGCGGGCGGAGGGGTCGGTGACGGTGTGGTGGGGCGGTCCTTCCGCGACTTCTCCTCGCCGCCGGCCGCCGGCTCGCCGCTCGTCGACGGCTCCGGGCGCGCGCCTGGTCTCGTCGTGGCCGGGGTCGTGGCCGGGGCCAGTGCCTGCGGGTCCTGCTCCGTCGTGTCGCCGGCCGTGATCGGCAGGGCGCGCGGCGGATCGTACGCGGTGCCCGCCATCACCGAGTGGACACCCCACCACGACAGCGTGACCGCCGCTCCCGTGGCGAGCAGCCAGGCCAGTAAGTGGACGAGTCCTCTGCGCATCGCGGCCATACTGCACCACGAGTCCCACGACTGTCCTCTGTCCTCTGCCCTCGGGGAGTTGTCCACAGGCCCCAACCGGCCTTGCCCGTATGGCGTACGGTGCGGCGCATGGCACGTGTGCTCGTGGTCGAGGACGACCAGTTCGTACGCTCGGCGCTGATCCGGCACCTGACCGACGCCTCGCACACCGTGCGCAGCGTCGGTACGGCGCTGGAGGCGCTGCGCGAGGTCGCCCATGTCCGCTTCGACCTGGTGATCCTGGACCTCGGACTGCCCGATCTGGACGGGTCCGAGGCTCTGAAGATGCTGCGCGGGATCACCGACGTGCCGGTGATCGTCGCCACCGCGCGGGACGACGAGAGGGAGATCGTCCGGCTGCTGAACGCGGGGGCGGACGACTATCTGACCAAGCCGTTCTCGGTCGAGCACCTGTCCGCGCGCATGGCGGCCGTCCTGCGCAGGGCCCGGCCGGTCGCCGGTGACGTACCGCCGTCGACGGTGCTCCGGGTCGGCGGCCTCGCCATCGATCCCCTGCGCCGTGAGGCCGAACTGGACGGCGTACGACTGGACCTGACGCGACGTGAGTTCGACCTGCTCGCGTTCCTCGCCGGGCGGCCGGGTGTGGTCGTGGCCCGCAAGGAACTGCTCGCCGAGGTGTGGCAGCAGTCGTACGGGGACGACCAGACCATTGACGTCCATCTGTCGTGGCTGCGGCGGAAGTTGGGCGAGACGGCGGCCAGGCCGCGCTATCTGCACACCCTGCGCGGGGTCGGTGTGAAGCTGGAGCCACCGAGGGCGGAGCGGATGCCATGAGGTGGGCGCTGGTCAAGGTGTGCGTGGCGGTGACCTCGATGGTCGTGATCGCCTTCGCCGTGCCCCTCGGGCTGGTCATCAAGGAGCTGGCGCGCGACCGGGCGTTCTCGAACGCCGAGCGGGAGGCCGCCGCGGTCGCGCCCGCGCTGTCCATCACCACCGACCGGGAGCAGCTGGAGCGGGTCGTCGCCTCCGCCGGCTTGGACGACGGGATGGCCGTGCACATACCGGCGGGCGACGGCGAGCGGGCCGTCGACCTCGGCCGGCAGCGCGCCTCCGACGCGGACGTCGCCACCGTCCGGGGACTGGGCCGCGCCTCCACCACTCAGGTGCCCGGCGGCTCCACGCTGCTCCAGCCCACCGCGATCGGCTCCGGCGCGATAGCGGTCGTCGAGGTATACGTGCCGGAGTCCGAGGTCGGCAAGGGTGTGGCCGCGGCATGGGCGGTGCTCGCCGGAGTGGGCGTGGCACTGATCGCCGGCTCGGTCGCGGTGGCCGACCGGCTCGGCGTCCGCATGGTCAGGCCCGCACGGCGTCTGGTCGAGAGCGCGCACGAACTGGGGGAGGGGAGGTTGGGGGCGCGGGTCCCCGAGGAGGGGCCGAAGGAACTGCGCCTGGCGGCGACGGCGTTCAACGCGATGGCCGACCAGGTGGTCCAACTGCTCGCGAACGAGCGGGAGCTGGCGGCCGACCTCTCCCACCGTCTGCGGACGCCGCTGACCGTGCTGCGGCTGAACGCGGCCTCGCTGGGCGACGGTCCGGCGGCCGAACAGACCCGGGCCGCGGTCGAGCAGTTGGAGCGCGAGGTCGACACGATCATCCGCACGGCGCGGGAGGCCACGCCACAGACGGCGGCGCCCGGTCCCGGTGCTGGTTGCGACGCGGCGGAGGTCGTCCGTGAACGCATGGCGTTCTGGTCGGCGCTCGCGGAGGACGAGGGGCGGAGGGTACGGCTCGCGGGCGTGGACCGCCCCGTCCGCATACCCGTCGCCCGCACCGATTTGGCCGCCGCGCTCGACGCCCTGCTCGGCAACGTCTTCCGGCACACACCCGAAGGCACGGCCTTCGCGGTGGACGTGCACAACGGAGAGGACGCCGTGATCGTGCTGGTGTCCGACGCGGGCCCCGGCATCCCGGACCCCGAGGCGGCGATGGCGCGCGGGCGCGGCTCCGGCAGCGACGGCTCGACCGGGCTGGGCCTGGACATCGTGCGCCGGCTGGCCGAGTCGACGGGCGGTGACGTACGGATCGGCTCGTCTGTGCTGGGTGGCACGGAGGTACGGATCTGGATCCAGCTGGACGGCCGGGCACGGTCGCCGCGGGGGCGGGCCCACCGTGGGCCGGTACGACGGCGCAGACACCCGGGGCTGCGCTCCCGCCTGACCTCGGCGTTCAGCCGCCCCCGTTCCTTCCTCTGAACTGAGCACACCCCGACGCCTCTTGGCCTGCTTGTCTGCGACGTCCCCTGCCGTTGACGACGAGGACGGCCGCCACGTGGTTCGAGGTGGGGGTCGGCAGGGCTGGCACAGGGTTGGCATAGGCCAGAGGCACATTCACTCATATGGCTGAACGCGCCCCATAACTGCCCATCACGACCCCAACTCCCCGCTACATTCCGTCACATGGTCAGCTCAGCGCATGAAGCGATGCACCACATCTTCCGGGATGACCCAGGGCTTTTCGCTCGGGTCCTCCCGAAGGCGGGCATCCCCTTCCCCGAGCCCGCGGCGATTCAGCCCCTGGACACGGATCTCACCGAGATCCGGCCGCTGGCCCGCCGGGTCGACACCCTGTTCCGGGTCGACACGGCCGAGGACGGCGGCTTCCTGCTCGCCGTCGAGGCCCAGGGCAAGCCGGACCCGGACAAGCCGAACAGTTGGACGTACTACCTGGCGCACCTGTACGCCAAGTACCAACTGCCCCCGATCCTGCTGGTCGTCTGCCGGGACAAGGCCACCGCGTCCTGGGCGGCGGAACCCGTTCGTGTCGGCCTGCCCGTTCACACGAGCATGGCGGTCTTCCCTCTCGTCCTGGGCCCGGGCAACGTTCCCGCGGTCACCGACCCGGACGAGGCGACCGAGGACCTCGCCCTCGCCGTCTTCTCCGCGCTCGCCCACGCCAAGGATCCGGGTCTCCCTGCGATACTGGACGCGCTGGCGGCGGCAGTGGCCAACACCGGCGGCGAGACCGCGCAGCGTTGGGCGGAATTCACCGAAGTCGGCCTGGGCGACATCCCGGCCCGTGCACTGTGGAGGCAACTGATGGCCACGTACACTCCCCGTTTCCCTGGCTCTGGCACCCTCATCGAGGAAACCCTCATTAAGGGCGAGGCCGAGGGGCGCGCCAAGGGCCGTGCCGAGGACATCCTCCGGGTCCTCGACCGGCGTGGCATCGAGGTCTCGGAGCCGGTCCGGGAGCGGGTCACGTCGTGCACCGACCTGGAGGTCCTGGGTATCTGGCTCGACCGCTCTCTGGTCGCTTCGAAAGTCGAAGAACTGTTCGCGGGTGAGTGACGTCGGCTAGGCGTGTGTCGACCAGCCACGCCCCGCCGACCCCGCGGGGCGTGGCACCCCCCTGAGTCGCGCCCCACCACGGCGCCTCTACGTCGCCGCCAACAGCGGCACCCCCGGCTCCGTGCCACGACTGAGGTCCTCGCCCGTGCGCGTGTGCAACAGCAGTGCCCGAGTTGGCGATCAGTGCTCGTGCCTGCGCGGCGGGATTCCACGGCGGCCTTCCGCCAGCAGCATGAACGCCGCGAACAGTAGCGCCGCTCCCGCTCCGCCACCCACGATCGCCCACTGTGTACCGGACAGCCCCGAAACGGCGCCGGTGTCCGCGCTCTCTGTCTGCCCCTGTCCCTGTGCCTCCGCTTGTTCCTGCCCTTGCTCCTGCGTTCCGGCTGTTCCCGAGGCGGTGCCCGGGTCCGGGAGGGTCTTCCCGGAGCACTCCGGTGCGGCGGTCGCCGCGCCGGCCGACTTGTCCACCGCGAACTGGAACGCGCTCTCCAACGGGTCGCCGTCCGCGCTGCGCAGGGAGTAGGACACGGTGTACGTTCCCGGCTCGTCCAACGCGTCGACCGCGAGACACAGCGTGTCGTTCCCGTCGCCGTCACCGCCGTCACCGCCGTCGGACACCACCACGGGGGCACCGGACGCGACCTCCGTGCCGCTCGGGCCCGTGATCCCGACCGCATCGGGCGAGGGTTCCAGCAGCGGGCCGAAGGTGAGCGCCATCACCTTCAGGCCGGGGGCCACCGAGTCACCGGGGCCCGGGGAGCCGCGGAGCAGGGTGGTGTGCGCGAGGGCGGGGGTGGGAGCCGAGAGTGCTCCCGCGCACACCACCAGCAGGGTGATCAGAAGTCGGCGCATGCGAGCTTGTTGTCCATCGCCTTGGCGGGGTGCACCACGATCGCCCTGGCCCCGTCGCCCACCTTGGTGTCGTTGTTCACCGTCATCATCGCCTTGCCGTCGTCACCGGCGGTGAAGGCCAGATGGACCTCGTTGGGCGGGGTGGTCGGGCCGCCCTTCTTGAACTGGAAGTGGTCGCCCCCGTTGTCCTTCGCGCAACTCTGGGCGTGCAGATGGGACATGTACTCGGTGCCCGGTTCGAGGCCGCTGAGCATCACCGTGACGGTGGTGCCGTCGTCGTGCTGGGCCAGCCAGGCGGTGCCCTTGACGCCGTCGGAGTCCGGGGGAGCGGTGTCGAGCACGACGAACGTGCCCTCCTTCAGGTCCGCACCCTTGATCTCGTTCGCGGGCGTGGCGTCGGGATCCCCCATGTCCATGCCCTCCATGCCGTCCATCGCCATCTCGTCGTCCTTCCCCGAGTCCTTCTCCGAGTTCTTCTCCGAGGAGGCCTTCGAGTCACCCGCCCCCGAGTCACTCGTGTCGCCGCCACAGGCGGTGAGGGCGAAGGAACCCAGCAGCACTGCGGCGAGGGACACCGCCGTCGCCGTGGTGGAGCGGCCGGTCTGGAGCTGGTCGGACAGGGGCACTGGACACTCCGTGTTTCTGTGGGGCCTTGCGGACAACAGCCGTGCGGTCCACGCCCGTTGAGCCGGGGCGCGGACCGAACCGCCGTAATCAGGTTGTCGTGCGCGTGGAGTGAGAAGTTCCCGGGAAGGGGGGAGAAGTTGTCAGCCGGCCGGCACCCAGACGCTCTGCGGAGTGAAGGAACCGAAGTCGCCCAGACTGGAGTTGCCGGGCAGTGCGTAGGGCTGGCCGAGGCAGTCGTCGCTCTGGAACATGGCCGCATTGCTGCTGTGGGTGTTGATCGCCGAGTGTGCGCGCTGGCCCCAGCCGTGGTCCACCAGGCTGACGCAGACGCCGCCCGAGCCGGCCGAGGCGACCGTGAACCGCTCGCCCGCGAAGCTCGTGCCGCTGTAGAGGCATAACGAGCCGCCGGAGGGGCACTCCGCGGCGCTCCTGACATCGGCCCTGACATCCGTCCTGACATCGGCCCCGGAGGAGGCGGCGGTGGCCGGACCGGCCATGAGTACGAGCGGCACCGTCAGGGCGGCGCCGAGGAACAGGGTCTGAGGGGACATGGTTTGTCACAACTCCTTAGGTTGACGAGTTTCGGGCAGGAGCGGGCGCACAGCACCGCGAAGGGGTAAGCCGCACGGATCACCTCACTTGGTGAGGCCGTGGCTCTCCCAGAGCCGTTCGAAGCACTTGAGCTTCACGTCCTCGTCCTGGGTGCCGTGCATGGAACCCGGCTGGTTGCGCAGGTCGCTGTGGCGGACCCGCAGCGGCCACCGTTCCGGGTAGGCGATCTTGCGCTCGCCGGAGGTGCCGACATGGCTGGCGAGGTTCTCCCACTGGTACTCGAACCCCTCGTGGCTGACGAAGGTGTCCCGGTCGAAGGCGCCGAGCCGCCGCGCGACGGGGGCGAAGCGGGCGGTGTCGTAGGCGATGAGCTGGTCCACCACCCGGTTGACGGAACGGACCCCCGGCTCGATCTCCGGCCCGACGTCCGTGAGCGGCCAGTCCCACTCCTCGTGGTCGTCCACCTTGCTGACGAGGACGACTTCCGGGTTCTGCTCGAAGATCCGCGCGGTGGCGTCCAGGACGTCGAAGGTCTCGTCCGTCTTGTAGATGAACGTGTCGTCGGTGAACGTGATCAGGTACGGGCTGGTGGTCGTGAAGTGGTTGCCGTGGAAGTTGTTCGACGGGGCGCCGGAGAAGGCGTGCCGGTGGGTGCGGCGGAACCGCAGCTCGTCCACGCCGAGTTCGGCCAGCCGGGGCAGCAGCCGGGCGACGGCCTCGTCGGACGAGCGCTCCGCGACCAGCACCACCTCGAAGTCGTGCCGGGTGGGGTGGGTGAGGGAGCGGATCGCCAGCGGCAGTGTCTTGTCGATGAGCCGTTCGGTGTCGTGGAAGGCGCAGGCCAGGGTGAAGAACGCCATGTCGGATACCTCCGGGACGGGAACTACGGAGCTACGGAGCTACGGAGCTACGGGAGTATCGGGAGTACGGGAGCTACGGGAGGACCGTCGCGAGCGCGGCGGCCAGCTTGACGCTGTCGTGAGCCGTGCCGTACTGGGGATCGGAGCGGACGAGGTCGGCGCGGACGACGGGGACGCCGACGTCCCCGGTGGACAGGGGGCCGCCGTCGTGCACCAGCACCAGGTCGGGTTCGACGCCGTGGGCGCACAGCGCGTCGACGTGTGCGGCGACGTCGTATCCCTGGGTCTCGGCCACCTCGGGCTCCAGGTTGCAGACGTAGACGAGTTGGGCGCGGGTCGCGGCGAGGGCGGCGTGGAGGTCGTCGACGAGAGCGGCCGCGAGGAGGGAGGTGTAGACGGAGCCGGGACCCAGCACCACCTGGTCCGCGTCGTGAATCGTCCGGGCGAGGCCGTCGGGTGGTTTGACTCCGGGAGGGCTGAGCTCGACGCGGCGGATGCCGGCCGTCTTCGATATGGCGTACTGCCCGGTTATCCGGGTGCCGTTCGATGTGACGGCGCTCAGGTCGACCGGTTCGACCGTCGCCGGGACCACCTGGCCCTGTTCCGGGTCCAGGCCCAGCAGGGCCGCGGTGCGGACGGTGGCGGCCAGGAAGTCGCCCGTGACCGCGGTGAGCCCGGCCAGCAGCAGGTTGCCGAGGGCGTGGCCCTCCACGTCGGTGCCGCTGAAGCGGTACTCCAGTGCCTGGCCCAGCGGTTCGTCCTCGGCGCCCGCAAGCGCGGTCAGACAACGGCGCAGATCGCCGGGGGCGGGGATGCTGAGCGCGCTGCGCAGCCGTCCGGTGGAGCCGCTGTCGTCGGCGGTGGCGACGATGGCGGTGGTGTGGGAGGCGTACCGGCGGGCGGCCCGGAGCGTGGCGGTGAGGCCGCGCCCGCCGCCCATGGCCACGACACGGGGACGGTGTTCCCGGGCGCTCACTTGTGGACATCCCGGTGGAGGACGCCCGGGGTGACGCCCAGCGGGCGCAGGACGACGGCCAGTTGCTCGGCCATGGCCACCGAGCGGTGCTGACCGCCGGTGCATCCGAGGGCGACGGTCAGGTACGCCCTGCCCTCGTCGATGTAGGCGGGCAGCAGCCGGCCGAGCATTCGTTCGGCGTCCTGGAGGAACGACTGGGCGGTGCTCTGGGCGAGGACGTACTCACTGACCGGCGGGTGGAGCCCGGTCAGCGGGCGCAGTTCCTCGACGTAGTGCGGGTTGGGCAGGAACCGGCAGTCGAAGACGATGTCGGCGTCCAGCGGCAGGCCGTGCTTGTAGCCGAAGGAGAGCACGGTCATCTGCACGCCCTGGCCGCTCCCCGCGTCCGCGAAGAGTGTGCCGAGCCTGCGCCGCAGCTCATGGACGTTCAGCGCGCTGGTGTCGAGCACCATGTCGGCCTCGTTGCGCACCGGAGCGAGCAGTTGGCGCTCCTGGTCGATGGCGGAGACCAGGTGCTGTTCGTCGCCGTCGGCCAGGGGGTGGCGGCGACGGGTGTGGTCGAAGCGCCGTACGAGGACGTCGGTGGCCGCTTCCAGGAACAGCACGCGCACCCTGGCCCCGGACGACCGCAGCCAGGCCAGCATGGGCAGTACCTCGTCCTGGTGGTGCCCGGTGCCGACGGCCAGGGCCACCCGGGTGAAGGACGACTTCGGGGCCTGGGCCAGTTCGACCACCTTGGGCACCAGCTTGGGCGGCAGGTTGTCGATGGCGAACCAGCCGAGGTCTTCCAGGTGGTCGGCGGCGAGGCTCCGTCCGGCCCCGGACAGGCCGGTGATGACGACGACCTCGCTCTGGAATCCGGGAGAGGGCGGCATCGTCAGCTCCCGGAGGCGGGTTCGGCGGAGGCTTTGGCGGCGGGTTCGGAGGGTTCGACGGATGCGGCGGATTCCACGGTGGCCTCGGTGGCCTCGGTGGCGAAGCGGTCCAGTTGGCCGATGGGCCCCTCGGGGCGCCAGCTCAGCGGCGGGATGTGGGCGTTGACGAGTTCGCCGTCGTCCCTGAGGAGGGACGCCGGGGGGTGCTGCATGTGCAGCATCCAGTCGTCGTGGTTGAAGAAGGGTGCGGCGACGTCGAAGCGGTAGACGAAGTCGTTGTCCTCGCCGCCCCACCCCTCGTACCGCTCGTCCATGCCGCCGATGCGGTGGAAGGTCCCGGTGCGCACCCACAGGCAGCAGCCCGGCGGGCGGCGCAACTGGAAGGCGCGAAGCCCGTCGGCGCCGGCCTCGGCGCTCCCGCGCTGGAGCCGCTCGCGGATGGCCCAGGCGGTGGTGGGGCCGTCCAGGCAGCTCATCTTCCGGTACGTCATATGGCCGCCGACGCCGGGGGAGCGGAAGCGTTCGGCGTTGCGGGCGACGAAGTCCCGGTCGGCGAGGACGTCGGCGTCGAGGATGCACAGCACCTCGTTGCGGCCCGGAGTGTTGACCACGCCCGCGTTGACCGCCCAGGACTTGTTGAACATCCCGGCCTTGGGGGCGAACAGGTAGTGGTCGGCGAAGGGTGTGATCGCCTCGCGCCGGCGCGGGGAGTCGTCGGACTCGACGACGGTGACCTGGTAGCGGTCGCGGGGGAAGGACTGGTCGCGCAGGGCGAGCAGACAGGCCAGCAGGTTGCGCAGCCGGGCGCCGCCGGTGTCGCGGTCCCGGAACGGTACGACGATCAGCACCTCGGGGTCCGCTCCGGGGGGCAGCGCGGGCCCGGGCGGGAGGGCGCGCAGTTCCTCCACGGAGACCGGCTCGGCATCGCGGGTGTGCCGCCCGCCGAGGTGGAAGCCGATGCGGGAGTTGCACTCCGCCTCCCACGCGGCGTCGAACAGGGGAGCGGTGGAGGGCAGGTCGGCCTGGTCGAGGAGGGCGGTGCGCAACCGGTGGTAGTGGTCAGGGGTGGCCGGGTCCTCGGCGAGGCGTTCGCCCAGCGTACGGATCTCGGCGTTCTCGGCCTTCTTGACCGCGGCGACGACGGCTTCGGTCCACGGGCGGGCCATCTCCCAGTAGAAGAGGCCGGAGCGGCGGGCGTCGGGGTCGGAGACGACCACGACGCTGTCGACGACGGCGGTCGCCAGGACCTCCGGGTCGCTGGGACGGAGCTGAGCCACAGGCGTTCCTTTCGGGTGGCGATCAGGGGAGCGGGTCGGCGGCACGGGCAGGCGGCGGACCGGTGGCTGCCCGGGGCCCCGAGGTGGCGAAGTGCAGAAGGACCGCGGCACCCAGCGCGAGCACGCTCACCACGCCGAGCGCCGCGGGCAGGCCGGTGAGCTCCGCGAGGAAGCCGATGAGCGGAGGCCCGGCCAGGAATCCGGTGCCGGCGATGCTGGACACGACGGTGATGGCCGGGCCTGTGGCCGGTCCGCCCATCCGTCCGGCCATGGAGAAGACCGCGGGCACCACGACGGACAGTCCCGTCCCCAGCGCCGCGAACCCGCAGACGGCCGCGGCCGGATGCCCGGCCAGCAGACCGGCGGCGAACCCGCAGCCCGCGAACGTCACCGCCCACGTCACCACCCGTACGTCGCCCCAGCGGCCCAGGAACCGGTCGCCGAGGAGGCGCCCGGCCGCCATGGCGACGGAGTAGGCGGAGTAGCCCACGGCGGCGAACTCGGCGCTGGTGCCGAGGTCGTCGCGCAGGTAGATGGCGCCCCAGTCGCCGACGGCACCCTCTCCGGCCATACCGCACAGGCCGACGAAGCCCAGCAGCACCAGCGGCAGCCTGCGCTCGGCGGGCAGCCTGGCCCAGCCGCCTTCGGCAGCCCTCGGAGCGACATCGCTGCTCGCGGGCAGCAGCCAGGGCGACACGGCGAGGGCGGCGCCGCCCAGCACCGCGGCGACGAGAGCGAAGTGCACCAGCGGGGACAGCCCACGGGCCTCGGCAGCCCCGCCGGTCAGCGCGCCGAGCAGCCCGCCGATGCTGTACACCCCGTGCAGGGAGGACAGCACGGGACGGCCCATACGGTCCTGTACGGCGACGCCGTGGGCGTTCATCGCCACATCCACGATGCCCATCGCCGCGCCGAAGCCGATGAGGGCGAGCCCGAGGGTGACGATGTTCCCGGCGAGCGCAGGGAGCATCAGGGCCAGACAGCTCAGCGTGATGCCGAGCACGGTGATGGGGCGGCTCCCGTACCGGGCGACGAGCTGGCCGGAGATCTGCTTGGACAGCAGGGCGCCGACCGCGATGCCGAGCAGCGCCAGCCCGAGCGGGCCGGTGCCCGCGTCGACGTGGTCCTTGACGGCGGGGATGCGCAGCACCCAGTTGCCGAACAGGGCCCCGTTGACGAAGAACACCACGCTGAGGGCGATCCGTGCCCGCTGCGGCCCCGCGGTCCCCGACAGCCGGGGCGCCGGTCCCCCGGCAGGGGTGGCCGGCCCCTCCCTCACGCCACGCTCTCCTGCTCCACCGCCACGCTCCCCTGCTCCGCCGAGGCGTTCTCCCGCTCCGCCGGCGTGGCCTCCTCGAAGCCCTGGGTGATCCAGATGCCCTTCCACACGTCGGGATCCGACGGCAGGACGATCTCGACGAGGCTGGGTCCCGGTACGGCGGCACTCTTCTCCAGCACGGTCGCCAGGAGGGACACCGCCGCCTGCACGGCCGCGGGCGAGCCGCCGAGGGGGACGACCACCTGCTGGGCGGGCACTCCGAGGGCCTCGGCGACCTGGTGGTACGCCATGTGTCCGACGTTCGCGAGATACGAACGGTCCGAGGTGCCGTACGAGGCGTCGGCCTGCTTGTTCAGCGAGACGGACTCCCCGTTGTTGCAGACGACGAACAGCACCTGGGCCTGGTCCTGCACGGCGGCCACCAGCCCCTGGAAGGAGTTGGTGAAGGCCTGGTCGCCCAGCGTGCACATCACCCGGGCGTCCTTGTCCCCGAGGGCCAGGCCCGTCGCGTACGCCAGCCCGCCGCCGACGAACGCCCCGTGGTCGCCGAAGACCCGCAGCCCCTGCGGGAAGTCGTCGTAGTGCTCGGAGAGCAGCCCGCCGAACATCTGGCTGTCGTCGACGAGTGCGGGCCGTTCCCAGGAGGCGAGGGTCGAGGCGAGCGCGCGGGCCACGGCGCGGCGTCCGTCCTGGACCTCGCCGGTGGCCTGCTCGGGGCTCACCATGTGCTCGGCGAGGGCCTGCGCCGGGAACCAGGGCGCGGGCGCCGGCTCCCCGGCGGCGCTCAGCCGGTCGGCCAACTCCGTCAGGATCAGGGCCGGTTCGCCGACGGCCAGTGGCTCGTCGTCGCGCAGGTACTCGTTCTTGAGGACCTTGGCGGAGTCGGTGTTGACCGCCGCCTTCCGGCAGTCGGGCAGGGGGCCGACGACTCGTTCGTAGATGTTGCGGTCCTCCACCGTCACCAGGAGGTCGCACTCGGCGAGCAGGGCGCGGTGTGCCGCGCTGAAGGGGTTGAGCCAGCCGGCGAAGTTCGTGACCTCCTCGCTGCGCAACCGCTCGAAGAGCATCGGGCCCCGCCGGTACCGCACCTGAAGCACCGCCGCGCCGGTCATGGTGCTCAGCCGGTCGAGCGCGGGGCGTGTCCCCGGGTGGTGCAGCGCGTAGTCGTCGAGGAGGAACAGCGGGCGCCGGGCCTGCCGCAGCTCGCTCAGCAGCGCTTCCAGCGCGGGCTGCCTGAGATCGGTGGCCGGTGCGGCGGGCGGGGTCGTGAGCAGCGCGTCGAGCGGTATCCAGCGGCTTTCGGCGACATCCTGGGGGATACCGAAGAGTGCCGGCCGGTACGGCGGTGTGGTGCAGAAGGCCAGGCTCGCCCGGAGCCGGTCCACGAACCGCTCGGCCGACGCCCGGCGTTCGCCGGGACGCTTGGGCACGGGCGGGGCCTGCCACGACCAGTCGGCGAACGTGCCGATGCCGTGGATCAGGCCGTGTTCGCCGTGCGGCGGCAGGAAGCGGACGGAGCCGCTGGAGGGAAGGCCGACGAGGAACAGGGCCCCCACCTCGTTGCGCCGGGCGTCGGCCACGGCTCCGGTGGCGTTGGTGAGCCCGCGTGCGCCGTGCAGCAGGGCAGCGCCCCGGCCCGGTTGTGTCAGGGAGGCGCCCGCGGCCATGAAGGCGGACTCCTTGTCACCGCGTCCGTTGGACAGCTGGACGCCTTCGGTGCGGTGCAGCGCGTCGCAGAGCGCCAGTTCGGAGGTTCCGGCGTAGACGAAGACGTTGTGGACGCCGGCGTGGGCGAGCAGTGCGGCCACGGCCTCCGCGCCGGTCAGCAGCGGTAACCGCTCGGGGTCCGCGTCGCCGGCCTGCGGCCTGAGAGCCTCTACGGTCCGGTCGTCCCCGGCGAGCACGAGCCGGGCCAGGGCGAGTGCGTCGCTCTCGTCGCCGTGGGAGGAGTCGGGGAACGGGGTCTCTTGGAGGGAGCCAGAGGGCATTGAGTTCACCTTGTCTCGTGAAAGTCGTGCGAGACGAACGCGGCCAGCCATGCTCGGAAGTCCGGCCCCAGATCGTCGCGTTCGCAGGCCAGGCGGACGATGGTGCGCACGTAGTCGGCCCGGTCGCCGGTGTCGTAGCGGCGGCCGGAGAAGAGAACTCCGTGCACGGGCGCTGCCCTGGTTCGGGAGAGGCTGTCCAACGCGTCGGTGAGCTGGATCTCTCCGCCGCGTCCGGGGCCGGTGCCGCGGATCACGTCGAAAATGCCGGGGTGGAGCACGAAGCGGCCGATGACGGCGCAGGCGCTGGGTGCCTCGCCTGGACCGGGTTTCTCCACGAGGCCGGTGACGCGCACGACATCGGCCTCGCCGGTGGGGGAGACGGCTGCGCATCCGTACAGATGCATATCGCGTGGATCGACCTCCATGAGGGCGACCACGCTGCCGCCGAATCGTTCCTGTACGGCGATCATGCGGGCGAGCAGGGGATCGCGGGGATCGATGAGGTCGTCGCCGAGGAGGACGGCGAACGGCTCGTTCCCCACATACGATTCCGCGCACAGGAGTGCGTGACCGAGGCCTTTGGGTGCGCCCTGGCGGACGTAGTGCAGCGTCACGAGGTCGCTGGACTCGCGCACCTGGTCCAGATGCGTCTCGTCGCCTTTGCGGGACAGCGCTTCTTCGATTTCGACGTTGTGGTCGAAATGGTCTTCCAACGGCCGTTTGTTACGGCTGGTGACCATGAGGATGTCCGTCAGCCCGACCGAGGCGGCTTCCTCCACCACGTATTGGATGACGGGCTTGTCGATGAGCGGAAATATTTCCTTGGGAATGGCCTTGGTGGCCGGAAGGAAGCGAGTGCCGAGGCCTCCTACCGGAATGACAACTTTGGTGACGTGCGGGTGGAGCGGTGACTTTTCTCGTTCACTGCGTACCTCTGACGGCACCTAAAACTGTCCTTCCCTCTGAGGGTCGGCGCAAAGAACCCTGGCATATGCGTTCTCTGCCTGTCAAGCGTGTTCTGCCGCGTCGCGAATTTCCCTGACGGGTAACTGGAAGGTAAACGGAAAGTTCACTTACGCATTCCTGTGACCGCGCTGCGCATGTCAAGACAGCACGGCAGGCCGCACCGTTGCGGCAAAGGGGGAATGCGATGTGATGACGCTCTGCTGAAGAAGCTTCAGGCCCGTGGGCCGATGCTGGAAATGTCCCGTTGTGCGGCGAGGAAGGGCGGACCCATCAGGCGTTTTGCGGCCGTACCCATGCAAGCACTCTCCCCGTTGTCGTGGCCGGAGGGCCGTACGCAAGTGCCATTCATGATTCGCCGAAGAGCATCGTCCGTTCGATAACGAACGCACAGAACATATCACGGTGCGCCGTCCGGTTGCCACATTCTCCTGCATGCCGGCGGCGATGCGTGATGGCCTGATCGCGCTCTTCGTCGGGTGCCCGCCAACGGGGTAAAGCGGGCAAACGCAATACCGTGATTTTGGAGTTAATGATTCCGCTTCAAAAGTCGCGTGATCATGTCGAATTCGGTGTTCGATCAGGTGAATGCGTATGCGGCCGACCGTCTGCCGCACGAAACCCGTGCCGCCCGCGGAGGCCCCACCTTGCGCTCAGCCGTGCCCGGCGGAGTGTGAGGCCTGCTCATGTTCGGCCACTCAAGAACGGACGGTTCTCAACATGCCGGAAACAAACCGATCGCCGGCGGCGGCTGCGCGGACCCGAGGGCCGCACGGTATGGGCACATTCCTCCGCCCTGCCCCGGACGAGGGGCAGGGCGGAGGAATGCATGGGGGTGGCTCCGCGATCACTCCACCGGGGGCAGCGTCCCCGTCCGCGCCGCCCCCGAATACCACCGCGCACTCGACTTCGGCGTCCGCTTCAGCGTGGCGTAGTCGACGTACACCATGCCGAACCGCTTCTCGTAGCCGTAAGACCACTCGAAGTTGTCCATCAGGGACCACTGGTAGTAGCCGCGGACGTCCGCGCCGTCGGAGATGGCGCGGCGGACCGCCGACAGGTGGCCGTGCAGATAGGCGATCCGCTCCGGGTCGTGGACGCGGCCGTCCGGGTCGGGCTTGTCGTCGTAGGCCGCGCCGTTCTCGGTGATGTACAGCGGCAGGCCCGGCGCCTCCCGCGTGTACCGCATGAGCAGGTCGTGCAGCCCCGTCGGGTCGATCGACCAGCCCATCTGCGTCTGTTCGCCGGGCGACTGGTGGAACATCACGTCGTCCGCGCCCGGCCAGGGGGAGTACGCGCTCGCCCCGTGCCCGTCCGCCCGTGGGCCCCGTGCCTCGGCGTCCGCCGCCGACACGAGCGCCGGGGTGTAGTAGTTCAGCCCCAGCGCGTCCAGCGGCTGGTTGATCAGCTCCAGGTCGCCCTCCATGACGTACGACCAGTCGGTGAGCTCCTCCGTCGCCTTCAGCAGCGTCTCGGGATACGCGCCGTGCAGCATCGGGCCGTGGAAGATCCCGTTGGCCAGGTCGTCGATCTTGCGGGCCGCCGCCAGGTCCGCCGGGTCCTGCGACACCGTCCGCACCGTCGAGGAGTTGAGGCTCACCGCGATCGAGTTGCGGGCCGGCATCACCGACCGCAGGGCCGTCGCGCCCAGGCCGTGGGCCAGGTTCAGATGGTGGGCGGCCTTCAGGGACGCCTCCGGTTCCGTACGGCCCGGGGCGTGCACCCCGGAGGCGTAGCCCAGGAACGCGGTGCACCAGGGCTCGTTGAGCGTCATCCAGTGCTCCACACGGTCACCGAGCGCCTCGCCGACCAGCTGCGCGTACTCGGCGAACCGGTACGCCGTGTCGCGCTCCGGCCAGCCGCCCGCGTCCTCCAGCTCCTGGGGGAGGTCCCAGTGGTAGAGGGTGACGGCCGGCTTGATGCCGTGGGACAGCAGTTCGTCGACGAGACGGCGGTAGAAGTCCAGACCGACCTGGACGGCCGGGCCGCGCCCCGTCGGCTGCACCCGCGACCAGGAGACGGAGAAGCGGTAGGCATCCAGGCCCAGCTCCGCCATCAGCGCCACGTCCTCGGGATAGCGGTGGTAGTGGTCGACGGCGGTGTCACCATGATCGCCGCCGGCCGTCCTGCCCGGCGTATGGCTGAAGGTGTCCCAGATCGACGGGGTGCGACCGCCCTCCCGCACTGCCCCCTCGATCTGGTACGCGGAGGTCGACGCGCCCCAGAGGAAGGTGGAGGGAAAGGTCACCGGCGTCACGGGTTCAGGCATGGAAGCGCTCCCATCGGTGGTCGTTCAGACCGTTGGAGGAAGGGGGGAGGGACATCCGGGACGAGGTGGTGGTGACTCACCCCGGAAGCACGGGGACCATGGCGGGCCGGTGCCGTCAGCCCTTGACGGCGCCCTGCATGATGCCGCCCACGATCTGCTTGCCGAAGATCGCGAAGACGAGCAGCAGCGGCAGCGTGCCGAGCAGCGCGCCGGCCATGATCAGGGACTGGTCGGGAGTGTAGCCGCGTCCCAGGCCGGCGATCGCGACCTGCACGGTCGGGTTGCCCATCTGGGTCAGCACCAGGAACGGCCACAGGAAGTCGTTCCAGGTCTGTACGAACGTCAGCATGCCCAGCACGGCCATCGCGGGCCGCGCGGCCGGGAAGACCACGTGCCACACCACCCGCCAACTGCTCGCGCCGTCCACGCGGGCGGCCTCGATGATCTCGTCCGGCAGCGCCTGGAGCAGGTACTGGCGCATGAAGAACACACCGAACGCGCTCACCAGCGAGGGGAAGATCACCGCCTGCAACTGGTCGGTCCAGTCCAGCTTCGCGACCATCATGTACAGCGGGATCACGCTGAGTTGCGGCGGCACCATCATCGTGCCGATCACGATCAGCATCAGCGCGCTCCGGCCCCGGAAACGCAGCTTGGCGAAGGCGAACCCGGCCACCGTCGACAGCACGACTATGGTCACCGCCGAAATGCCCGCCACGAGGGTGGTGTTGAGGAACGCCTCACCGAGGTTGGCGTCCTTCCAGGCCACCTCCAGCTTGTCGAGGAGGCCCGAACCGAACCAGAACGGCGGCGGGGACTGCGCCAGCCGGCTGTTGTCGCGGGAGGCGGCGATCGCCGTCCACACCAGCGGGAACAGCGAGCCGACGGTGAACAGGGCCAGGATCACGTACGCGATCGGCCCGGCGTGCAACTGCCCGCCCGCCCGGGCGGACTTGGGGCCCCGGGTGCGCTTCGGCGGCGGGTCCACCGCGTCGGCCGGGGGTTTCGTCACAGTCGTCGTCACGGCCGGAACTCCTTAATGACTGGCGCGCAGCCGGCGCGAGATGACGTAGTTGACGATCCCGATCACGATGAGGATCAGGAACATCGTCCAGGCGATCGCCGAGGCCCGCCCGAGGTGCTGGTTCACCCAGCCCTGCTCGTACAGGTACAGGCCCAGCGTCTGGAACTGGTGCTCGGCGCCGCCGGAGGCGCCCTTGGTCGCGTCGAACAGCAGCGGCTCGCCGAAGAGCTGGCTGGCCCCGATCGTCGACACGACACACGTGAACAGGATCGTCGGCCGCAGCGACGGCAGCGTCACATGGAAGAACTGCTGCCAGCGGTTGGCCCCGTCCAGGGCCGCCGACTCGTAGAGGTCCTGCGGGATGGCCTGCATCGCCGCCAGATAGATCAGCGCGTTGTACCCGGTCCAGCGCCAGATGACGATCGTCGAGACGGCGAACTTCGACGCCCACTCGCCGTTCTGCCAGTCGATGCTGCCGATGCCGACCTGGTGCAGAACCCAGTTGATCATTCCGTAGTCGCGGCCGAAGAGCAGCACGAACACCAGCGAGGCGGCGGCGATCGAGGTCGCGTACGGAGCGAGCATCACGACCCGGTAGAAGGTCGAGCCGCGCAACTTGTAGTTGAGGATGTGGGCGATGCCCATCGCCATCAGCAGCTGCGGAACGGTGGAGATGATGCCGATGGTGAGGGTGTTCTTCGCCGCGTTCCAGAAGAAGTCGTCGTCGAAGATGCGCGTGTAGTTGCGCAGCCCCGCCCACTCCATGTCGGTGGGCGCCGTCAGCTCCACCTGGTGCAGCGACGCCCAGCCCGTGTAGAGCAGCGGGAACAGGCCGAACGCGACGAACAGCAGGAAGAACGGCGATACGAAGGCGTACGGGCTCCAGCGCACGTCCCGCTGCCAGCGGCGGGACAACCGGGCCCGCTTCGTCGCCGCGTCCGCGGACACGGCGTCAG
>NZ_VMNX01000470.1 GCF_009377235.1 Streptomyces acidicola
CCTCCCCCTCGCTCCGCTTCCCCTCGTTCTGCTTCCTCTCGCTCCGCCGCCTCGACCACCCGGAACGTGCCGCCCGGATCCTCCTGCTCCCCGCGCTCCCCGAAGGCCAGCGGGAAGAGACTGTGCGCCCCGAACCCGACGTCGGCGAGCCACTCACCCCCGTCCCCCGTCCGTACCAGCAGCGCGAGATGGTCGTACGGGATCCCGAGCCGGCCCGCCTCGCCGAACACCCGCGCCGCGAGCAGCGTCACCTCGAAGCCCAGCGCCGTGAGCAACGCAGCGAACGCCCCGTTCAGCTCGTAACAGAACCCGCCCCTGCGCGCCCCGACCACCTTGTCCAGCAGCGGCTCCTCGTCGAGCACGATCTTCTCGCCGAGGTGGACCGAGAGATTCTCGAAGGGCACGGCCCGAAGATGACGCAGTTGCAGCTCGCGCAGTGCGTCGAGGGTGGGCCCTGCGGGGTACTCGGCCCCGATCCTGCGAAGGTAGGCATCGACCTGTGCGGAGTCCATGGCACCAGTCTCCCGCCACCCCGCTGGCCTCCCGCCGCCCCGCCGGTGTTTCACCGCTCCGCAGGGTCCCTGGTCACCCCGCCCAGGGCTGAGGCGCCAAGCGCCGAGTCCCCCGGTCCGTCACTCTCTCGCCACTCGCAGCCCCTGCGCCGCACCGGCGACGGCGATCGCCCCGTCCTCGTCGGTACGCAGCACCGTCGCGCCCCCGGCCCGCAGCGCCGCGAGCGTGCTCGGCGCCGGGTGGCCGTACAGGTTGTCCGCCCCCACCGAGATGAGCGCCAGCCGCGGCGCCACGGCACGTATGAGGTCCGGATCCTGGTAGGCCGAGCCGTGGTGTGCGACCTTCACCACGTCCACAGCTCCCAGCTCCGCGGCGGCCGGGGATCTCAACAACGCCCGCTGTGCCGTGGGTTCGAGATCGCCGAGTATCAGCAGGGTCAGTCCGGCCGACCGGACGAGCATGGTCACGCTTGCGTCGTTGGGTCCTTCTGGCGCCGGCCCGGTGCTCGGCGGCGGCCACAGCACCCGCCATGCCAGACGCCCCGTGCGCCGCTCCTCCCCCGCCAAGGCCCGCGTCACGGGAATACGCCGGGCCGCGGCCTGTCTCCGTACGAACTCGGCCTGGTCCACCGGCTCCTCAAACCCCGTGGTCTCGATCGCGCCCACCGACCGTCCGCGCAGTACGCCTGGCAGACCGGCCACATGATCGGCGTGGAAGTGAGTCAGCACGACGAGTGCAATTCTGGTGATGCCGAGCGCGCTCAGACAGCGGTCGACCAGCATGGGATCGGGTCCCGCGTCCACGACCACCCCCGTCCCGTCGCCCGCCGCGAGCACGGTCGCGTCTCCCTGTCCGACGTCGCACATCGCGAACCGCCAACCGGGCGGTGGCCACCCGGTGATCACCCTGGTCAGTGGTGGCGGCTGCACGACCACGAGCAGGAACACCACAAGGCCTGCCAGGCACATCCTGGGACGGCTCACGATCCGCCGCCCGACGAGGACGACCACCACCGTCACCATGGCGAGCAGCAGCGCACCCGTCCAGTTCCCCGGCCAGTCCACTCCCGCGCCGGGCATGGCAGCCCCCGTGCGCGCGATGTCCGCGATCCACCCTGTCGGCCAACTCGCGCATGACGCGAGGACCTTGGCGACCGGCATCGCCACGGGTGCCGTCGCCAGTGTGGCGAACCCGAGCACCGTGGCCGGTGCCACCGCGAACTCCGCCAGCAGGTTGCACGGCACCGCCACCAGGCTCACCCGCGCCGACAGCACCGCGACGACCGGGGCGCACACCGCCTGGGCGGCGGCAGCCGCGGCCAGCGCCTCCGCCGGGCCCGCCGGCACCCGACGCCGCTGGAGCGCGGCGCTCCACCGTGGGGCAAGGGTGAGCAGGGCACCGGTGGCGAGGACCGAGAGCAGGAACCCGTAGCTGCGGGCCAGCCACGGGTCGTACAGCACCAGCAGCAGAACCGCCGTGGCCAGCGCGGGAATCAGGGACCTGCGGCGCCCGGTCGCGATGGCCAGCAACGCGATCGAACCGCAGGCCGCGGCCCGCAGCACGCTCGGATCCGGCCGGCACACGATCACGAAACCCAGCGTCAGCGCGCCCCCGGCCAGCGCGGTCGCCCGCAACGGGATACCGAGCCGCGGCGCGAGCCCTCTGCGTTCGACGCGTTGGGCAAGCCCGGGCGGGCCGATGAACAGGGCGAGGAGGATGGTGAAGTTCGCCCCGCTGACGGCCAGGAGATGGGTGAGATCGGTCGCCTTGAAGGCCTCGTCCAACTCGACCGGCACCCGCGAGGTGTCGCCGACGACGAAGCCCGGCAGCAACGCCCGCGCGTCCGCGTCCAGCCCGTCCGTCGCCTCCCGCAGCCCGCTCCGCAGCCTCCCGGCGAACCGCTGCACCCCGGACGCCGCCCCGACGACCTCCGGCGGCCCGCCGCCCCGCACGCGCAGCACGGCGGCGATCCGGTCCCCACCGACCACGGCCGGCACGACCTGCGCGGCGACACGCACCCGCGTGGATGGAAGCAAGGACAGCCAGACCCCACGCTCGGAGCCCCCGC
>NZ_VMNX01000471.1 GCF_009377235.1 Streptomyces acidicola
GGCCCCGCCCCCGCCGGGGCAGCCGGGCGTGGGCGGACTGGACCGGCTGCCCACCCAGATCGCGGGCCCCGCGCAGGCGCCCCCGTCGGCGATGCCGCCCCCGCCGTACGGCTACGCGCAGCAGCACCCGCAGCCCGCCGCCGGACACGGGCCTCCCGGATACAGTCAGCAACCTGCCGCCGGACACGGGCCTCCCGGACAAGGGCCTCCCGGATACAGCCCGTACGGGCCCGCCATGGGGTCGACCCCGCCCTACGGCCCTCCGGCAGGCTCCTTCGGGCCGACTCCCCCGTACGGTCCGGGTGGCGCCCACCCGCAGCCCGGGCCCCCGCACAGAAACGGCCGCTCCACGGCGGCGCTCATCGCGGTCGCGCTGGTCGTGGCGCTCGCGGCGGGCGGTTCGGTGTACGCGTTGATGCGGGACGGCGCCGGCCAGGACGGCCACGGCAAGGCGTCCCCGACGACGAGCGCGCCCACGACCGAGGACCCGAGCACGTCCGGGCCCTCGACCCCGCCGAGCACCGGGAATCCCACCACCCAGAACCCCACGACCCAGGCCCCCGAGTACGGCGCGATCCCGGCCGAGTACCTCGGTACCTGGAACACGAGCATCGACAACGCCGCCGGGCACAGCACACGACGCCTGGTCATCCGGCAGGGCGAGGTCGGCGACACGGTCCTGTCGCTCACGGCGGACGGACCGGTCGGGAGCGGCACGTACCACTGCGTGTTCAAGGCCGAGCTGGCGGTGGCCCCGAGCGGCGGCGGCCCGTTGAGGATCGGCCCCTCCACCGTCACGACCGGCCCGGCGTCCTCCTGCACCCCGGGCGCCGCCTCCGAGGTCACGATCCTCCCCGACGGCCGTCTGCGCCGTGTGAGCACGGACTCGGGGAAGTCGCTGACGTTCACGAAGGCGGACTGAAGGCGGACCGGACGCGGACTGAAGTCCGACCCCTCACGGCCCGTCAGACCCGTGAGGCACCCTTGCCCCCGCTTGACGCGTCCACAACGATGGCACCGTTGGCACGCCCCGGCTGCTCGCGGAGGACCCATGCGCCCCATGCGCCCCAGCAGGAGAACGGTTCTGACGGCCACCGCCGCCGCGGGGGTGGCGAGCGCGGCTGCCCCCGCCACGGCCGTGGCCGCCGCAGACGGAGCCACTGACCGGCCGCCCGCGACCGCGCAACGGCCCTCCCGTGAACTCCGCGCCCTCCTCGGGGAGATCGACCCCGACCGCATCGAGGCGACCGTCCGCAAGCTGGTCTCCTTCGGCACCCGCCACACCCTCTCCACCCAGGACGACCCCGTGCGCGGCATCGGTGCGGCCCGTGACTGGATCGCGGCGGAGATGCGGTCGTACGCGGCGGCCTCCGGCGGCCGGATGACGGTGGAGCTCCAGTCGTACATCCAGGAACCGGCGAGCCGTATCCCTGTGGCGACCCGCATCACGAACGTCGTCGCCACGCTGCGCGGCTCGGTCACGCCGGAGAGGGTGTACGTGGTGTCGGGGCACTACGACTCGCGGGCGTCGGACGTCATGGACGCCACGTCCGACGCGCCCGGCGCGGACGACGACGCCTCCGGGGTGGCCGTGGCCATGGAACTGGCCCGGGTGATGGCGCGGCGCCGGCCGGCCTCGACGATCGTGTTCGCGGCGGTGGCGGGGGAGGAGCAGGGGCTGTACGGCGCGGCGTACATGGCGCAGCAGTACAAGGCCGCCGGTACGGACGTCCAGGGCATGTTCACCAACGACATCGTCGGCAGTTCGACGGCGGACGACGGGACGCGTGACCCGTACACGATCCGGCTGTTCGCGGAGGGTGTGCCGTCCTCCGAGACTCCCGAACAGGCGGCGGTCCGCCGCTCGGTGGGCGGGGAGAACGACTCGCCGTCCCGTCAACTCGCCCGCTTCGTCCGGGACGTGGCGGACAACGACGCGACGGGCATGCGGGTGCGGGTGATCTACCGCCGTGACCGCTACCGCCGGGGCGGCGACCACATCCCGTTCCTCGAACGTGCCTACCCCGCGGGCCGCTTCACGGAGCCCGCCGAGGACTTCGCCCATCAGCATCAGGACGTGCGGGTGGAGGACGGCAAGCGGTACGGCGACCTCCCGGAGTTCTGCGACTTCGCGTTCACCGCGCGCGTGGCCAAGGTGAACGCGGCCGCCCTCTGGACGCTGGCCCAGGCCCCCGGTACCCCGCGTGACGCGAAGGTCGTCACGTCCACCCTCACCAACGCCACGGAGCTGACGTGGACCAGGCGGGCCGAGCCCGATCTCGCGGGCTACGAGATCGTCTGGCGGGAGACGACGGACTCCGACTGGACCCATGTGATCCCGGCGGGCGACGTCACGTCGCACGAGGTGGATCTGTCCAAGGACAACGTCTTCTTCGGCGTACGGGCGGTGAACCGGGCGGGCTTGCGGGGCCCGGTGGCTTTCCCGGCCCCCCAGACCTGACGGGCCTGGCCCTGCCTGGCCTGGCCGGGGCTTCGAGG
>NZ_VMNX01000472.1 GCF_009377235.1 Streptomyces acidicola
GTTGTGTATAAGAGACAGGCGTAGGCGGCCGCGGACGCTGCCGCGGTGGTGACGAGGATCTGCGCGGCATCCGCGTTCACCTTCTTGGACTCGCCCCTGGCCTTGATGAGGTCGTAGGCGATCTTGCCCGCGGCGCCGAGCCCGCCGGCGCCGCCAAGCCAGTTGAGCCAGTCGTTCACCGGGTCACCCGACCTTGACGAAGTCGACGGAGGTGGCGAGGCCGAACGAGCCGTTGATGGTGTAGGCGCCGCCGCTCTGCCAGCACGAGAAGCACACGATTTGCTCGCTGGCGGAGGCGTCGATGGTGACGCTGACGAACCCGTTGAGGTCGCCGTACGCGCCGACTTTCTTGATGTTGCCCGCGGCCCACGCCGTCGCGCCGATCGCGGCCGTGATCTGCCACGTGCTGTGCGGGGTCGACACGCGAATGCTGGCGTCGGCGTGCCAGATGCCCGAGCCGGCCGCGAACTTCCAGTAGTTGAACGGCTGCCCCGGGCCGAGCGTGCTGCCGGGGGTGATGAGCGGCGATCCGCCGGAGGTGAGCGTGGGGTACTGGATCTGCGTATCAGCGCTCGCAGCGACCGCCTGCGTGCCTGCGTTGCGCGCGTAGCGGGCGTATGGCGCGTCGAGTTTCGCGGCGGTGACCCGCTGACCTGCCAGCCAGGTAGGCACGGTGCCTCCTACAGTGTCGGGCCGAGCCCGGCGTAGACCGGGTCGGCGAGCTGGACGGTGGCGCCGGCGGGGTGCGCCTTGACGATGCCGTTCACCGAACGGGTCACGGTGAAGCGCTGCGGGGTGCTGACCTGCACGTCATCGACGGTGATCGTGACGGGCAGGGCGTTGGTGTTGCCGGTGTTCAAGCGGGTGCGGATGCCGAGGTCCCCGGCGGCAGCGATCGCTGTTGCGGATGCGGCGACCGTCCACTCGGTCGGTTCGCTTCCGCTCGCTCGCCACGCCTTCGCCAGCAGTGTGGTGCCGGTGATCTGGAACCGGACGCGCCACAGCTGGCCGGTGGTGTAGCTGCCCAGCGAGGCGGAGGTGAGCAGGTTGGTTTCGCTGCCCGCGACGCTCGTCCACAGGCCAAGGGTGACCGTGCCGTCGGTGTTGAAGTTCAGCCGCGCGGCGTACCAGTTGCTGATGTCGGTCCAGCGGCCGGCGAGCCACGCCACGACCGGGGCGCCGGCGGCGATCGCGCTGGTGGCGAACGACGCGGCCACGTCGATGTCGGCGACCCCCAGCAGCACGCTGGCCCAGCGGGACACGTTCACGGAGGTCAACGCCATCTGGCCGGCGGTGCCGTTGGTGGAGTAGTTCGACGCGGCCCCGCCCGTGGTGGTCCACGCCTGCCCGGTGTCCGCCGTTCCCCACCCGCCGGACACGGTGCGCGTGAACGTGTCGACCGCGGCAGGGCCGACAGCGGTCACCGTCATCTCCTCACCGCCCACGGTGATGTTGAACGGGAACTGGTCGCCGTAGCTGGCGGAGTCGATCCAGGGCACGGTGGTGCTGGCGACGGACAGCGTCGTGGCGGTGCTGGTGGCCGCGCCGGCGAGCGTGCTGCCTTCGGCGTCGGCGCGGGTGTCCGGGTCGTCGGTGACGCCGATGTTCCACGGGTCGCCGGGCTCGGCGTTGAAGGTGAACCGGTGCTCGATCGGGGTGATGGTCTCCCGGTAGCCAAGCACCATCGCTCGGTCGTCGCCGAGCGGCAGGTTCTCGATCATCAGGATGTCGCCCTGGTCCACGTCGAGCAGGGCGGCGAACAGAGCCGAGTCGTCAGCGACCGGCGCGGCGTGCCGGAACACGGGCAGCTGGGGGTAGCGCGGCCCGTCGTAGGTGCCGCGCGCCAGCGCCCAGGCCGCGTAGTCGGCCAGGTAGCCGTCCGAGGACACGTTGTAGGTGGTGTTCGAGGCGTACACGCCGATGCCGCCAGCAGAGGGGGACGCCGTCGAGTTGCGGCCGGTCGTCTTCACCGCGCGCGCCGAGAAACCCCCCGTGCGGGTGGCAGTCACGTCGTTGGTTAGCACCTGGTCGTCATCGGTGGGCAGCGGCAGCGTCTCCAGCTGGTTTGCGGCCGCGTCGAGCACCGCCCGCGGTCGCTGGCCCTGCATCGACGGGTGCGTTCGGTAGAACAGGTGCGACGCCGCCCGGCTGGCGAACAGCAAGCCCTGCGTCGCTCGCGCCGCCTCTTCAAGGAGGTCGACGAGCGTCTTGGTGCTCTGCGCGCCGACCCTGGGCGACCACTCGGGTGCCTCGGTGCTCCGGTAGGTGGAGATCTGGACGCCGTTTTCATCGCGGGCAAGCCGAAGCAGCCGGTTGCTGTTGAACTCGTTACGCCAGGCGTTGAGCGGCGCGCCGAGCGCGAAGAGCGACTGGAAGGCGTTCTGCACGTGCAGGTGTCCAAAGGCGACATTCTGCGCTGTCGCGTCGGGCGTGAGATAGACGTCGGTGATCGCGCCGAGGGTGCGGCCCGCCACAGTGCCGGAGAT
>NZ_VMNX01000473.1 GCF_009377235.1 Streptomyces acidicola
GTGCACGGGGTGCACGGGGTGCACGGGGTCACCCCGCCCGAGGTGCCCGCCCAACACGCCCGCATACCCTCGTACGCATGCCGACCCGCCCCCAGGGGACCGTGACGCGCGGGACCACGAACCCCAACCGTCTGCGCCGCATGGACCGCTGGATCGCGGCGACCCACGGCGCCGAGCTGCGCCGCGCGGCGGACCCGCTGGCGGTCGACCTCGGCTACGGCGCCGCGCCCTGGACCGCGGTCGAGCTGCTCCGGCGGCTGCGCACGGCGGCCCCCCGCACCCGCGTGGTCGGCGTGGAGATCGACCCGGCACGGGTGGCGGCAGCGCGGCCGTACGAGCGGGCGGGGCTGGTCTTCCGGCACGGCGGCTTCGAGGTGCCGGTGCCGGGCACGCCGACCCTGATCCGCGCGGCGAACGTGCTGCGCCAGTACGACGAGGACGAGGTGACCGCGGCCTGGGACCGCCTCCGCGCGCGGCTCGCCCCCGCCACGTCCACGTCCCGGGGAGGCCTGCTGGTCGAGGGCACGTGTGACGAGATCGGCCGCCGTCACGTCTGGGTCGCGCTCGGCCCGGAGGGCCCCCGTACGGTCACGTTCGCCACCCGTCTCGGCTCCCTGGACCGCCCGTCCGACCTCGCCGAACGCCTCCCCAAGGCCCTCATCCACCGCAACGTCCCCGGCGAGCCGGTGCACGCCTTCCTCCGCGACTTCGACCGCGCCTGGGCGACCGCGGCACCGTACGCCTCGTACGGCGCCCGCCAGCGCTGGATGCGCGCCGTCCGCGCCGTGAGCACCGACTGGCCGGTGCGCGACGGCGCGACACGCTGGCGCCAGGGCGAAGTCACGGTCGCGTGGGAGGCCTTGGCGCCGCGCGGCTGATGTGGGACGCCTGGGGAACGCATGCCGTGAGTTGTTCGTCACACAGGGCGGGCAGATCATCCACAGGGGTGTGGAAGGCGCGGAGGAGTGGAAGAGGGGAGGGAGTTCGTGTCCTCCTCTGTCGTATTGCGGCACGACATGGCACGATCCCCCACGTGTCCGGAAGTTACTGACGGTAAATCAGTTTGGGGGGCAGAGGCATGACTGCGGGCAAGCGGAGCCTGACCACGGCGGCCGTGGCACTTGTCTGCGCGGTGACCATGCTGGGCGCACCGGGCATGGCCCACGCAAGCCAGGCGAAACCGAACCCCACACCATCGCCCTCACCGACGGATTCACCCGGTGCGACAACCGCGAGCACCGAGGAACTGGAAGCCGTACGCAAGAAGCTGGACAGGCTCTACCACGACGCGGCGGTGGCCACGGACGCCTACAACGCGGCCGAGGAGAAGACCAAGAGGCAGTCCGCCGAGATCGTCGAGCTGGCCCGCGAGATCGTCAAGGGCAAGGAGAGGCTGGAGAAGCTGAAGGACCTCATGGGCGCGGCAGCCCGCGCCCAGTACCGCGGCGGCGGCCTGCCGCCCGAGGTCCGACTCTGGCTCAGCGAGAACCCGCAGGACTTCCTCGACAGCGCCGGCCGCGTACGGCAGGGCCAGCTCGCGTCCAAGGGCGTACTCGCCGAAATGGAGCGCACGCAGCAGGACTTGGAGCTGTACGCGAAGGACGCCTCCACCCAGTGGAAGAAGCTGGAGGCCAACCGGAAGGCCAGGGCCGAGGCCAAGAAGGAGATCAAGAAGCAGATCGCCGCGGCCGAGGAGCTGGAGTCCCAGCTGGAGCAGGAGGAGCGCGAGCGGCTGGCGGAGCTGGAGGAGCAGGCCGCACGGAAGGCGCAGACCGCGTGGCTCGGCTCGGGCGTGCTGGACGAGATCAGCGGCAAGGCGTCCGAGGAGGGCAGGAAGGCGGTGAAGTTCGCGACGGACCAGATCGGCAAGCCGTACGAGTGGGGCGCCGAGGGTCCCGGGACGTACGACTGCTCCGGCCTCACCTCACAGGCCTGGTCCTTCGCCGGGAAGGGCATCCCGCGCACCTCCCAGGAGCAGTGGAAGCGGCTCGACCGCGTCGACGTCAAGGACATGCGCCCCGGCGACCTGATCATCTACAACGCGGACGCCAGCCATGTGGCGATGTACATCGGCGACGGCGCCATCGTCCACTCCCCCCGCCCCGGCCGCACGGTGACGATCGCAGGCGCGGGCTCCATGCCGATCCTGGGAGTCGTACGACCGGACGCGTGAGCCGCACGACGCACGGGGGCCGCGGGGGCCGCGTCGCGGGTCGGGCCACGCCCGTGCGCTTTTAGGGGCGCGGGGCTGTACTGCATATGCGGCTCCGCCGCGTGGGCGCGACCACCACGACAATCCCGCAGCAGACCACCAACAACAGACCCCGACAGACACGGCTAATAGGCCACAAGCCTCACCATAACCACCGACCCAGCCAACACCCCTGAATAGCAACAAAAAACGGCGAAAAGGGAACACTCCACCCACGCGCCCCCTACCACGTTCCCTCACCAC
>NZ_VMNX01000474.1 GCF_009377235.1 Streptomyces acidicola
CTGCCGGCACATTGGGCGGGCCCGACGCGACCGGTGAGGTCGGCGGGTCGAGGGCGAGGCCGAGGTCGAGGACGTGGGGGGCCGGGAGGGTCCGGCGCGTACTGCTCGCCCTGGTTGTCGCTGTCGCGGTCGTCGCGCCCCTCTCCGCCTTCGCGCGTCCCCGGATACCCGCCCCGGCACCCGCGGTGCTCGCACCGATAACGGCGGGGACGCTGGACGAGGCGTACGAGGCGAATCGTGCGAACGCCGCGGAGGCGGCGCGCATGGCCGCGGCCAACGGCGACCGGAAGCGGGCCGAGGCGGACCGGTCCATGGGCGCGAGCTCCCGGCAGTTCCTCGCCTTCGACGGGCGCGGCACCGGACAGGCCGTCGAGGTCTTCGGCGACCTGGCGCACGCCGACCGCGTGGCCGTCCTGGTCCCGGGTTCCGACACGACGCTGGACACGTACGACCGCTTCCGCGCGGGTGCGACGGCCCTGATGGACGAGGTTGGGACCTGGTCCTCCGGGGGCGGGCACGGTAAGCGCATCGCACGCGCCATAGGTACCGCACGCGCCACACATGCCGCACGCGCCACACATACCGCTGTCGTCTCCTGGCTCGGCTACGAAACCCCGCGCACCATCAGCACGACCGTGCTCACCACCGGCAGGGCCGAGTCCGCGGCGCCCCGCCTGGAGGCGTTCGTACGGGAGCTGCGCGGGCTGGTCGGCCAGGACGCCCGTATCTCCCTGCTCTGCCACTCGTACGGCTCGGTCGTGTGCGCCCGCGCGGCGGAGCGCGCGGGCGGCACGGACAGCACGGGTGGCGCGGACCGCCAAGGCACCGGACTCCAGGGGGAGGCCCGCGTGGACGACATCGTTTTCGTCGGCAGCCCGGGCACCGGAGCGGACAGTGCCACCGCGCTGCACACATCGGCACGCGTGTGGGCGGCGCGGGGCTCCGGCGACTGGATCGCGGACGTCCCGCACGCCGACGCCGACTTCTTCGGCACCACCGTCGGCTTCGGTACCGACCCCGTCTCCCCGGCCTTCGGTGCCCGCGTCTTCGCGGCGGGCGACGGCGGCCACAGCGACTACTTCCGCCCGGGCTCCGTCTCCCTCGACAACCTCGCCCGGATCGTCCTCGGCGACACCTCGGAGGTGACCCGTGCGTGAGTCAGCCACACCGCTTCGGTCGGTGATCCATCAGAGTCGGTACACCACAGCGACAGTGGGCCGGGGGGCCCGACCCCGGGACACCTCGGTGCTCCGCCGCATCCGCACCATGGCCGGTCGCCTCGACGCGGCCACCCCCTCGGACAGGGACCGGGCGGTCGACGCGCTGCGGACCTTGGCGATCCTCGGCGTCGTCCTGGGGCACTGGCTGGTGACCGCACTGGTCGCGGACGGTGGCGCGCTGCGCACCGCAAGCCCGCTGCGGGACATGCCCTGGCTCGCGCCGATCTCGTGGGTCTTCCAGACACTGGCCGTTTTCTTCCTGGTGGGCGGCCATGTGGCGACGAAGGGCTACACGTCGGCACGCACGCGCGGGACCACATACGGGGAGTGGCTGCGCACCCGGCTGAGCCGCCTGTTCCATCCGGTCGCGGCCCTCCTCGTCCTCTGGGCGGTGACCACGGCCGGCCTGCTCGCGACGGGCGTGGGCATGGACACGGTACACACGCTGCTGAAGCTGGCGCTGTCCCCGCTGTGGTTCCTGCTGGTCTTCGCCGCGCTGACGGCGGCGACCCCGCTGCTGATGCGGCTCAACCCGCTGTGGCCGCTGGCCGTCGTCCTCCACGTGGACCTCATACGCTTCGGTCTCGGCGGCCCGTCCTGGCTCGGCTGGGTGAACCTGGCGGCGGGCTGGCTGGTCCCGTACACGCTGGGCGCGGCCTGGACGCGCGGCGAGCTGGACCGCCGCCGCGCGGGCTGGCTGCTGCTCGCCGGCGGCGGGGTGGCGACGGTGGTCCTGGTCACCTGGGCCGGTTACCCGACGTCGATGGTCGGCGTCCCCGGCGCCGCGGTGTCGAACCTCAACCCGCCCACCCTGGCCGCCGTCACCTTCGGCCTGGCCCAGTGCGGCCTCGCGCTGCTGCTGCGCGCACCCCTGCGCCGGGCGATGCGGCGCCCCATGGCCTGGGCGGCGGTGGCCCTCGTCAACCTGTCCGCCATGACCGTGTTCCTCTGGCACCAGACGGCCCTGATGGCGACCACCGCCACCGGTCTGGCCGTGGGCCGCCTCCCGGGTCTGCACACCGCTCCGGAGAGCCTGGAGTGGATGGCTGTCCGCGTGGCCTGGCTGCCGGTGTTCGCCCTCGTGCTCATGGTTTGCTGGGCGGCGTTCCACGGCTACGAGAAGGGCGGCCACTCGCGCGCCGCGCGGGGCTCGCGGGTGGTGCGGGTCCAGCGGCCGTCGGAAACGGCGCGGGACGGGGCGGCACGCCATGCCTAGGGTGGCGGGGGCGAGGGG
>NZ_VMNX01000475.1 GCF_009377235.1 Streptomyces acidicola
CCCTCCGCCCCCGTCAGTGCCCGCACCGCCCGGCGAGCCCTCGCCGATCCGTTCACCTGGTTCGACGCCGAAGCCGGCGCCCTGACCACGGCCGTCGAACGGGCCGCCGCGATGGGGCTGCACACGCCGGCCTGCGAGGCCGCTGCGGCGTTGTGCTCGTCGTCGTTCGCCATCAGCAACCGCTTCGACGCCTGGTGGCGCAGCCACGACGCCGCCCTCGCCGCCGCCCGGCGCGCCGAGGACCTCTCCGGCGAGGCCCTGCTGCTCATCGGCCTGGGCCAGCTCCGCTACGAACAGGACCGTTGTGCCGAGGCACTGGACTACTTCCGGCAGGCGGAGCGGATCTGCGCCGACCTCGGTGACGTACACGGCCGCTCCGCAGCCCTCGCCGGTGTCGGCAGCGCCTTCCGAGAGCTGGGTGAACTGCGCGCCGCCGAACGGGCCCTCGCCGACGCGGCCGACGGCTTCCGGCGGCTCGGCGACGACACCGGCGTGGGCCTCGCCTGCCGGTACGCCGGTTCCGTACGGCTCGAACTCGGCGACCACGACACGGCGCTCGTCCTCCTCGACGAGTCACTGGCCGCGTACCGGCGGCAGGGCAGCCGCCGCGGGGAGGCCATGGCGCTGCGCACACTCAGCCTCATCCACCGGTCGCTCGGCGAGTACGAGGCGGCGGCGCGTGTGGCCGGGCAGGCGCGGGAGATCCTGAGTGACCTGGGGGATCCGCTGATGGCCGCGTACAGCATGCGGGCGCGGGCCAAGGCGTGGCTGCGGATGGGCCGTATACGAGAGGCCGAGTCCGAGCTGCACGAGGCGCTCGGAGTCTGCCGGGCCCACCAGGACCGCTTCGGCGAGGCGTTGACCGTGCGCACCCTCGGCGAGTGCGCGCTCGCCGATGGCCGCTTCGCCGAGGCGGCCCAGCTGCTGACCGCGTCGGTCGCCGGCTGGGACGACATGGGCCTGCGCCTGCCGCGCGCCCGCGCCCTGCGGGACCTGGCCACGGTGCGCGAGGCACTGGGCGACGGGCCGGGGGCGGCGGCGCTGCGCGCCGAGGCGATGGCCGTGTTCACCGCGTGCGAGGCCCGCGAACGGAACGAGCCCTGGCCCTAGGGGGCTCCTGATGGCTCTCCCCGGTGTCGCGACGCCCGGCACTCCCCCACTGCCTTAAGGGCGTGGGAGGTACCCCCACTCGCCGCACGGCGCGAAGGGACAGGTGACTCCGCCACATGACCCTCCACGCCGCACGCCTGGGGGTCCCCCCACGCCTTTCAGGCAGTGGGGGAGCACGCACCGAACGCCGCTCCTTCTTCCACGGAGAGCCATCAGAAGCCCCCAACCGCCCCAGCGGCCGTAGGCCGTGCCTGGCCGCGCCCGCAACGCCTTGCCGTGGACTTGCAGAGAACTTGCAGCGCCCTGCGCCAAGCTCGTGGGTGTCGGGGGACAACTGGTCGGCCGGGCGATCCTCACCGCTCGGCCGACCAAACAGAGGGCACCACCAGCCAGGGGAAGCCAGGCACATGCCGGGGGAGCTCCGGGCCAGGGGCATCGGGTACGACCGTCCCTGTCCCGGGGCATCGCGGCACGACCACACCTTGCCTCGACCCGCCAGCATCGCCGTACACCAGTACGCCCGAACCGCCTGCGAGAGACGACGCATGCCCCCGATCATCCTCATGAACGACCCCGCGGTCGCAGGTGTCCCCGTCCAGGACTGTGGTGAACCCCTGGTCGATCTACGGGAGTTGGCCTTCGTGGTCGTGGACTCCCGGCAGGCCGACCCGGAGGGTTCCTACGCGCTGATCCGCGAGGGCGTCGCCTGGCGGCTGGCCCGCGCGGCACGGCTGCTCCCCGACGGCCTGCGGCTCCTGGTCACCGAGGGGTACCGCCCTCTCCCTCTCCAGATCAGCTACTTCGAGGCGTACGCGGCCGAACTGCGCCGCGCCAACCCGGACTGGTCCGAGGAGCACCTGCGCACCCAGACCAGCCGGTCCCTGTCCCCGCCGGAGATCGGTCCGCATGTCGCCGGTGCCGCGGTGGACCTGACGTTGTGCACCGCCTCGGGCGAGGAGCTCGATCTCGGTACCCCGGTCGACGCGAGCCCCGAGGAGAGCGCGGGCGCCTGCTACACCGACGCCCCGGACATCTCCGACGAGGCCCGCCGCAACCGCCGCTTCCTCTCCGTCGCGCTCACCACGGCCGGCCTGGTCAACTACCCCACCGAGTGGTGGCACTGGTCGTACGGCGACCGCTACTGGGCCCTCATGACCGGGGCCGCGGCGGCCTGTTACGGCCCGGTGGACGGCGCCCGGGATATTCAGCCGAGGCCAGGCACCCCCAGCCCGTCCGGCGTTTGAGGACGAGGCCGTTCAGGCCGACAAGCGGGGGTCTGGGGGCGGCAGCCCCC
>NZ_VMNX01000476.1 GCF_009377235.1 Streptomyces acidicola
GGTGTAGGCGGTGGGGGGCGAGGTCGGCTGCGGGGTCCCCTGCATTGCGGTCTCCATTGCACTAGTGCATAATCTGTTTTGTGCTAGGAGAGTATCGGATCGAAGGGCGTCGCGCAGCAGAGATTGCGGCGAGCGTCGAGCGTGCGGTCGGTGCGGGGCAGTTGGAGCCGGGGCAACTGCTGCCGCCGATGCGGGAGTTGGCGGCCGAGCTGGGTGTGAATCCCAATACGGTCGCAGCCGCTTACCGCACCCTGCGTGAGCGCGGGGTCATCGAGACCGCCGGGCGCCGCGGCAGCCGGGTGCGGTCCAAGCCGGCCACGACAGGGCGCGAGTACATCCGGGTGGACGTACCGGAAGGCGTACGCGACCTCGCCGACGGCAATCCGGACCCGGCGCTGCTCCCGCCGCTCGCGAAGGCGTTCGCGGCGGCTGCCGAGGAGGGTGACCGCGCTCCCGTTCTCTACGGTCAGGCCCCCGTCGAGCCGGATCTGGCACGGATCGCGCGCGCGGATCTGGACACCGACAGCGTGCCGGACGGACCGGTCACCGTCACCTCCGGCTCGCTCGACGCCATCGAGCGCGTCCTGGCCGCGCACCTCAAGCCGGGCGACACGGTGGCAATCGAGGACCCGGGGTGGGGCAGTGTGCTCGACCTCGCCCCGGCGCTCGGACTGCGCACGATCCCTGTGGGTGTCGACGACGAAGGGCCGCTCCCCGACGACGTACGCCGCGCTCTGGAGGCCGGGGCGCGTGTCCTGATCGTCACGGACCGGGCGCAGAACCCGACCGGCGCCGCGGTGACCGCCACGCGTGCGCGTGCCCTGCGGTCCGTGCTCGCGGACCACCCGGGGACCCTGCTGATCGAGGACGACCACGGCCACCGGATCGTCGACCAGCCCCTCCACCCGCTGGCGGGCGTCACGCGTCACTGGGCCTTCGTCCGCTCGGTCGCCAAGGCCTACGGGCCCGACCTGCGGCTCGCCGTGCTCACCGGCGACGCCGTGACCGTGGACCGGGTGCGAGGGCGGCAGCGGCTCGGGCCCGGATGGGTGAGCCGGCTGGTGCAGCGGGCGGTGGTGCGGCTGTGGGCCGACGGTGCCGTGGACGCGCGGGCCGTGGCGGGAGCGTACGGGCGAAGGCGCGACGCGCTGATCGGTGCGCTCGCGGACCGCGGGGTGGCGGCGCGGGGGCACAGCGGGATGAACGTGTGGGTCCCCGTGCCGGACGAGACCGGCGCGGTCGCCCGGCTGCTGCACGCGGGCTGGGCCGTGGCACCCGGCGCCCGCTTCCGTCTGAGCGCGCCGCCCGGCATCCGGATCACGGTGTCCACGCTCACCGAGGACGAGATCGCGCCCGTGGCGGACGCCGTGGCCTCGGCGATCCGCCCGGCGCCCGCTCGGCGTTATGTGTGACGTCCCGTCAAGCGCTCATCGTGTACGGGGCTTCACCTGGGTCAGTGCCGCGCCCGCCAGCACGATCGCCGCACCGACCGGAGTGGACCAGGTGAGCGACTCGCCGAGGATCGCGACGCCCGCGGCCGTGGCGATCACCGGGATGAAGTACGTGACCATCTGGGCGGTGGTCGGGCCGACCTCGGCGACGATGCCGTACTGCACGAGCATCGCGAGACCGGTGCCCAGGGCACCGAGCGCGACGATCGCGAGCAGGGGCAGCACCGGGAAACTGGCGGGCAGGGACGTGAACAGTGGGGTGACGACAGCGAGTTGGACGGTGGCCAGCAGCAACTGGGCGCCCGTCAGGGAGAGGTTCGAGTGGTCGGAGCCCGCCAGTGTGCGGCGGACGTAGATCCAGCCGATCGGATAGCTGAGCGAGGCCAGCAGAGCCATCGCCGTGCCCGAGGCGTCCAGGCCGTTGAAGCCCTGCCAGGCGCCGAGGACGGTGAGCACGCCGAGGAAGCCGAGCCCGAGCCCGGCGACCCGCACCCGCGTCGGCCGGTCCTCGGAGAGCGCGACCAGTGACAGGGTCATGCCCCACAGGGGCGAGGTCGCGTTGCAGATGCCCGCGAGCGTCGACGGGATCGTCAGCTCCGCATAGGCGAAGAGGGAGAAGGGCAGCGCGTTCAGCAGCAGGGCCGCGACCGTGAGGTGGCCCCAGGTGCGGGCGCCCCGCGGAAGCCGCTCCCGCTTCACCGCCATCGCCACCGCGAGCACCGCCGTCCCGAACAACAGCCGTCCGAAGGTCACCTGGAAGGGGGCGTAGCCCTCCGTGCCGACCTTGATGAGGAGGAAGCTGAAGCCCCAGATGAGGGCGAGGAAGCCGAAGCGGATGCGCCAGTCGACGGACGGACGGCGATGTTCGGCGGCGGCCGGGGTCTGGGTGGGGGCCTGGGC
>NZ_VMNX01000477.1 GCF_009377235.1 Streptomyces acidicola
GTGCCAGGGGGCACCGCGGGCGGGGTGCTGTTGGAGGCGTCGGGCAGAATCGGGGCTATGAGCACCTCCGACCACCAGTCACCCGAGCCGGAGCCTTCGCGGTCCGCGGAGTCTTCGGAGTCCGCGGAGCCCACGAAGCCCGTGGAGCCTTCGCGGTCTGCGGAGTCTTCGGATTCCGTGCCTTCGGATACCGTGCCTGCGGATTCCGTGAAGTCTTCGGGGTCCGTGCCGGATTCTGTGACGTCCTCGAAGCCCGCCTACAACGACCGGGCCTACCGCTCGCCCGGCGGGATCGCGGGCGGTGTGCTGCTCCTCGCCATCGCGGGCTGGCTCGGCGTCGACGCGATCGTCACGGGCCACGGCCGCACCCCGTGGCTGGCGCTGGCCACGCTGCTGTGCCTCGTCCCCCTGGTGATCGCCTTCGCGGTGCGGCCCGCCGTCTTCGCGAACGACGACCGGATGCGGGTGCGCAACCCGTTCCGGGTGATCGTGCTGCCCTGGGGCTCGGTCGCCTCGCTGCGCTCCGGCTACTCGAACGAGGTGATCGACGAGTCCGGCACCAAGTACCAGCTCTGGTCCCTTCCCGTCTCGCTCCGCGCCCGCAAGAAGGCCCAGCGGCGGCAGGCCCGCGTGGACGACGGCCGGGCGCCCGTCCGGAGGGACCTCAGCGGGCAGACGTCTCTGGAGACCGGGCCCGTGCGCGCTCCGTCCGACCAGATCATGGACGACCTGCGCCAACTGTGCGAGGCGCGGGCCAAGGCCGCGGACTCCCAGGGCGAGCCCAGTGTGCGGTGGTCGTGGGAGATCATGGCGCCGGCGATCGCGGGAGCGGTGCTGCTGGTGGTCCTGCTCGTGGTTGGTTGAGCGTGGCGGGCTGCTCGCGTTGAGTTTGGGCGTGGCGGGCTGCTCGCGGTGGGTTGAGCGTGGCGGGCTGCTCGCGGTGGGTTGAGTGCGGAGGGCCGGGCGTGGTGTGTTGAGCGTTCAGCCCCGGTCCGCTGACGGACCGGGGCTGCGTCACGGGTCGGTCAGATGCCTGCCGCAGCCGAGAGGTCCTGCTTGATCGTCGTCAGCAGGTCTGCCGCCTTCGCGCGCGCCGCGGGCAGGTCGGTGTGCGAGGCGACCGGGACCACGACCTCCAGGTAGCACTTCAGCTTGGGCTCCGTGCCGCTCGGGCGGACGATCACGCGGGCGCCGTCCAGCGTGTAGCGCAGCCCGTCCGTGGGCGGGAGGCTGTCCGTGCCCCGGGTCAGGTCCTCCGACCTGGTGATGGGCAGGCCCGCGAGGCGGGTCGGGGGCTGTTGGCGCAGGCGGCGCATGGCGTCGGCGATCAGGGACAGGTCCTGTACGCGGACCGAGAGCTGGTCCGTGGCGTGGAGGCCGTACTCGACCGCGATGTCGTCCAGCAGGTCGAGGAGCGTGCGGCCCTCGGACTTGAGGACGGAGGCGAGTTCCGTGATCAGGAGCGCCGCGGTGATGCCGTCCTTGTCGCGCACGCCCTCCGGGTCCACGCAGTAGCCGAGTGCCTCCTCGTAGCCGTAGCGCAGGTCCTCGACGCGGGCGATCCACTTGAAGCCGGTGAGCGTCTCCTCGTACGGCAGGCCCGCCTTCTCGGCGATCCGGCCGAGGAGGGAGGACGAGACGATCGACTCCGCGAAGGTGCCACGGGCGCCTCGCTTGACGAGGTGGACGGCGAGGAGGGCACCCACCTCGTCGCCGCGCAGCATGCGCCAGTCGTCGCCGTCCCTGACCGCCGCCGCACAGCGGTCGGCGTCCGGGTCGTTCGCGATGACCAGGTCGGGGTTCGTCTCGCGGGCCTTGGCGAAGGCCAGGTCCATCGCGCCCGGCTCCTCCGGGTTGGGGAAGGCGACGGTCGGGAAGTCCGGGTCGGGGTCGGCCTGCTCGGCGACGAGGGCGGGGGCCGGGAAGCCGGCCCGGGAGAAGGCCGCGAGGACGGTGTCCCTGCCGACGCCGTGCATCGGCGTGTAGACCGTGCGGGCGGTGCGGGGAGAGCCGGGGGCGAGGACGGCGTCCGTACGGGCCAGGTAGGCGTCGAGGATCGTGTCGTCGAGGGTCTCCCAGCCGGTGTCGGGGCGCGGGACCGTGGTGAGGGTGGTGACCGCCGCGATCTCGGCCGCGATCTCGGCGTCGGCCGGGGGCACGATCTGGGAGCCGTCGCCGAGGTAGACCTTGTAGCCGTTGTCGCGGGGCGGGTTGTGGCTGGCGGTGACCTCCACGCCTGCGACGGCGCCGAGGTGCCGGATGGCGAAGGCGAGGACCGGGGTGGGGAGGGGG
>NZ_VMNX01000478.1 GCF_009377235.1 Streptomyces acidicola
TGTCTCGTGGGCTCGGGGATGCGTACGACGGTTTCGGTGGCGGTGGCCTCCGGGACCGCAGACTCGGGAGACCGCGGGACGGCCTCGGCCCCCTCCTTCGAAGCCCTGGGCTTCTTCGCAGCAGCTTTCGCGACAGTTTTCTTGGCTGCCGTCTTCTTGACAGCCGTCTTCTTGGCAGCTGTCTTGGCGGTGGCCGTCTTGGTGGCGGTGGTCTTGTTCGCGACGGTCTTCTTGGGGGTCGTCTTCGCGGTCGCCTTCTCCGCCGCTGACTTCTTGGTCGCGGGTTTCTTGGCCGCAGCCTTCTTAGCCGCTGTCTTCTTGGTGGCAGCCTTCTTCGCGACGGCCTTGTTCGCGACGGTCTTCTTCTCCGCGGTCTTCTTTTCCGCGCTCTTCTTCGCCCCAGTGGTTTTCTTCGCGGTGGCCCTGCCTTCGGTGGCGTTCGGACTGTCGTCGGACGGGGGACGGGGGGTCACGGGTACGGCCTCCTCGGCACGGGCACAGGCACAGGCACAGACAGATCAGAGCGTCAGGGGGTGTCGTCGTTCGCCGCCAGCCGGCGTATCGCGGCCAGCGGCACCGGCAGCCAGTCGGGGCGGTGCCTGGCCTCGTAGACGACCTCGTACACCGCCTTGTCCGTCTCGTACGCGCGCAGCAGCACGGGATCGGTCCGCGGGTCGACCTCGGAGATCTCCGCGTACCCGGCGCAGTACGCGGCCCGGCAGAGGGGCGCCCAGTCGGGCTCCGTGGGGTGGTGGGCGTGGGACGCGTAGTCGAAGGAGCGCAGCATCCCTGCGACGTCCCGCACGATGGGCTGGGGCATACGGCGCTCGGTGAGCGACTTGGAGGGCTCGCCCTCGAAGTCGATGAGCGACCACTCGCCGTCGGGTGACCGCAGGCACTGGCCCAGATGCAGGTCTCCGTGGATGCGCTGGGCCGTCCAGGTGCGGCCCTCGGCCGCCAGGTCGGCCAGCGCCGCGAAGGCCGAGCGCAACCCGGGGGCGTACCTCCGCAGCGCCGGCACCGCCTGCACGGCCGCGTCCAGCCGTTCGGTCATCCCGGACACCAGCAGCTCCAGCTGGGGCCGCCCGAGCGTGACCGTCGGCAGGGCCCGCGCCAGCGCCGTGTGCACCTCGGCCGTCGCACGCCCCAGCGCCCGCGCCTCCGCGCCGAAGTCCTCTCCCTTGGCCAGCTCCCGCAGCGCCAGCTCCCAGCCGTCGGACGCACCCTGCACAAAAGGCTGCAGCACGCCCAGGACATAGGAGTCGTCGGAGGGGGCGAGGTCCGCCATCATCCAGCCCGCCGGGGCCGGCACCCGCGGGCACCCCTCGCGCGCCAGCACCAGGGGCAGCTCCAGATCGGGATTGGTGCCGGGCACGATCCGCCGCAACAGCTTCAGGATGAACGTATCTCCATACACGACGGACGAGTTGGACTGCTCGGACGTCACCATGCGGGGCACCAGCTCCGACCGGATCTCCTGCCGCATGTCCCGTTCGAAGCGCAGATCGCCCACGCGGGCCCGCGTACGCAGTGCTTCGAGGAGCACATCGGCGGGCCGGGGGTCGTGCAGCGCCTCGTACACCGTGCGCCCCGCCAGCGGCCCCTCCTCCAAGTGCCCGATCAGGGCGGGCGCGAGCCGTGGCGGCAGGGTCTCGCGTACCCCGATCAGCAGCTGGTAGCAGTCGGCGGGGTGCGCCACCGCGGTCTGGAGGGGTACGAGCGGCTGATGGGCCCGTACGAGGAGGTGGATCAGCCCCAGCTTCGCGTTCACGGGCAGCAGTTCGGTCGCCGCGACCAGGGTGAACCCGGTGACCGGCCGGCCCTTGCCCGCGAACCAGCGCTGCCGCGGCAGCCACTCCCGCAGCAGCGGATCGAGAGACGCGAGAAGGCCGGGACCGGCCGTGCGAGCGGAGTGCGTAACGACTTCCGACATGGAATGCGTCCTTTCCGCGTCGGGTGGCGGAGGAGCGTCGGGTTGCGTGAAGGGTTCCCAGGGCGGGACGGCGGAAACCGTCCCGCCCTCATGGTGGCCGGATGCTGTGACCGGTGGTGCGTACCGCTACTCGCCGTGCTCCCGCCGCAGCCGGAACCAGTAGAAGCCGTGGCCTGCGAGGGTGAGGAGGTAGGGGAGTTCTCCGATGGCGGGGAAGCGGACTCCTCCGATGAGTTCGACGGGGTGGCGGCCGGTGTAGGTGCTGAGGTCGAGTT
>NZ_VMNX01000479.1 GCF_009377235.1 Streptomyces acidicola
TATAAGAGACAGGTGAGAACGACCGCGACGACTTCGGGAACGACCCGCTCGACTTCCGACCGACCACCCCGTTCCAGGCACACCAGATGGCCCGCCTGGCCGGCCTGGAACGCTCGCTCGGCGAGCTGCACGCCAAGATCGACCAGATGTCCGCTCCCGTCAGCGCACGGATGGCCGAAACGATCGGGCGGGTGCTGACAGACCACCTCGGGTTCCCCGACCGCCCAGAGAGCGAATGGCCGGACGAGGCCGCGCACATCCGCGCGCTGCACAGCGAATTGCTCGCCGCGATCGGCGACGATCCGGCCAACGCGGTGAGCGACACAATCCACCGCGTCATCGCCGCGGCCGCGAAGCGGCTCGCGCACGTTGCGGCCGAGCGCGACGGCGCCAGACTCGCCGCGCTCCGGCTCGCGATGGGCGAGCCTCTGACGGCCGCCGACGTGTCCGCGGACCCGGAGTTCTGGATCTCCGGCGCCGGGCGCAAGATCGCGTCCCGGACCGACTGCGGCCACGGCTACAACCTGACCGACTCGTGCCCGGGCTGCGACGCCGCCGCGGAGCACAGGGACCCGCTACCCGCCAGCCCGCAGCCGGAAGGACCGGCGGAGCCCTGCGGCGTCTACAACGAGGGCTGGAGCTGCACCGAACCCGCTGGTCACACGGGGCGACACCGCGCCCACAACTTCCACACCTGGGACCAGCAGCCTGCCATCAAGGCCAAGCGCGCGGAGATCTGCGGCAGCTGTCAAGTCCACAAGCACGTGATCAGCTGCGTCTGTGGCCGATGGGAGGCGGGTCGGTGACGCGCGTCGTCGGGATCGACCCGTCCCTGACCGGAACCGGGCTCGCCACGATCACCAGCACGGGCGGCCCGGCCGTGCGCGTCGTCGGCACGAAGCCCACGCCGAACCCCACCCTGATCGACCGCGACATGAGGTTGGAGCTGATCACGCACGCCGTCGAGACCGTGGCCGCGGGCGCGGACCTCGTCGTGATCGAGGGGCCAGCACTCAGCCGCGGCGCGACCGCGCACACCTGGGACCGAGCCGGGCTGTGGTGGCGCATCGTGAACCGCCTGCACGCCCGCCAGGTCCCGCTTGCCGTGTGCTCGCCGAGCGCGCGCGCCCGCTGGGCCGCGGGCAAGGGGAACGCCAGCAAGGCCGCCGTGGTGGCCGCGATCGCGCGAATGTGGCCGGATGTCGAGCTGGTCGACGACAACGCCGCGGACGCGCTGGCGCTCGCCACGATGGCCGCGCAGCGTGTCGGCATGGCCGTGCCGCTCGCCCGCCACCGTGACCCGCTGGACAGCGTGGCGTGGCCTGAACATCCGTTGACCGAGGAGAGCGACGTTGCCTGAACCTGGAACCGCGACCGTGCGCCGGTACGAGGACGGAACAGTGGAAGTGATCCACGCCGACGACGTGATAGCCGTGGACCCGGAAGCACTCAAGACCGCCACCCGCGAGCACCTCCGCGAGGACGGCACCCTGGTGCTCGACACCGCCGGCCAGTACCGCTACCGGCAGACGGGCACGGCGACCGACTTCGGGCATGAGTACCTGGTCTTTGAACGCGTGCGATGAGCGATTCGTGGGCTGGTGGCAGCACCCGGCGGTGGCGCAGGCTGCGCCTGGAGATCGCCGACCGGGACCGCTGGGTGTGCGGGCTCTGCCACCAGCCCATCAACCCCACGTTGCGCAAGCCGCACCCGCGCGCCCTGCAGGTCCACCACACCCGGGGGAAGCGGTTCGGCGACGATCCGCGGTTCCTGCAGGCTGCGCACGCCGAGTGCAATCAGAAGGCTGGCGACCCGAGCGCGAAACCGGATCCCGCCCCGCAACCAAGGACCAGGTGGTGAGCATGGCAACCGTGATCCTGGTGGCTGGCCCGCCCTGCGCGGGGAAGAGCCACCACGTCGAGCAGCACCGCGCACCGGGCGACGTCGTGCTAGATCAGGACGCGATGGGTGCGCGCGCGTTCAACCGGGCCGTGGCCGAGCTGGAGCGAGCCAGGCCCGCCCGCCGTACCTGGGTGATCCGCTGCTGCGGTGGCGCCACAGCACGAGCCCGGTTCGCCGCCCGCATCCGCGCCGATCGGACTGTCCTACTGCGACCACCCGACGATGTGCTGATGGCCCGGGCCATGCAGAGGGCACAACCACACCGGCATGTGCGGGCGGTGTGGTACTGGCTGGACCAGGAAACGCGCGACCCCATGT
>NZ_VMNX01000047.1 GCF_009377235.1 Streptomyces acidicola
CTGATGCGGTGAGGTGAGGGGCGGAAGCGGGCGGGCGCGGGGAGGTCTCAGTGCGTCAGCTTCAGGCCGGCCACGCAGCCGACGATGCCGGCCAGCAGGAGCAGTTTCAGCAAGCCCGCGGATTCACCGTCGAAGAGCATGGCGTACGTCGCGGTGAGCACCGCCCCGATGCCGACCCAGACCGCGTAGCCCGTGCCCACGGGCACCGTCCGGAGCGCGAAGGCCAGACCCGCCATGCTCAGCACCAGCCCGAGCACGAAAACGACGCTCGGCACGGGGCGGGTGAAACCCTCCGATTTGCCCAGTGCGGTCGCCCACACTGCTTCCAGTGCTCCGGACACCACCAGAATGATCCACGCCATGACAGACTCCTCGCGTCGTCTTGTCATGACTGGGTACGGCGCACCTCGTCCAGGAGCCTGTCGGGCTCTGCCACCCACGATCGCACATCGCCCGGAGCCTCGGCACAGCAGCCTCGGTGGCAGGCGCACAGCCGACCGAAAACCGACCCTGATCAGCCGCTGATGCCGGTTAACGTGCTGTTCGACCTTTGGACAGGGGGAAAACAGCATGGTCACCCAACCCGCCGTCGACCTGCAGAAACTCGGTACGGCATTCACCCGCGACCCTTATCCCGTCTACGCCCGGCTCCGTGCGGAAGGGCCGGTTCACCGTGTGCTCGCCCCCAACGGGGAGGAGGTGTGGCTCGTCGTCGGCCATGAGGCGTGCCGGGCCGCGTTCACCGATCCGCGGCTCAGCCGGGACTGGCTGGGGGCCGCGGACATCAAACAGATCAAGAACACCGGGGAGAGCACGCCCGCCCTCATGCACATGCTGATGTCGGACCCGCCGGACCACACCCGGCTGCGCCGGCTGGTGGCCCGGGAGTTCACCCCGCGTCGTGTCGACACACTCGCCCCGCGCGTCCAGGAGATCACCGACGAGTTGCTGGACGCGATGCTGGCGGCACCGGAGCGGCGGGCCGATCTGATCGACTCGTTCGCCTTCCCCCTGCCCATGACCGTCATCTGTGAACTCCTCGGCGTGCCCGAGCTGGACCGGGACGCCTTCCGCGGCTGGTCCAACGAGATCGTCGCGCGGACGAGTCCGGAGCGGGAGGGGCCGGCCTACCAGGCGATGACGGGGTATCTCGTCGAGCTGATCGAGGCCAAGCGGGCGAACGCCGGCGACGATCTGCTCAGTGCGCTGATCCACACCGCCGACGAGGAGGGCGACCGGCTCTCGCAGGACGAGCTCATCGGCATGTCCAGCCTGCTGCTCGTCGCCGGTCACGAGACGACGGTCAATCTGATCGGCAACGGGGTGCGGGCGCTGTTCGCACACTCCGATCAACTCGCCGATCTGCGTGCGGACTTCGGGCTGCTCGACGGGGCGATCGAGGAGATGCTGCGCTACGACGGGCCGGTGGAGAACTGCACGGAACGGCTGGCGCTGGAAGACGTGGTGATGGGTGGTGTGACCATCCCCGCGGGCGCCACCGTCCTGATCGCCATGGCGGACGCCGACCGTGACCCCGAGCGCTTCAAGGAGCCGGACCGGTTCGACATCCGCCGGGACGCCCGCGGCCACATGGCCTTCGGCCACGGCCTGCACCACTGTCTGGGCGCGCCGCTGGCGCGGCTGGAGGGCCGCATCGCGATCCGCACCCTGCTGGAGCGCTGCCCCGACCTCGCGCCGGACGCCGACGAGGCCGTGCTGCCCTGGGTGCCGGGGCTGCTGATCAGGGGCGTGCGGGAACTGCCGGTGCGCTGGTAAGGGAGCGGGAGCTGCGGGTGCGCTGGTGAAGGAGCCGGTACGGCCGATCGCCGGGCCCCGTTCCGGGGTCAGTCGTCGAGGTCCTCGCACAGTTTCCGCAGCACTGCCCCGCAGCGACGTGCGTACGCGTGCTGCAGGCCGCGGGTGGCCGCCCCGCCGGCACGCGTGTACCACTTCGCCGGGCGGCTGAACGCGGTGATGGTCAGCCAGACCGTGCCGTCGCCCGTGCGGTCGAGGACGAAGGCCTCCTCGCCGCACTCGGGGTGGCCGGGGAGGGTGCCGTAGGCCCAGCCCCTGCGGCGGGGTTCGTCCAGAGTCCAGACCACGCGGCAGGGGGCGGTGATGACTCCTCCCAGGGTGACCGTGACATCGACGCCGGGTGCGGCCTCGGGGGCGTCGGTGGTGATGCCCACGCCGACCGCCCGGTGCAGCTCCCAGGTGAACAGCAGACGGGCGGCCCGGTCGAAGACGTCGGTGCCCTCGCCGATGCGGGTTCTGACGTCCAGCGGCCTGAAGCCGGGTGGGCAGTGACCGGAGCGGGTCGCGCCCACGTCCGCGTAGGTGAAGGGACTGTCGGGGGAGTGGTTCTGGGGGAGGCCGTCCTTGGGGGGCATGGGGCCACAGCCTAGGGCGATACCCGAAGCGTCATTCCCTTCGGGTACCGCCCGGGACACTCGGCTACGCGAGGGTCACGCGGTGACGTTCACCCCGGCCCAGGCCGCGTTCACCGTGTTGTACTCCGTGCTGCCGGAGCCGTACAGCGCCGCCGCCGCGTTCAGGGTCGCCGTGCGGGCGCCCTTGTAGTTGGTGGTCGACGTCATGTACTCGGTCAGCGCCTTGTACCAGATCTTGACCGCCTTGTCGCGGCCGATGCCGGTGACCGTGGAGCCGTTCGAGGTGGACGAGTTGTAGGTGACGCCGTTGATCGTCTTGCTGCCGCTGCCCTCGGAGAGGAGGTAGAAGAAGTGGTTCGCCGGCCCCGAGGAGTAGTGGACGTCGATGGAGCCGATGGTCGAGGACCAGGAGTCGCGGGATGCGCCGTCCTTGCTCGGCTTGTCCATGTAGCGCAGCGGTGTGCCGTTGCCGTTGATATCGATCTTCTCGCCGATGAGGTAGTCGCCGACGTCGGAGGAGTTCGCCGCGTAGAACTCCACGGCCGTACCGAAGATGTCGGAGGTCGCCTCGTTCAGGCCGCCGGACTCGCCGCTGTAGTTGAGGCCCGCCGTGTTCGACGTGACGCCGTGGCTCATCTCGTGGCCCGCCACGTCGATCGAGGTGAGCGGCTTGGCGTTGCCCGCGCCGTCGCCGTACGTCATGCAGAAGCAGGAGTCCTGCCAGAAGGCGTTGACGTAGCTGTTGCCGTAGTGGACGCGGGAGTAGGCGGCGACGCCGTTGTTCCTGATGCCGTTGCGGCCCAGGACGTTCTTGTAGAAGTCCCAGGTCACCTGGGCGCCGAAGTGCGCGTCCACGCCCGCGGTCTGGGCGTCGGAGGCGGCGCCCGTGCCCCAGGTGTCGTCGGCGTCGGTGAAGAGGGTGCCGGTGCCGGAGGAGCCACGGTTGAGGTTGTACGTCTTGTGGCTGCCGCGTGTCGTGTCGTTGAGCTGGTACGTCGAGCCCGAGAGCGACGTGCCGATCGTGACTCTGCCGCTGTACTGGCTGTTGCCCGTGCCGGTCTGGACGGCCTCCCACTCGTACAGCTTCGCGCCGGTGGTCGCGTCGGTGATGACGTGCAGTTCCTGCGGGGTGCCGTCCTCCTGGAAACCGCCGACGACCGTCTCGTAGGCGAGGACCGGCTTGCCGCTCGCGGCCCACACCACCTTGCGCGGGGCCTTGTCGGCCACGGACTCGGTGGAGCCCTCCGCCTTGGCGGCCTTCAGGGCCTGCTTCTCGGCCGCGGCCTTGGTGACGTCCGCCGTGAGGTCGGCGACCTTGATGGTGGCCTTCGTGGCCTTGGTGACGCCCGCGGTCTCGCCGGACTCCGACTGGCGGACGACCAGGTCGCCGCCGAGGACGGGGAGCCCGGCGTAGGTGCGCTCGTAGCGTATGGCGGTCGTGCCGTCGGAGTTCTTGATGACGTCGCGGACGACGAGCTCCTCCTTGGCGCCCAGGCCCAGTTCGCCGGCGGTCTCGCTCGCGGCGGCGTCGGCCTTCTTGATCAGGGCGGTGCGCGCGGCCGGCGTCAGGGAGACCGGGACGGCGGCGGCCTTGGTCGTGCCGGAGGGCTCCGTCTGGGCGGAGGCACCGGTGGTCAGACCGGTGGTGAGCAGTGCTCCGGCGGCAACGGCGGTCGCGATGGCCAGAGCGGTGCGCTTGTGACGCGCGTACGAGGGGGTCACACGAGCTCCTTGTGTGGGGGAGCCGGGCGGAATGGGGTGACTGCCCGGCACAGTTGTGAAGTTGCCGTGCTGGTGCGGTGGTTGATGGAAGACTGCACCAGGGGCGCGTACATGTCAGGACCTCGATGTGATGTTGGCTGAAAAGTGACGGCCCGATGAATGTTGCGGCTGCGTGAACCGACCCTGACCTCGGTAAAGAGGCAACCAAGGCGAGTCCTGTGAAGCGCAAAAGAGGGCGCTGCCCAGGGGGTTGGCCCACAGCGACGGCGCCCCCTGTCTCTCAGCCGTCTCTCAGGAAGTCCTGGGAAGTCCTGGGGAGTCCGGACGGCGGCCTACGGGAACGTCAGGCTCATGTGTTTCCTTTGGGATCCGTAGTGATGTGTCGTCCGTCGGTCTCATGCCGTGTGTCCGGTACCGGTGTCGGTGTCGTATCTGAGTGCGTTGTTCGAATGCGTGACCTTTTCGCGGGAGTGTCGTTGATCGGATGACAGCACCACGGGCGGGGAAGGGGGGAGCGGTGAGCCGGAAGCTGCCGCTCGGCGAGGGTGAGACGGCCCGGACCGCCTGTGCCCGCGGGCTGCTGCGTGCGGGCGTGGTGGAGAGGACGGGCGAGGTGCTGTCCGCCGTGGTGCTGGCACAGCGGGTCGGCTGGGTCGCTGATCCGGTGTCCGGCATGGCTGGCGAACTGCTGGCCGAGCACTGGAACGCCGCGGATGTGGCCGTACTCTCCTCGGGTGAGGACGCGGGCGGGCCGGAAGCTGCCGTCGAACGCGTGGATGGCGCTGCGCCGACTGGGCTGGACGGCCGGTCCGGCCGGGGGCGTGACGGTCAATGACCGGATCGTGCGCATGGCCCAGGAGCAGGCCGGGCGCGCTCTGCGCTCGGCCGGCTGGAGGGCCGGGCTGACGTCCGCTGTCCTTGAGACGTGGCCGCGTGATCCGGGCAAGCGCACGCCCAAGGAGTGGGACCAGGTGCGGGAGGCGGCCCTGGGCGGCCGGTGTCTCCCCTCGGGTGTGATCCGCTCCCGCACACGGCAGATCACCGCCTTCGCCGCGAAGAACGGCCGTCTGCCGGCTGATGTGTTCGAGTTGGAGGCTCCGCCCCGGGCCGCGCGGATGCTGCTGCTGTCGGCGTGTGACGGCCAGCAGGCCACCATCGAACGCGGTGAGGGCGACCCGCAACGCGCGCTGCTGCGCCTGCAGCTTCCCAGTCGGCCCGACCCGCGCTCCTACCGGGACTGGACATGGGTGGCCTGCCCCGTCACGCTGCCGCCCACGGTCCCGGCCGGTGCGGTGCTGCACCTGCCCACCCTGCGCCTCGCGGGCGGGAAGGTGCGCGCCGACCTGGCCTACACCCACGTCGTCCCCAAGGCGTCCCGTACTGGCCACACGGTCGGCCTCGGCGTGGACTGGGGCCTGAACACCCTTCTCAGTGCAGGTGCAACCCGGCTGCACGACGACGGGCACATCACCGCGCTCGGACACGGCGCCCAGTTCCGGGCCGCCGGTGTCCTGGCCAGGCAGCACCGCCTGCGGCGCCTGTCGGAACACCTGCACGCCAAGGTCAACCACATCGAGCAGCTCATCGCAGGTGACCAGCGGCACGAGCTGTCCGGCAAGCACGAGGTGCTGCGCGACGAAATCCGCTTCGTGTCCGACCGCAGGTCGCACCTCAACGATGCCCTGGCCTGGGCTGCCGCCCGCTGGACGGTGGACCAGGCCATCGCCGCCCACGCCACGGTGATCTACCTGGAAGACCTGCGGTCGATGGAAGCAGGCGGCATGGGGCGCACCCACAACACCCGCATGTCCCAGACCGTGCGCGGGCAGATCGCCGACCGCATCCGGCATCTGGCCGCCGAGGCCGGGATCGCCGTCGTCACCGTCCCGCCCCGCAACACCGCCAGGCACTGCCCCCAGTGCCTCACCCCCCTGCGGCACCGCAAAGCCCCCGACCGGCCTACCGTAGCGGGCTGGAAATGGGCAATCTGCCCGGACCGCGCCAGATGCGGCTGGCAGGGCGACCGCGACCACGGCGCCTGGCAGCGCATCGCCGCACGCGGCCTCACGCATCAGGCCAAGACCATCACCGACCGGGCCACCGGGCAGATGGTGATCCGCACGGTGGTGGACACACTCGAAACCGCAGCGGTCATCACCGCGACCACCGAGACCAGCCGGGCCGACCGGTCCAAGACCGGCCCCACCCGGCGCCGAACCACACGCCCCGCGCCCAGGCGACGCGGGGCACCCTCCCCCACCGGCCCCTCGGGTCCGGCGGGCAAGCGTCCGGAGGGACACGCACCACCGGGCCGGAGGACACTGCCCCGTGCAGCCCACCGGCACCAGGACGTGACGACGATCAGCACCCCCTCCCCCGGACTTCGTCCGGGAGGACCCCCATCCAGCCGACATCGGCCACGAGGAGCAGCACTGGGCGCGGGATTCCATCTGCACGCTCATGCTTCCCCGCCCAGGTGGGCAGAACTCACACCGGACCCTACGGTTCGCATAGGTTCGCTTAGCTGATCAGAGACGCTCCAGCCGTTGATCCGCCCGATGTCCTGGGCCGCCGTGTCCTGGATCCTCAACTGCCAGGTCCGCTGGGGGACGTCGAATGATGCGTTGACCGAGTTGGCCTCAGAAGCCGTATCTCAACCGAACGTGATCCGTTGATTTCTGCTGGTCAGGCATGGTGTAGCTCGGAATGAGAGAGACATCCGGCGTCTCGTTTCCGCTCCGTGAGCGAGGGGTGCGCGATGGCGTCGGTGCTGGGAATGCTGGAGGGGCGGGAGACAGCGGCCCGTGTGCGGGTGGAAGGGCTACGGGAGGAAGTCGCCTGGTTGGCTGAGGTTCACCCGCCGGTCCAGCTGATCGCGTCGAACAGCTGCCGGTGGCAGTAGCCCTCGGGCCGTCCACCCCGCCCCTGGAACCAGGCCGGCACCGGCAGCAACGGCCGGACGGCCGCCCACTCCGCGTCCGTCATGTCCGACGGATACCGGCGCACCCGGTCCGGATGGTCGGCCGCGTTGCCGTACACGTGCGCGAGGCAATCGCACGACACGGTGGGCGAGTTGAGGTCAACATGCTCGGGCACGTACAACAAAGACAACAGAGCCACCGGGAACCACTCGGAATGGGATCGCACCCCCGAGCTACCTGGAGGGCCTGCTTTCACGCGCGGAAACCGCCGCAGTCACCCGATCGAGACTCCCGTTCGATCGACAGCCTTCGAGATCGGTACGGGCAACAACCACTTACGTGTCGGGATGCTCCGGCAGGGCGAGCCAGTCCGACCAGGAGATCTCGCGGCCGAGGAAGCGCGGCTGCTCGAACGGCCAGTCGGCGGCGATCCACTGCGGCACCAGCGCGTCGAGGGCCTGCTCGACCTTGCTGCCCACCAGCTCGTCCACCACCCACCAGGAGATCTCGCCGTCCGCGCCGGCCCTCTCCGGTGGGTCGATGTAGACACAGCCGAGCAGAGCTGTCTCCGCCGCGTCGAACAGCGCGTAGTTGAAGGACTGGTGTGCGGCGATCTCCTTCTCGTGCCGCAACAGGTCGGCCTGGTCGGCCTCGTAGGTCATGGTGGCCGCGGGCCAGCCCCAGGCCGGGCCGAAGATGGCCCACAGCCGCTCGCGCGAACCCATCACAGCCGGATAGTCGAGCGGGGTGTCCGCCTCCCGGATCGGCCGCAGGTGATGGCCACCGCCCGGCAGCGGTACCAGGACGGGGTGGACGAAGTCATCGGGAAGCCAGCTCATGGCGCCCGACCGTAGCAGCGCGCGGCCGTCCGCTCCCCTGGATTTTCCCCGTATACCGCCAGGTCCTGCTCTCATGCCGGGCAGGGCCCGCGATCACCCGATCGAGACTCCCGTTCGATCGACAGACTCCATGATCGGTATGGCAACGGCTTCTCATTCACGTCGTCCGTCGAGTCGGAGGAGTGGGAACGTTCTTCAGTCGGTATGCCTTGCCGTCCGGGGCCACCCGATCGATGACGAGGTCACCGCGCCAGATGTGCGTGATGTCCACCGCGACCGCGAGGTTCGAGGGCGCGTTGCCGGTGCGGCCGGAGACGGTGATCGACGAGGTGACCGCGCCGCCGTTGTCCGGAATTGATGCGGCGGTCCTGTTCTCGAATGTCGTACCGCCGCCGCTGCCACCGCCGGGCCACGCGCCCACGTTAACGGCCGCCCACGCGTTCTGCACGGCCGTGTACTCGGCGCTCGTCGTGCCATACAGCCGCCAGCCGTCAGCCCGGTGACGGCTTGTCCCCGTGCCACGACCGCCACAGCGCCGCGTACGCGCCGTCCGCCGCCACCAGCTCGTCGTGCGAGCCCAGTTCGGTCAGGCGGCCGTCCTCCATCACGGCCACCCGGTCCGCGTCGTGCGCCGTGTGCAGACGGTGGGCGATGGCGATCACCGTGCGCCCTTCGAGTACGGCGGCCAGCGCGCGCTCCGTGTGCCGTGCCGTCGTCGGGTCCAGAAGCGCGGTCGCCTCGTCGAGGATCACCGTGTGCGGATCGGCCAGGACCACGCGCGCCAGGGCCAGTTGCTGTGCCTGAGAGCCGTCCGTCCGGTGGCCGTCGGAGCCCAGCTCGGTGTCCAGGCCGGCCGGCAGCTCGCCCGCCCAGTCAGCGGCGCCCACCGCGGCCAGCGCCGCCCACAACTCGCCGTCGGTGGCGCCCGGTTCGGCGATGAGCAGGTTGTCCCGGACGGTGCCCAGGAACACATGGTGCTCCTGGGTGACCAGCACGACCTGCCGCCGCAGCTGCTCGGGGTCCAGCGCGGCGATGGGCACCCCGCCCACCGTCACTGATCCGGAACGCGGCGCGTCGATGCCCGCGAGCAGCCGGCACAGCGTGGACTTCCCGGCACCGGAGGGCCCGACGACCGCCAGTCGCTCGCCGGGTTTCACCGTGAGGTCGACCCCGTGCAGCACCTCGCCGCCACGGTCGTACGCGTAACGCACACCGGTCACGTCGATACGGTCGCCCGCCGGAGCCGGAGAGCGGTCGGAACCCGTCCGTGGGGCCCGGGCCAGGCCCTCCACACGGGCGAACGAGGCGCTGCTGGACTGGAGTTGCTCGACCCGCTGCAGAAGCAGGTCCAGCGGCTCGCTCAGCTGCCGCAGATACAACGCCGCGGTGACCACCGTGCCCAGGCTCATCCCGCCCCCCGCGTGCAGCGCGCCGCCCACCAGCAGCACGGCGACCACCGGGATCTCGTACGAGATCTCCACGGCAGGGAAGAACACATTGCGCAGGAACAGGGTCCGCATCCGTGCGCGGCGGGACGTCTCGAGCGCCTCCCGGCTCGCGGTGATCCGGCGCCGCTGCAGCCCGAACGCCTCGACCGTGCGGGCGCCGGACGCGGTGGCCGCGACGATCTCGGCGACCTCCGACGTGGCCGCGCCCTCGGCGAGATAGGCGGTACGCGCCCGGCGCAGATACCAGCGCAGGGCGAACCAGATGCCGACCAGACCGAGACTTCCGCAGGCGCCGAGCAGTGGGTCGAGTACGAAGACCGCGCTCAGGATGAACAGCGCCTGGACCGAGGTGATCAGCAGTTCCGGGCCGGCGTCACGCAGGGTGGTGCCCACGGTGGTGACATCGGCGGTGCCGCGCGCGGTCAGATCGCCCGTCCCGGCCCGCTCCACCACCGAGGCGGGCAGAGCCAGCGCGCGTTCGACGAACGTCTCGCGGATGCGCGCCAGGGTCCGCTCCCCGAAGCGATGTCCCATGTACCGGGCCCATCGGGCCAGCAGGAGTTGCGCCACCGCGCACACCACGATGGCGAGCGCCATCCGGTCCACGACGTCCACACCGCTCCCGGCCCGGACTTCGTCGATGATCCGCCCGAGCAGCCAGGGCCCGACCAGCCCCACCCCGGCGGCCGCCGAGTTGAGGCCGAGCACGACGACGAAGGCTCGCCGGTCGGCCCGGACCAGCCGGAACGCGGCGCGGCGCACCTCGGCGGGTTCGGCGACGGGAAGCTGCGCGCTCACCGGGAGCCCTCCTCGATGCCCGCTTCCGTGTCCCGGGCCACCAGCGCACGGTATTCCGGCTCCTCGACGAGGAGCCGGTCATGGGATCCGGTGGCGGTGACCTTGCCGTCGACCAGGAAGCACACGGTGTCCACCTGGTTCAGCAGCAGCGGAGAGGTGGTGGTGACGACGGTCGTACGGCCCGCGCGGGCGGCGCGCAGCCGGGCGGCGACGGTGGCCTCGGTGTGGGCGTCGAGCGCCGAGGTGGGTTCGACCGCGAGCAGCACCTCGGGATCCGCGAGCAGAGCCCGGGCCAGGCGTACGCGCTGCCGTTGGCCGCCGGAGAGATTGCGGCCCTGTGCGTCGACGGCCGAGTCGAGACCGTCCGGCAGACCCCGCACGATGTCGTCGGCCACGGCCGCGCGCACGGCGCGGGCGATGTCGTCGTCGCCGGCCCCGTGCTCCCGGCGGCCGGAGACCAGGTCGCGCAGCGTCCCGGCGAACAGGTCGGCCTCGTTGTCCGCGACCAGGATCCGCTCGCGCACCTGCGCCAGGTCGATCCCGTCGAGGCGCGTAACGCCCCAGGTGGCCGCCGACTCGGCGTACCGGCCGAGGCGGTCGACCACGGTGGCCAGGTCGCCGGGCCGGGCGCCGACCAGCGCGGTCAGCTGCCCCGGCACCACGCGCACACCGGACTCGGGATCGCACAGCACCGCCTCGGACGACGGCGCGTCCAGCGCGTCGGGGCCACTGGCGACGGGCTCCAGGGCCAGGAACCGTACGACGCGCCGCGCGGCCACCACGCCCCGGCTGAGTTGGTAACCGCACTCGACGAAGAAGGCCACCGGTACCACCAGGACCGCGACATAGCCGTACACCGCCACCAACTCACCGATGGAGATCTCCCCTTGGGCCGCCAGACGGGCGGCCAGCCAGGTCACCACGGCGAGGAACAGCGTCGGCAGTCCGAGGCCGAGGGCCTGCATCCAGCTCGTCACCGACCCGACGCGGTACCCCTGCGCCCGCAGGGCCCCCGAGTCACGCCGGAACGCGTCGGCGAACAGCCCTTTGCCGCCGAGGCCGTTGAGGACCCGCAGACCGCCCGCGAGGTCGCCGATCCGGGCGGTCAGCACGCCCTGCCGCTCGCGGTACTCGGTCTCGGCCCCTTGCAGCCGGCCCATCAGAGGCCCCACGAGTACGGCGATCAGGGGCACCCCGAGCAGCACCACCACGGCGAGTTGCAGCGAGACCGACAGCAGCAGCGCGGCCACGATGCCGTACACGATGATCGCGGCGACACCGGGCCCGACGGCGGTCAGGGAGAAGGCGATCGTCTGGACGTCGCCGACGCCGATCGTGACGACCTCCCCGGCGCCGGTCCGCGCAGACAGCGCGGCCCCGAGCCGGGTCGCCTGGTCGACCACGACCTTGACCGTACGGAAGTTGCCGTCCATCCGGAGCTGGGTCATGGTGCGATGCCGCAGGAGTCCCAGAAAGGCGTTGAGCGTCCCGGCGGCCAGCAGAGCGGTGGTCCAGCCGGCCAGCGCGGCCCCGTCCGAGGGCTCCAGACCGTCGTCGATCGCGCGGGAGAGCAGATACGGCGACAGCGCCAGCAGCCCCATCCAGACGCTGGCGAGTACCGCACCGGCGAGGGATCTCCTCCACTGACGGGTGACCAGCCACCACAGATACCCACCACCACTGCGACAGCCGGGCACCCCCGGATCCCCGTACGCGTCGACCATCCGCCACCCCCTCTTCTCCCGAACGATCTCCGGTCCGACAGGGCCTAGGCGAGGCTCTCCCGCCAGGCGCGATGCAGATCCGCGAACCGGCCCGTGTCCGCGACGAGTTCGGCCGGTGCGCCGTCCTCGACGATCCGGCCGTGCTCCATGACGAGCACCCGGTCGGCGATCTCGACGGTCGACAGCCGGTGGGCGATCACGACGGCCGTGCGGCCCTTGAGCACGGTCGACATGGCGCGCTGGACGGCCCGCTCGCCGGGCACGTCCAGTGAGCTGGTCGCCTCGTCGAGGATCAGCACCGCCGGGTCGGCGAGCAACGCCCGGGCGAACGCGACCAGTTGGCGCTGCCCGGCGGAGATCCGGCCGCCCCGCTTGCGTACGTCCGTGTCGTACCCGTCCGGCAGGGTGCTGATGAAGTCGTGGGCGCCGATCGCCTTCGCGGCCCGCTCGATGTCGGCGCGTGTGGCGTCGGGGCGGCCGATGGCGATGTTCTCGGCGACCGTGCCGGAGAACAGGAACGCCTCCTGGGTGACCATGACGACGCCGCGCCGCAGTTCGGGCACGGCGAGGTCGCGCAGGTCGACGCCGTCGAGGAGGACTCGGCCGTCGGAGGGGTCGTAGAAGCGGGCCAGCAGCTTGGCCAGCGTGGACTTTCCGGCGCCGGTCGAGCCGACGACGGCGACCGTCTGCCCGGCCGGGAGGGTGAGGTCGAAGCGGGGGAGTACCTCGCCGCCGGTGCGGTAGGCGAAGCGCACCCCGTCGAAGACGACCTCGCGGCCCGGGTACGCGGACTGAAGAGCGGGCAGTTCCTTGGGTGTCGACGGCTCCGGCACCGAGGGCGTCTGGGCCAGCAGGCCCGCGATCTTCTCCAGCGAGGCCGCCGCCGACTGGTAGGAGTTCAGGAACATGCCGAGCCGGTCTATCGGGTCGTACAGCCGGCGCAGATACAGCACCGCGGCCGCCAGCACACCGAGGGCCAGCGTGCCGTCGGCCACCCGGTACGCGCCCCACAGCACGATGCCCGCGACCGCGATGTTGGCGACGATGCGCGAGCCGACCACATAGCGGGCCATCTCCAGCATCGCGTCGCCGTTGGTGTGCTCGTGACGCCGGTTGAGCACCTGGAACTCGGCGTCGTTGGCGCTCTCGCGGCGGAACGCGCGCACCGGGCGGATGCCGTTCATCGTCTCGACGAACTTCACGATGACGGCGGCGATCGCGGTGGAGCGCAGCTTGTACACCCGGGCGGCGCGCCGCCGGTACATCCGTACCAGGGCGTACAGCGGGACGAACGACGCCACCGCGACCGCACCCAGAGAGAGGTCCAGCCAGAGCAGCATCGCCGAGATGTAGACGAAGGACAGGATGACGGTGACGAGCTCCTGCAGGCCCTCGTCCAGCAGCTCGCGCAGCGACTCGACGTCCGTCGTGGACCGGGAGATCAGCCGGCCCGAGGTGTAGCGCTCGTGGAAGTCGATGCTCAGCGCCTGGGCGTGCCGGAAGATACGGCCGCGCAGGTCGAGCAGCACATCCTGGTTGACGCGGGCGGCGACGCCGAAGAAGGCGTACTGGAGCCCGCCGGAGGCCACGGCGCACAGCAGATAGGCCACCGCCACCGCGATCAGCGGACCGTGGTCGGCGCGGCGGAACGCGGGTACGGCGCTGTCGATGGCGTACGCGACGAGCAGCGGGCCCGCCTGCACGGCCGCCTGCTGGAGCAGCAGCAGGAACGTGGTGAGGGCGACGCGGGCCTTCATCGGGGCCAGCAGGGAGCGCAGGAGCGTGGCTGTGGCGCCGGGCGGTGTGGGCAGCGCGTCGTGGTCGAACGGGTCGCCGGCGGTGTCCCGTTCGGGGAGGTCCGGGTCGTCGTCGGTGGTGGTCGGCGCGGGCGTCGTGGGCGCCGTCATCGGTGGGCCTCCTCGCGGCCGTCGGCGGTCTGAGAGGTGTGCGGGGTGTCCGCGCCCGACATCAGCCAGGCGTACTCGGCGTTCGTGCGCAGCAGTTCGTGGTGGGTGCCCACGGCGGCGATGCGGCCCCCGGAGAGCAGGGCGACGCGGTCGGCGAGGAGCACCGTGGACGGGCGGTGCGCCACGATCAGCGCCGTGGTCCGGTCGAGTACCTGGCGCAGGGCCGCCTCGACCGCGGCCTCCGTGTGGACGTCCAGGGCGGACAGCGGGTCGTCCAGCACGAGGAAGCGCGGGCGGCCCACGACCGCCCGCGCCAGTGCGAGCCGCTGCCGCTGGCCCCCGGACAGGCTCAGGCCCTGCTCGCCGACCTGGGTGTCCGTGCCCTGGGGCAGCGAGTGCGTGAAGTCGGCCTGGGCGACGGCGAGTGCCCGGTCCAGTTCACTCCTGCCCGCGCTGTCGTCGGCTCCCATCAGCACGTTCTCCCCGACGCTCGCCGAGAAGAGGGTGGGTTCCTCGAAGGCGACGGCGACGAGTTCACGCAGCGTCTGCCGGGGCATCGCGGTGATGTCCCGCCCGTCCAGCGTGATCCGCCCCGATGTCACCTCGTGCAGACGGGGGACCAGGGCCGTGAGCGTCGTCTTGCCGCTCCCGGTCGCCCCGACCAGGGCCATGGACTCGCCGGGGCGGATGTGGAGGTCGATGAGGTCGAGGACGGGAGGGGAGTCCTCGTCGGCGTCGGGATAACGGAATCGGACGTCGTGGAAGCGGAGCCCGGCGTTCGTGTCCGCCGCCCCGCCCGCACCCGCGGCGGCGCCCCCCGTGGTCTCCGACTCCGGCTCCGCGTCCATGACCTCGAAGTACCGTTCCGTGGCCGTGGCGGCCTCCTGCGTCAGCGCCAGCAGGAAGCCGATCGAGTCGATCGGCCAGCGCAGGGCGAGCGCGGTGGACAGGAAGGCGACCAGCGTGCCCGCCGACAGCTCACCGTCCGCGACCTGGATCGTGCCGAGCACCAGCGCCGCGCCGATGGCCAGTTCGGGCAGGGTGATGATCACGGCCCAGATGGCCGAGAGCAGCCGTGCCTTGCGCAGCTCGGTCCCGCGCAGGGTCAGGGCCAGATCACGGAAGGCCCGTGCCTGGCTGCGGTGCCGCCCGAACCCCTTGATGATCCTGATCCCGAGGACGCTCTCCTCGACGACCGTCGTCAGATCGCCCACCTGGTCCTGGGCGAGCCGTGCCACGGTGGCGTACCGCTTCTCGAAGACGGAGCAGGTGACGATGACGGGGATGGCCGGACCCAGGATCAGCAGCCCGAGCGTCCAGTTCTGCATCAGCATGATGATCAGGCCGACCAGGATCGTCACCCCGTTGACCAGCAGGAACGTCAGCGGAAAGGCGAGGAACAGACGGAGCAGCATCAGGTCCGTCGTCCCCCGGGACAGCAGCTGTCCCGAGGCCCACCGGTCGTGGAAGGCGACCGGCAGCCGCTGCAGATGCCCGTACAGATCCGCCCGCATCCCCGCCTCGACGCCCGCCAGCGGCCGCGCCACCAGCCACCTCCGCAACCCGAACAGCCCCGCCTCGGCGAGCCCGAGCAGCAGCAGGTACAGCGCCCCCAGCCACACGCCCGCCGGGTCGCGGTCGGCGATCGGGCCGTCCACCATCCACTTCAGGACGAGCGGGATCACCAGGCCCACGCACGAGGCGAGGATCGCGACCGCGGCGGCGCTGAACAGCCGGGCGCGGACGGGCCGTACATACGGCCACAGACGCAGGAGAGTACGGACGGTGGACCGGTCCGAGGGGTCCTTGGCGGGTGCGGGTTGTGTGGGCATCACTCGGAGCGTACGGACCGGCACTGACACTGCCCACCGAGTTTTGGCCGGAGCGGATTCGGTCCCCCGCCCTACGACCCGTATGTTCGAGGCACTCGTGTTCGACCTCTCGAACCGGGGTGCCCACAGCGCCATCCGACCATCCCGGCTCTCAGAGAACCCGCAGCAACAACACCGCCCGTGCCGGCACCGTGATCTCCGTCCCCGCCCGGTGCTCCACCCCCGGCGGACCCTCCTGGTCCTCGCGGGAGGTGTCGACGAGCACCTCGTACCGCTCGGCCCACGGCGGACCCGGCAGGACGAAGGACACCGGGCGGTCCGCCGCGTGCAGCACGGCCAGGAAGCTCTCGTCGACCACCGGCACACCACGCGCGTCACGTCCCGGGATGTCCCGGCCGGAGAGGTACATGCCGAGGGTGGCGGCGGGCGCGTACCAGTCCTGTTCCGTCATCTCGGTGCCCCGGCTCGTGAACCACGCCAGGTCCCGCAGCCCGTCCGCCGAGTGCGCGCGCCCGGAGAAGAACGCCCGCCTGCGCAGCACCGGGTGCTCGTGGCGCAGCGCGATCAGCCGGGACGTCAGGTCGAACAGCGCCTTCCAGCCGGACTCCTGAAGCAGCCCCCAGTCCAGCCAGCTGGTCTCGTTGTCCTGGCAGTACGCGTTGTTGTTGCCGCCCTGCGTCCGCCCCAGCTCGTCGCCCGCGACCAGCATGGGCACGCCCGTCGACAGCAGCAGGGTGGTCAGCAGGTTGCGCAACTGGCGGCGGCGCAGGGCGCGGACGCGCTCGTCGTCCGTCTCGCCCTCCGTGCCGCAGTTCCACGAGCGGTTGTCGTCGGTGCCGTCCCGGTTCCCCTCGCCGTTCGCCTCGTTGTGCTTGCGCTCGTACGACACCAGGTCGCGCAGCGTGAACCCGTCGTGCGCGGTGACGAAGTTGACCGACGCGTAGGGGCGCCGGCCGCCCCACGCGTACAGGTCGCTCGACCCCGACAGGCGGTACCCCAGGTCCCGTACGTCGGGCAGGGCGTCGCGCCAGAAGTCCCGTACGGCATTGCGGTACCGGTCGTTCCACTCCGTCCACAGGGGCGGGAACGCGCCCACCTGGTAGCCGCCCGCCCCCACGTCCCACGGCTCCGCGATCAGCTTCACGCGCCGCAGCACCGGGTCCTGGGCGATGACCGCGAGGAACGGCGACAGCATGTCGACGTCGTGCATCGAGCGCGCCAGGGCCGCGGCCAGGTCGAAGCGGAAGCCGTCCACCCCCATCTCCGTCACCCAGTAGCGCAGCGAGTCCGTGATGAGCCTCAGGACGTGCGGCTGGACCACGTGCAGGGTGTTGCCGCAGCCGGTGTAGTCCGCGTACCGGCGGGCGTCGTGCTGCAGCCGGTAGTAGCCGCGGTTGTCGATCCCGCGCAGCGACAGCATCGGGCCCAGCTCGGACGCCTCCGCGGTGTGGTTGTAGACCACGTCGAGGATCACCTCGATGCCCGCCGCGTGCAGCGCCCGCACCATCCGCTTGAACTCGCCCACCTGCTGGCCGGTCGTGCCGGACGCCGCGTACGACGCGTGCGGCGCGAAGTAGCCGATCGAGTTGTAGCCCCAGTAGTTGCGCAGGTTCCGCCGCAGCAGATGGTCCTCGTGGGCGAACTGGTGGACGGGCAGCAGCTCGACGGCCGTCACGCCCAGTTTCACCAGGTGCTCGATCGCCGCCGGGTGCGCCAGCCCGGCGTACGTGCCGCGCAGGTCCTCGGGGATTCCCGGGTGCAGCTTCGTGAAGCCGCGCACGTGCAGCTCGTAGATCACCGAGTCCGCCCACGGAGTCTTCGGGCGGCGGTCGTCGACCCATTCGTCGTCGGGCGCGTCGTCGTGGACGACGACTCCCTTCGGCACGTACGGCGCCGAGTCCCGGTCGTCGCGCACGGTGTCCGCGACCTGCTGCTGCGGCCAGTCACGGACGTGCCCGTACACCTCGGGCGGCAGCCTGCCGTAGTCGTTCCCCGCGCCCGCGTCCACGGCGCGGGCGTACGGGTCGAGGAGCAGCTTCGCCGGGTTCCAGCGGGCGCCGGTCCAGGGGTCCCAGCGGCCGTGCACCCGGTAGCCGTACCGCTGGCCGGGCAGCACGCCCGGCACGAAGCCGTGCCAGATCTCGTGCGTCAGTTCGGTGAGCGGGACGCGCGTCTCCACGCCCTCGGCGGAGAACAGACACAGCTCCACCGCCTCTGCTCCGCCCGACCACAGCGCGAAGTTGGTCCCAGCCACTCCGTCCGGCCCCACCCGGAACCGCGCCCCGAGCGGCATGGGAGCCCCCGGCCACACGGGCGTCTGCGCGGTGTCGTCCACCGTGCGCCGCCGCCTGCCGTTCAGCACGGCGGCCGGGCGCGCGGACGGTCCGCGTCCCTCCTGGACTGCCTCCTGCTCGGGTGCGCTCGCCACCTCACGGCCTCCTGCGGCTCGGCGGAACGACCGGGCGGGCACAGTGCAAGGACCCCTGAGGCGTCCCGGCCTCGGTTCCCCCTCGTGTCGTTCTCCCCACAGTTCTGCCCAGACGGTGGCTCGCACTCACGTTTCCCCGAGGCGTGCGCCGTCGTTGGGCCGCACGTACTGCACTTTTCCGGGGGACACCCTGCCCGCCCCCGGCCGGAAAAACAGAGGTCCGAGTGCCCATCACCACACATGCTCCCCGACGCGCCGGGGTCACGCTTGCTGCCGTACTGACATGGGTGGGACTGGTGGCCGCGGCCTCCGGGTGCACGCCGGAGGGGTTCGACGGCAAGCCCGGAGCACCGAGCGGCACCATCCGCGTCACACCGGCGGACGGAAGCAAGGACGTGCACGCCGACGAGCCGTTCGAGGTGCGGGTGCCCAGCGGGCGCCTGGAGTCGGTGAAGGTCGTCGTGTCGAGGGACGCCCAGGAGTCGCCCGTACGGGGGCGCATCTCCACCGACGGCCTGACCTGGCGCCCCACCGGTCCCGGGGGACTCGCGCTCGCCGCGAGATACACCGTCGACGCGGTGGCCCTCGACGGAGGCGGCCGCCGCTCGGCCCGCCACGTCACCTTCACGACGTACGTCCCCGAGAAGCGCTTCGTCGCCTACGCCATGCCGGAGAACCGCGCGACCGTCGGCACCGGCATGATCGTGTCCCTGGAGTTCAACCGGGCGATCCAGAACCGGGCCGCCGTCGAGCGGGCCGTCGCCGTGACCGCACGGCCCCCCGTGGAGATCCGCCCGCACTGGTTCGGCCCGAACCGGATGGACTTCCGCCCCGAGCACTACTGGAAGCCCGGCACACGGGTCACCGTGGGTCTGCGGCTGAGGGACGTCGAGGGCTCGCGTGGCATGTACGGCCTGCAGCACAAGACGTTCTCGTTCACCGTCGGCCGCCACCAGGCCAGCCTGGTCGACGCCGCCGCCCACACCATGCGGGTGTCCCGCGCCGACGGGCTCCTCGCCACGGTCCCCATCACGGCCGGGGCGCCCACGACGAAGACGTACAACGGGAAGATGGTCGTCACCGAGATGCTGGAGGTGACCCGGATGGACGGCGCCACGGTCGGCTTCAGGAAGGCCGACGGCAAGAGCGAGTACGACATCCCGGACGTCCCCCACGCCATGCGGCTCACCCGCTCGGGCACCTTCCTGCACGGCAACTACTGGGCGCCGGACGCCTTCGGAAACACCAACGTCAGCCACGGGTGTGTGGGCCTGCGCGATGTGAAGGGCGGCAGTTCGAGCACGCCCGCGGGCTGGTTCTTCGACCGCAGCCTCATCGGAGACGTCGTCGAGGTCGTCAACAGCCATGACAGGACTGTCTCTCCCGACAACGGGCTCGGAGGATGGAACATGGGCTGGGAGGAGTGGAAGGCGGGCGGCGCGGTGAAGTAGGCCGACAGGGCGGCGACATGGGGGGGAACCGGACGGAACGCAATGGCGCCCACGACGGTCCTACTTGGGACGGAACAGTGACCGTCGTGAGGCCCCCACCATGCCGATCTTGCGGTTAACGTACGCACAAACGCGCGGGACGCGTTGGGGGTGCGGGCCTGAACAGGCCGTGCGAGGGGAGACACGAACGTGAACGGGCGACCGATATCGGGGGCGTCGGTTGGTGTGCGGACGCGGAGGAGCCGGCGCAGCCAGGGGATACCGGCGCTGCTGCTGGGAGCGTTGCTCCTCACGGTGACCGCGTGCGGCGGCGGAGACGGAGGGTCGGACTCCGGGTCCGGCGGGGGGAAGGGGGACAAGGGTTCCGGCACGGCGGAGAGCAAGGCCTCCGCGGCCGTGGTGACCATAGCTCCGAAGAGCGGCGCCGACGACGTGAAGACCAGCGGTGCCCTTGAGGTCACCGCCGCCAAGGGCAAGTTGACCGAGGTCACGGTCAAGGACTCCAAGGGCGACGAGATAGCGGGGGAGATCACGGAGAACGGTGCCGGATGGGCGCCGTCGACCCACCTCGCCTCGGACACCAGGTACACGGTCCGTGCCGTCGCCGAGGACAAGGAAGGCCGCAAGGCCACGGAGGAGTCCTCGTTCACCACGCTGAAGCCGAAGAACACCTTCGTGGGCACCTTCACACCCGAGGACGGCTCCACGGTCGGCGTCGGCATGCCGTTCTCGCTCCGCTTCACCCGCGGCATCACGGCTCCCGAGGACGTCGAGAAGGCCATCACCATAAGGACCGAGCCGGCTGTCGACGTCGAGGGCCACTGGTTCGGCAACGACCGCCTCGACTTCCGCCCCGAGAAGTACTGGAAGCCCGGCACGAAGGTGACGGTCGACATCGACCTCGACGGCGTCGAGGGCCGCCCCGGCGTCTACGGCGAGCAGGACAAGAAGGTCTCCTTCACCATAGGCCGCAGCCAGATCTCCACCGTCGACGTCAAGGCCAAGAAGATGACCGTCAAGCGCGACGGCAAGGTCATCAAGACCATCCCCGTCACCACCGGCAAGCCCGGCTACGACACCTGGAACGGGCAGATGGTCATCAGCGAACGTCTCACCGTGACCCGTATGAACGGTGACACCGTCGGCTACGACGGCGAGTACGACATCAAGGACGTCCCGCACGCCCAGCGCCTGACGAACTCCGGCACCTTCATCCACGGCAACTACTGGGGCGGCGGCGCCTTCGGCAACTACAACGCCAGCCACGGCTGCATCGGCCTGCGCGACGTGCGCGGCGGCTACGACAAGAGCATCTCGGCGGCCTGGTTCTTCAACCGCTCGATGACCGGCGACGTGGTGATCGTGAAGAACGCCAACGAGCGGACCGTCGACCCGGACAACGGGCTCAACGGATGGAACATGTCGTGGGAGAAGTGGAAGGCCTGAGCCCTCGACGGCATTTCGACGGCATACGGCCCCGGTGCGAGGCATGTGAGGTACGGCACCGGGGCCGTATGCCGTTAGTGCCCGTTAACCTGCCTGCATGACAGTGCATCTCGAAGTCGCAGAAGGCGTCGGCACCATCCGTCTCGACCGCCCGCCCATGAACGCGCTGGACATCGCCACACAGGACCGCCTCAAGGAACTCGCCGAGGAGGCCGCGAACCGTGCGGACGTGCGCGCGGTGGTCCTGTACGGCGGGGAGAAGGTGTTCGCGGCGGGCGCGGACATCAAGGAGATGCAGGCCATGGACCACGCGGCGATGGTCGTGCGCTCCCGGGCGCTGCAGGACTCCTTCACGGCCGTGGCCCGTATCCCCAAGCCGGTCGTGGCCGCCGTCACGGGGTACGCGCTGGGCGGTGGCTGTGAACTCGCGCTCTGCGCGGACTACCGCATCGCCGGGGAGAACGCGAAGCTCGGCCAGCCCGAGATCCTGCTGGGCCTGATCCCGGGCGCGGGCGGCACCCAGCGCCTGTCCCGGCTGATCGGCCCGTCCAGGGCCAAGGACCTCATCTTCACGGGCCGCATGGTGAAGGCCGACGAGGCCCTGACGCTGGGCCTCGTCGACCGGGTCGTACCGGCGGGCGAGGTCTACACACAGGCGCACGAGTGGGCCGCGAAGCTCGCCCAGGGCCCGGCGATCGCGCTCCGCGCGGCCAAGGAGTCGATCGACACGGGCCTGGAGACGGACATCGAGACCGGGCTCGCCGTGGAACGGAACTGGTTCGCGGGGCTGTTCGGGACGGAGGACCGGGAGCGCGGGATGCGGAGCTTCGTCGAGGAGGGGCCGGGCAAGGCGAAGTTCGTGTGATCCCGCCCGGTGCTGTGCTGTGCTGTGCCGTGATGCGTTCCACTCCCCAAGTCCCGCTGATCGACTTGCAGTTGACGTGGTGTCTTACCCGCGTCCCTCAATGGGGCGGTTTATCGGAGCCTTAAGACAGTCTTAAGTAAACGCTGGGGCGGTCGGCCGGCGATTGCCCCATTCCGGTGAATCGCCGCAGCTCGGAAGGTGTGCGGCATCCTCCTCCCTGCCTCCAGCATATGCCAGATAAACCCCGTGGGGAGGGAGGTCCCAGGGGGCCTATTCCTGAGGAACGGCCCCGAACCAAGCCCTGGGCGGCCATGATGGGGGCATGGCGGGGCTGGAGGGTGTCGAACAGCCGCGGCGGCACGGGAGTGCGACCGCGGCGCGCTGGTCGCCTGCCGTCGAGGACGAACGGGCTCTGAAGGCGCTGGAGTTGTTCGGCAATCCCGCCGAGGCCGAGGTTCCTCTGCCGTCCCGCCCCGAGTCCGCGGCCACCGCGCGGCGGCTGACCCAGGTCGTCGTGCTCCGCCACTGGGGGCTCTCGCCGAAGATGACCGAGGACGCGGTGCTGCTCGTCTCGGAACTCGTCGGCAACGCCGTGCGCCACACCGGCGCCCGTGTCTTCGGGCTGCGCATGCGCCGCCAGCGCCGGTGGATCCGGATCGAGGTGCGCGACCCCTCGCGGGGCCTTCCCTGTCTCATGCCCGTCCAGGAGCTGGACATCAGCGGCCGGGGCCTCTTCCTCGTCGACAAACTCTCGGATCGCTGGGGCGTCGACCTGCTGCCTCGCGGCAAGACGACATGGTTCGAAATGCGGGTGCCGGACCGTTAGCGGCCACACCAGGGTGTGCGTTGTGCACGTGCCGAGGGGGCTTCGCCCCCTGGACCCTCGCTCCTCAAACGCCGGAGGGGCTGGGTTTTCCAGCCCGTCCGGCGTTTGAGGACGAGGCCGTTCAGGCCGATGAACCACCCACCCACCCGCACACAACCCACCCCCCAAGCCACCGACCGGGTGTCCGGGGTCGGAACTCGCGGCTTTGCGGCTCAGTGGGCGACAAGCAGCGCCTCCGCCCCCACGGGGCGGTAACCCGCCGCCTGGAACGCTCGCACGCTGCGGGCGTTCCCCGGTGCCGACTGGGCCCAGACCGGCTCCCCGCCCGCCAACTGCCGCGCGGCCGCGGCAAGCGTCCGCCCCAGCCCCCGGTGCCGTACCTCCTCGGCCACCTCGACCGCGGCCTCCAGCCGCCCCGCGACCCCGCGCCCCAGAACGAGCACACCGCCGTCGGCGGCCCACACCCGGACGTCGTCACGGTACTTCCGGGCCCGGACGACCCGGGGATGCTCGGGATCGCTGATCTCCGTCAGCGCGACCGACGGCTCCCCGGGCAGCGGAGACGCGACGGCGAGCATGTCGATGGTGTCGTTCGACCGCCCCGTACGCTCCATGAACGCCACCAGGAACCGCGGGTTCATGGTCGCGGCCAGCGCATCGCATCCCAGGGAGCCCAGTGTCTCGTGCACCCACTCCGGATCCTCGTCCGTGAAGACCACCGAGTGCGCGGTGAAGGCGAGGACGCCGGCGTCGCGGTGGGAGTGCTGGCGGACGACGGTCACGCCCCCGTCGGCGGGAGGGAAGCTCCCACGAGCCGCCGCATCCAGAATGTCCCGCAGAGTGCCGGCCAAGACGCCTGTTCCCCTTCGCAAGAAATCAAGAGAAGACGCAAGAAGTCGCTCGGAAGCGGCTGCGCTCGCTTGAGTCTCCAGCCACTGGAGGGCCCAGACTCTCAGACATGATCGACGACGGCACCGGACTTTTCACCATCGGCCGGCTGGCGCGGGCCACGGACCTTTCCGTGCGCACCATCCGCTACTGGTCCGACGCGGGCGTCCTGCACCCGGTGACCCGCAGCGAGAGCGGCTACCGGCTGTACGACGCGGCTTCGGTGGCCCGCCTCGAACTCATCCGCACGCTACGGGAGCTGGGCCTCGGCCTGGACGACGTACGCAGGGTGGTGGCGGGCGAGACGACGATCGCGGAGGTCGCGGTCACGCATGTGGCGGCCCTGGACGCTCAGATCCGCGCCCTGAAGCTGACCCGGGCGGTGCTGTCGACCGTGGCGCGACGCGGTTCGACCGCGGAGGAGATGACACTCATGAACAAGCTGGCGCGGCTGTCGGCCGCCGAACGTACACGCATCATCGACGACTTCATGGAGGAGACCTTCGGGGGCCTCGACACCGCGGACCCCGACATCCGCACCCGGATGAGGTTCAGCGTCGCCGATCTGCCCGATGACCCGACGCCCGAGCAGGTGGACGCCTGGGTGGAGCTCGCGGAGCTGTTGCAGGACCCCGGATTCCGGGCACGCATGCGCAGGACGATCGAGTTCAACGCCGCGGACCGGGGGCCGGAGGTGCCGCCCGGCACGTCCCTGTGGTTCATGAGCCGCCTGGTGCAGCTCGCGGCACAGGCGCGGGAACAGGGAATCGCCCCCGAGTCGCCGCGCGCCGAGGAGGTGCTGGGCCCGCTGCTCGGCAACGCCGACCGGGCCGCCGTACTCGAACGCATGGAGTCCGCCGCGCACGCCGAAATGGCCCGTTTCCGGGAGCTCACCGCGCTCGTCCGGGGCACCGAGCCGCTGCCCGCGCACGCCGAGGAGTTCGCCTGGGTGGTCGCCGCGTTGCGGGCCAGGCTCGCCGGTTAGTCTGAGCCTGCCGACCAAGGCTGTATGGCACGAAAGCACGAAGCATGATGAAGGGGCGGACCGGTGGCGGACATCGAGGAAGCACGCACGCAGTTCCAGCGCATCGACAAGGACGGTGACGGGTTCATCACCGCCGCCGAGTTCAAGACCGCCCTGGCCCAGGAGGGCGACTGGCACGTCACCGAGTCGGTGGCCGAGGCCGTCATAGCCGCCCAGGACCTCAACGGCGACAAGCTGCTCTCGTTCGAGGAGTTCTGGGGCCACCTCAACAAGTGAGCCCGCAAGGAGAGGGTGCCCATGCGCGCTGCGCGGCGGGCACCCTCTTTCTCCCTTCTCGGGTGGAAGGACCCGGGATGAGAGAAGGTCAGGCCTCTGCCCACGTCCGCAGCGCGGACTTGCTCGCAAAGTCGGCGACGTTCTTGTCCAGCGGGTCGTCGGTGTACTGGTGGAAACGCCACTTCGCCTGGATGCGGGGCTTGCCCGCGGTCACGTAGTCCGCGATCCACAGGCCGTCGCCCGCGTAGGAGGTCGTGTCGACGTTCAACCAGTAGTTGCGGTTCGTGTAGAGGATGACCCGGTGGTTCGGCCGGAGTTCCTTCACCTTCCGTATGAACCGGTCCTTCTCGGCATTGCTCGCGTGGGTGCCGTCACCCGTCGTCTCCCAGTCGACGGCGAGTATGTCGCCCCCCTTTTCGGGGGCCTTGCTCACGAAGTACTCGGCCTGGGCGGTCAGGTTGCCGGGCCAGAGGAAGTGGTAGAAGCCGACGACGAGGCCCGCGTCTCTGCCGGTCTTCGTCTGTGCGGCCAGCTTGGGGTTGGTGTACGTCCGGCCTTCCGTCGCCTTGATGAAGACGAAGGAAAGGCCGTCCGTGTCGTACGAGGACGACTGGTACGAACTGACGTCGATGCCTCGCAGCATGAGGCGCCTCCGGGCATGGGGGGACAGGGCAATCGACAGTACCTGTGGGGGGCGAACCTACTTTTGCCTTTCCCTCGCTCGCCCCGCCTCACCCCCTTGTGGGCCAACGTTCAGAAGGTTCCTTTCCGGTAGTGCGCGGTCTCCGCGTGGTCCTGTGCGCCCGAACAGACGATCCCGCGGAGCGGATTTCCGCTCCGCAGGGCAAGAGAACGGAATGCCGAATCAGGAACGAAGGGTTTCCGTCACATGGAGGAACGGTCGCCGCATGACCGGGCGGAGCGAACGCGGGAGTTCGCGGAGTGCGTGCTGCCCGAGGTGGAGATGCTGCTCCGGGTGGCGACGACGCTGACCGCGCGACCGGACCACGCAGAGGAGCTCGTGCGCGCCACCCTGCTGCGCGCGTACCGGACCTTCGAGCGGTGCGACGGCCGGCAGCCGCGGACCTGGCTCCTCACTCTTATGTACGAAGAGCGCACCGACCGGCGTCGTGCCCGAGGATCCCGTCCGCGGCGTGACCGGGAAACCGGCCCCCGCCCGTCACCCGCGGGCGTTTCCGGGCAGGCGGCGAAACCAGTCGTGGTCGGGCAGTCGTTCCACGAAGTCGTGGATTTCGCTCTGGCGGCCCTGCCGGTGAGGTACCGACAAGTGGTACGTCTGGTGGACATTGACGGTCTGTCGTACGCGGAGGCGGCCGGGTCGCTGGGCACGAGCGAGGCGACCGTGAAGAGCCGCCTGCGCCGTGCGCGCAGGCGTATCCGCGTCCGGCTGGCGGCAGCCGGGCTGGTGCCGGGACGAGGTGAACGGTGAGCATGTGGTCCAAGCGGAGACAACCGGCTGAGCGCACGATGACCTGTATGCAGGCGGGCCGGGTCCTGCAGGCATACCTGGACGGGGAGACGGACGACGCGACCGTGTGCCGGGTCGCGGTACACCTGGCGGACTGCCGCCGTTGTGGCCCGGAGGCCAGGACCTACCGGGAGATCAAGAACGCCCTCGTCCGCCGGGCGGAGCCGGACCCGGACGCGGTCGAGCGTCTGCGCGGGTTCGCGCGGGGACTGCTGCAGCACGAGACGCAGGGCGAGGGGGAGGAGCAGACTCCGGTGGCCTGAGGAGCATTCGGGTGTATCAGCGGGTGGACGGGAATGTTGCGGTGCCGTCGGCGGGTTTCCTGCGCGTGGGAAGGCCTCAGCCGGGCGACCGGGCCGGTCCCGAGCGATGAGCGGGGCCGACGGAGGTCCGGGCGCCGCAGCCGCCACGGCGAGTGACGACTCGACACGGTGGCCGGTCCGGAACCGAGGTGAGCGATGAGGGTGTGGCCGAGACGACGGGACCCGACGGGGAGGATGAGCTGCGCCCAGGTGCTCCGCGTCCTTCAGGAATACCTGGACGGGGAGACGGACGACGTCACCGCCCGACGCGTACGGGCGCACCTGGACGGCTGCCGCGACTGCGGGCTGGAGGCCCGCACCTACCGTGAGATCAAGAACGCGCTCGTACGCCAGGAGCAGCCCGACGCCCGCGCGGTGGCACGTCTGCGCGGCTTCGGCGAGTCCCTGCTGGACCCTGCCCCGGGTGACCAGCACGATCGGACACCGGGTGGGTGAGCGCCCCGGCCGGCGCCCTCCGTGAGCTGTCGGAGTCCGGGGCCGGGGGTACCTCCCGCGCCTTTTGGGCACTCGCCCTTCGGACAGTGGGAGAGGGGGTTCGACGGCAGGGCCTAGGCCGGCGAGGTCGGTGCCCGGTGCGGATGGCCGCGTATCGACGCCTTCATGAGCCGGAGGGCGATCAGTTCGCCGCTGCACGCCCAGCAGTGGGCCACATGAGCCGCGACACGCGTGTGTCGCACTCCGGTGAGCTGCCCGTCCGCGAACGCCCCGACCGCACCGTGCAGCCGTAGATGGCGCAGCTTTTCGCGGCATTCCCACCAGAGTCTGTTCGGCCGTTGGGTACTCAGCTTCGTCATGTATCGGAAACCCGCGTTAAAAGGCAGGACATTCCGTGGAATGCTCCGATTGGTCCGGAGGGTTTTCACCAGCCCGTGGGAGACACAATGGCGCAGCCGCCGGAGGTGCGGGACAAGGCGTTCGCGAAGTTCGTGCTGCCCGAGGTGGAAGTGTTGCTGCGGGTGGCGATGACGCTCACCGCGCAGCCCGCCGACGCCGAGGACCTGGTGCAGGAGACCCTGCTGCGCGCCTACAGGGCCATCGGCCGGTTCGACGGCGAGCATCCGCGCGCCTGGCTGCTGACCATCATGCGCCGGGCCGAGATCAACCGGCACCGTCGCCGTACCCCCCGTCTGCTCGACGACCCGGACGCCGACCTGGACCGGCTGAGTTCGGCCGGGGTGGTCGAATCGCCCGAGGAACTGGTGCTCGGCGAGAGCTTCGACGCGGTGGTCGGCGCAGCGCTCGCCGCTCTGCCCGACAAGCACAAGCAGGTCGTCCGGCTGGTGGACATCGGAGGGCTCAGCTACGGGGAGGCGGCCCAGGTGCTGGATGTGCCGGAGGGGACGGTGATGAGCCGCCTGCACCGGGCCCGCAAGCGGATAAGGACCCAGCTGGTGGCGGCCGGGCTCGCGCCGAAGAGGAGGCGCAGGACGTGAACGGCCCTGATCATGGACAGGGCGACTGCCGTCTGCTGCGAGTGCACACATGTGCACCGCCCGACCGCGCCCGAGGTGGCTCGTGAACGTGTGTGTGTCCCGTACGGGGCTGTGGGCGACCGTGCTCGCCTTGTCCGTCGCCCTTGCGGTCGGCTGCGGGCAGGAGGAGGACGAGCGGGGCCGTAGCTGTCCCGGCGGGGCGGGCAGGAACCTCTCGGGCCGCACCGTCGACGGGGTGGACCTGTGGCAGAAGAAGCTCCGGTGCATCAACCTGGAGGGCTCGGAGCTGACGGGTTCGGTCTCCGAGGCGAACCTGAGCCGAGGCAACCTCTTCGGGGCGCGGCTGACCGATGTGTCCCTGGAGAGCGTGGACCTGCGTGACGCGGATCTCCGCCGCGCTCGTCTGACCGCCGGCACCCTCGCCGAGGTCGACCTGCGTGGTGCCGATCTCGGTGGGGCGTCGCTCGACCGGACCATGCTCACCAACGTCAGTTTCGGGGGAGGCCGGCTCCGGGGTACGAACCTGCGTTCCGCCTCCCTCACCAACGTCGACTTCAGCCACGCTGACCTGCGTGACGCGGATCTGTCGGACGCGGAGCTGTCCGGCAGCACACTGCGCGGTGCGCGGCTGGACGGGGCCGATCTGTCGGGTGCGAGCTGGGAGAACGTCGTGTGCCCGGACGGCACCAAATCCATCGGCACCCGCTCCTGCAAGGGGCACTTCACCCCGGCATCCTGAAGCCCCGGGGCCCGGCCCGCCCTCCCGGACATTTGAGGTCGTATTTCACGAAAAGGGAATGTCGCGCGGAGGGGGTCGGGTTTCCTGTCCGAGTGCTGTTCGGTCACGTCGTGTCCGGACTCCGTGCCGGAGAGCGTGGCCGGAGTTCCCGAGGGGCCGGGAGGACGACTTGGGCATCATGGGTCTTCCGCTGGGGCGAGCACGGTTTCCCGGATTACGCGAAGCCGCTCCTGCGCGCCGCGCCGTTCCGCGCGGGCGCGGTCGGCGGCTGCGTCGTCGCCGCGCGGTGACGCTCTTCGCTCTGGTGGCCGGTGTGTACGCGGCCGTCTTCGTGGCGTTGCTCGCCCGGTCGCCCCTGTTGCGGCTGGACTGGCGCCTGGCCATGTGGCGGCCGTACAGACAGTGGCCCGAGTTGCGGGAGCTCCTGGACATCCTCGTCGTCGCCGGGCAGCGGGGGCCGACGATGACGGCGGCGCTGGCCTGGCTGGGGTGGCGCTACTGGCGCAGCAGGAACCCGCGCCCGCTGCTGGTCTTCCTCGCGGCGCTGGTGCTGCTCAACGTGAGCGTCGGTGCGGTCAAGCTGGGGACCGGGCGCCTGGGGCCCGGCTCCGCGCACACCATCGGCTCCACCGAGTTCCTCCGGGGCGGCGATGTCTTCCCGTCCGGCCACACGGCCAACTGCCTCGTCATCTGGGGAACGCTCGCCCACCTCGCCACGCGCCATCGCACCGCGGCGGCCGTGGCGGCCGCTCTGGCCGCCGTGGTGGTCGGCCTGGCCACCGTCTACCTGGGCACCCACTGGTTCAGCGACGTGCTGGGCGGCTGGGCGGCCGGCGCGCTCGTGCTGCTGGCCCTTCCGTGCTGCGAGCCGTTCGCCGAGTGGGTGGTGGTTCGGGTCAGGAGGCTGGGGGCGCGGCTGGGTGCTGACCCGGCGTCATGGTTGGGCCCAGGGGTGGCCGTGGGTACGGCAGTTCCGGCAGTTCGGGCGGTTCGTGGGCCGAGAGGGCCGGGTGGCTGGGCGGCCTCCGCGTTCCGTGCGTTCGCGTCGCGGTGGCTGAACCCGGCTGCGGCGACGGCCGCATTCCATCCCCGGATATGGAATGAGCGTGGGCCGCCGCGGGTTTCCGATATGTCTTGAATTCCCCACAGCATTCCCTTGTGTCATTCCCTTGTGCCCGGTGCCGGCTGTGTCCGGTGCCGGCGGAATGAACGCCTGGGGCGATGCGGGCCGCGCAGGTCGCGGGACGCGTACCGCGGGAGAACCGTGGTGGCGGCCCGTGAGCCGGTGCTCGACAACGGAGAACACCAGTGGCAGTTCAAGTTCTGATCGCAGAGGACCACGCGGTGGTCCGACAGGGCCTGCGAGACTTTCTGAGCCTTGACGGCGACATCGCGGTGGCCGGTGAGACGACGAACGGGCGGGAGGCCGTACGCCTGGCCCGGGAGCTGTGTCCTGACGTCGTGTTGATGGAGCTCATGATGCCCGTCATGGACGGCATCGAGGCCACAGAACAGATCCGCCGGGAACTGCCCGAGGTCAGGGTCGTGGCGCTGACCGGCGTCCTCGACGGTGGCATGGTGATGGCGGCCGTCCGGGCGGGCGCGACGGGCTTCCTGCTGAAGAACGCGGAGGCCGACGAACTGCGGCACGCGGTGAAGGCCGCGGCGACGGGGCGGACGTACGTCTCCAGCGCCGCGGTCGCCCGTCTGGTGGACCAGGTCAGCGGCCCGACCGGGCCGGCGCGTCTCACCGAGCGCGAGTCGGAGGTCCTGGTCATGCTCGCCCGGGGCAAGGCGAACAAGGAGATCGCGCGCGACCTCCACATCGGGCAGCAGACCGTGAAGACGTACGTCAGCCACATCTTCGACAAGCTCGGGGTGCACAGCCGGACCCAGGCTGTCGCGCATGCCCTGCGGCTGGGGCTGGTGCCGCCCGGCGAACTCGCCCGTGGTCTCGTCGTGAACGAGGAATACCGGTGGTCCGCCTGACGGACCGTCGTCCTGCGGTTGCCGGTGACTGTTCTGCGGACCGGTGACCGCTCTACGGACCGGTGACTGCTCAATGGCTCGGTGACCGCTCTACGGCGAGTCACCCCCCGGCCGGTCACGTCCCGGCCCCACGGGCGGTCACCGTGTCGCACAGCTCGGCCAGCGTGTCCTTGGCCGCGCAGTCCGGGAGGTCCCTGAGCGCCGACCGTGCATGGTGAGCCCGGCGCCGAGCGTCCCGCAGGGCCCGCCGCGGCGCCGGGTGTGTGGGCGGCGGGTCGACGGTGGCGGCCCCCAGCACGTCGTCCGTGAGCCCGAGGGCGGTGCCGAGCCGCTCGCCGTACCGGGCGAGGGCGTCGCAGACGCGGGCGTCGGCACCCGACGCGAGGGCGCCGAGCCGCCCCGAGGCGCCGGTCAGCGAGCCCGTCCGGGCGGCGGCGACCTCGACATGGTGCGCGACCGGATCGCATCCCTCACCCGGGCCCGTCCGGGCCAGCATCTGGCCCGTGACCATGCGCCCGTATGCGGCCGTCTGGGCGCGTACGGCGTCGGGGCCGAGGGCGGCCACGATCTGCGAGGCGCGGGCGAACAGGAAGTCGCCGGTGAGAACCGCGACCGAGGTGGCCCCGAGGACGCCGGAGCCCGGCCCGGGGTGCGCGGCCGCCTCCGCGTCGCACACGCTGTCGTGCCCGAGCGCGGCGAGGTGCGTCAGTTCGGCGGCGACCGCCGCGGGCGCGACCCCGGGAGCGTGCGGGTCGCCGAACCGTGCGGCCAGCAGTACCAGCAGGGGGCGCAGCCGCCACCCTTTTCCCTTGCGCAGAAGGCTCCGGCCGGACTCGGCGATGAAGGGGACGTCGCTCTTCACGGCTGCCAGCAGGCCCTCCTCGACGGCCTCCGCCCCGGCCAGGAGGTCGGCCCGAAGGACGCGGTCTCGTAGGTTCCGGCCGAAGACGTGGGCGATGGTCATGGGCGCTCCTGCCTGTGCATGGCCGCGTGGGACGGGCGGTGGCCGGCGGCGGCCGAGATCTGCTCCGCCGTGCGTCGCGCGCCGTGAACCGTGAACGTCTCCTGGCTCCGGGGCCGGCCCGGTGCGCCGGGCCCGGCTGGAAACCTGGCGGCACGTGCAGCGGATTCCACGTGCGCGCTCGCTTGACATGATTTTGCAGGGGTTTGCATACGTACGGGCGTCACGCGCGGGTTCACGCCGGGGACCGGATGGTGGAATACGCCGGTTGCGAGGCGGGTTTCCTTCTAGTTCGCCGGTGTCGCTTCGTTGGTGTTCATGGAGATGCCGTGACTGAGATGTCCGAGTGGACGAGGGACCCCGCTCCCGCCGCCGCGGTCGGAACGGAGGCGCGGCCGATAGCCGACTACGCGCTGTTGTCGGACCGTCAGGGCGCGGCACTGGTGGCGCGTGACGGGTCCGTGGACTGGCTGTGCCTTCCCCGCTTCGACTCCGCGTCCGTGTTCGCCCGGTTACTGGACCGTTCCGCCGGTCACTGGTGGATCCGTCCGGTCGGTGTCTTCACCGTGCGCCGGGCGTACGTGGACGCGTCGATGGTGCTGCGTACGGAGTTCCGGACCGACACCGGCACGGTCGTGGTGACCGACGCGTTGCAGGTGGGGGCGTGCGCGAGTGGCCGTGACCTCGGCCGGGAGGTGCCGCACACGCTGCTGCGGGTGGTGGAGTGCACCCGGGGGTCGGTCAGGATGGCGGTGGAGTACGTTCCGCGGCCGGAGTACGGCGCCGTACGGCCGTTGCTGGCGCCCGCCGACGGGGGTTTGCTCTGCCCGTTCGGTTCCGGATCGCTTCTGCTGTCCTCACCGGTGCGGCTCCAGGGGCGGGCCGCCACGGCCCGCGGACAGCTGGCGCTGAACGCCGGGGACCGGGCCGGTTTCGCCCTGCAGTACGTGCCGGCCGGCGCCCGGCGGAGGCTGTGGACCCAGGCCGAGATCGAGGCGGCTCTGGCCACCACGCTCGACGCCTGGCGGTCCTGGGCCGCGCGGAACCAGCGGTACGAGGGACCGTGGCGGGAGGCGGTCCGCCGGAGCGGCCAGGTGCTCCAGGCGCTCACGTTCGCCCCGACCGGCGCGGTCGTCGCGGCACCCACGACATCGCTGCCCGAGGCGGCGGGCGGCGAGCGCAACTGGGACCACCGGTTCTCCTGGGTGCGGGAAGCCTCCTTCGCCCTGCACGCGCTGTCGGTGGCCGCCTGTCCGGGGGAGGCGGAGGCGTTCTTCGCCTGGATGGCGCGGACCGCTTCCGCGGAGGGCCCCGCCGACGGCCACCCCCTCCAGGCGGTCTACGGGGTCGGGGGCGAACGGGAGCTGACCGAGCGCACACTCGACCATCTGGCCGGCTGGGGCGGCAGCCGGCCCGTGCGCGTCGGCAATGACGCGTGGCGTCAGCGCCGGCTCGACATCTACGGCGAGCTGTTGGACGCCGCGTACCGGCTGCGTGGCCGGTTGCACCGGCTCGACGCGGACGGACGGCGGTTTCTGACGAGCCTGGCCGACGCGGCCGCGGTGCACTGGCCCCAGCCGGATCACGGCATCTGGGAGTTCCGCGGCCACCCGCAGCACTTTCTGTACTCCAAGCTCATGTGCTGGGTCGCGCTCGACCGCGCCATCGCCCTGGCCGACGAACTCCAGGCCACCGCCCGGGTGCGCGCCTGGACCGCGGCCCGCGCCGGCATCCGCGTGGCGATCGAGGCGTACGGCTGGAGCGACCGGGCGGGGGCGTACAGCCAGGCGTTCGGATCCGCCGTGCTGGACGCCTCCGCGCTGATGCTGCCGATCACCGGCTTCACATCGCCCGGTGACGTGCGGGCGCGGGCCACGGTCGCCGCCGTACGGGAGCGGCTGACCGGCCCGAGCGGGCTGGTCCACCGCTGTCAGCGCCTCGACGACGGACAGCGCTTCGACGAGGGACTGGTACAGGGCCTCGGCGACGGCCCGGCGGGCGGGGAGGGTCCCTTCCTCATGTGCACCTTCTGGCTCGCCCACGCGCTCGCCCTGATGGGCGAGGTCGCGGACGCGCGGGCGGTTTTCGAGCGGGCGGCCTCCTGCGCCAATGACGTCGGGCTGCTGGCCGAGGAGGCGGACCCGGACGACGGTCAGCTGCGCGGCAACTTCCCGCACGCGCTCAGTCACATCGGCCTGGTCAACGCGGCCTGGGCGATCGGCCGGGCAGAAGCGGGCGGACACGGCTGAGAGGCCGCGGGCCTCTCGCCCGCGGCCTCTCGCCGCTCACTCCGGGTGCACGTCACTTCGGGCGTACGTCATTCCGGGGTGTACGTCGGATTGCTCCGACTTGCTTCGACTTACTCCGAGTTACTTCGGCTTACTTCGACGAGTTCTCCGGCTTACCCTTCAGCAGCGGTGCCTGGTAGTCCCCGAGCAGCGCCTTCTTGCCCGGGTCCAGGGTCTTCCAGTCGTCCTTGAGGACGCCACCGGTGTCGCCCGAGTTCGGGTTCCAGGACCAGTAGGTGTAGCTGATGCCGTTCTTCTTCAGGTACTTCATCAGGCTCTGCTGCCAGACGGCCTCGGTGCTGTTGCCGGTGGACTTCCTGCCGCCGAACTCACCGAGCATCAGCGGAGCGGTGTTGTCCTTCTTCAGGTAGCCCCAGTGCTTGTCCCAGAAGGCCGGCATGTTGTTGGGGAAGTCCTTGTCCATGAACCAGTTCTGGTTGTAGACACCCGGTCCGTACTCGTGCGGGGAGTACACGACCTTGTTGGCTTCCTTGAGCTTCACCGGGTGTTCCTTGACGTGGCGCAGTTCGCCGCCCCACCAGGTCGTCTCGTCCTTGTACTTGTCGTTGCCCTCGACGAAGATCAGCCAGTTGGGGTTGACCGAGTGGATCGTGTTGCCGGCCTTCTCGGCGGCCATCTTCCAGTCGGTCTTGGGGTTGCCGTCGCCCCAGGTGGCCTGGCCGCGCGGCTCGTTGTGCAGGTCGGCGCCGATGACCAGGTCGTTGTTCTTGTACCGCTGGGCCAGCATCTTCCAGTCGGACAGCCACTTGCTCTCGGGGAGCTTGTCGGTGTACCAGAGCTCGCTCTGACCCCACTGGTCCGGGCGGTGCTGGTCGAGAATGACCATCAGCCCGTGCTTGGTGGCGCTCTGGACGACCTTGTCCATGAGCTGGAGCCCGTTCAGCCCCTTGAGATCCGGGTTCTGCTTGAGGTCGATGCCGTTGGGCTTGCTCTTGGCGTCGAAGAGCTCGTTGGAGTAAGGCAGCCGGAGCGTGTTGAACCCGGTGTCGACCATCTGCTGGAACATGGAGTCGAGGTTGCGCGTCCACAGGCCGTGCGGTGCGAAAGTGCCGGTCTCCAGGCCGAACCAGTTGACGCCGGTCAGGGTCACCGTTTTGCCCTTGGAGTCCACGATGTTGGCCCCGGAGGTGCGCAGCGGGCCCTGGCTCCCGGCCTCGGCGCTGGAGCTGCTGCCGCTCTTCACGGAATCCATCGTAAACGCGGAGACGGTCCCTCCGACGGCGGCAACCGCGACGGCCGCCCCTGCGGCGCCGAGAATCATGCGGCGGCTGAGACCTCGCTTCTTTTCGGTCGCGGTCGTGGTCGGTTCGGCCTGGTTTTCCATGGGGGAATTCATGCGGTAATACTCCTGAGGAATTCGGGTACGGCAGTTTTGAGAATGCTGATGGGGGGCGTGGTCGCCGACGCTTCCGGGCACTCCGTGTACGGCTCCGTGGCCGTGGAAATGAAGACGAGAACGGCCATGGGGAGGAGTGCGGCGAGCGCCTTGCCGAGTTGATGCGACGGCCAGTACGGCCAGTGCGGCGTGTCCGTGTCGACCAGGACCACGTCCGGGCTTACTCCGCTGACCAGCGAAATTGCCTCACAGACGGTGGCCACTGCGCCCATGAGTTCACATCCCGGCGCTTCCGTGACGAGATCTGCGAGAGCAGCCATTACCTGCGGATGGGGCTCCACGACGAGAACTCTTTTCACGGGCGGGGAACTCCTTCGAGCGTTTTTCTGCCATGCCCAGAAGGCTAGAAAAGAGGCCCCTCCCGAATCGACGTACGACGGATCGAAATCCGCGCACGCCAAACGGCCGAATTCGGGCTACCTCAATTGAGGTAGCCCGAATTCGGCCGTTTTGAGCTCTTTGATGTGGCTGTGGATCGGTTGGTGATGGCGGCGTTCGCGGTGCTGCACGCAGCCCTGTGCCGCCCGGAGCGCGCAGGTCAGCGACTCAGCGAGTCAGCGGCTCAACGGGTCAGCGGGCCAGCAGGTAGGCGTACTGCGCGTCGAACGTCCCCGGGGCCGCGGCGCAGCCGTCGGCCTGGCCCGGCGGTTTCACCCACAGATAGGCGTCGACCCCACGGACACCGGTGTCGGTGGTGGGGACATGGCCGAGACGCCGGCCCGGCGGATCGCAGGGGTGATGGCCCCGGATCGGTCCGGCACCGTTACGGCTCGTGTCGATCACCATGGACAGCCGGGCTTCGGCCAGGTCCCCGATCACCGCGAGGCCGTAGCGGATCTCGTCATCCGTCCTGTTGAAGTTCGACACGTTCAGGGATATGCCGTCCCCGTAGCGGGTCACGTCGGCGCGCCGGAGCCGGTCGGCCATGGTCCGCGCGGGGTGCCAGGCGGAGTTGCCCGCGTCGTAGTACACCCGGGCGTTCGGGGCTTCGCGGTGGAGCACACGGCCCGCGTAGGCCAGGGCCGCGTATCGTTCCCGCCGGTCCCGGGGGCTGAGGCAGTCGGCGAGCGCGAGGGCGTCCGGTTCGAGGATCACCGCGGCGCGGCCGGGGCCGATTCCCCGGGCGAAGGCACTGATCCACTCCCGGTAGGCGGTGGGGTCCCCGGTGCCGCCGCTGCTGTGTCCGGAGCAGTCACGGCGGTGCACCGCGTAGGCGACGAGGACCGGCAGCGTGTCCCGGGTCCGGGTTGCGTCGATCACCGTCCGCACCTGCTCCGTCACCCTCAACGGGTCCGGGTCTGTGAACCAGGACGCCTGCGGCCGGTCCGCGATGCGCCTGGCGATGACGGCCGCCCGGGGGTCCCCGGCGTTCTCGTGCACCCAGAGGGCGGCCGGAGTGTCGGGGTCGGTGTAGAGGCGCGTGTCGGCGGGGAAACGAGGCGGCGGCAGGACGAGCGGCGCCGCGGCACCGATGCTTGGAGCGGAGAAGAACGGCGCGGTGGTCGCCGCCGTCGCCAAGGTCACCAGCAGGCCGAGAGCGGACAGCAGAGCCGTCATCCGCACCCGCCAGGCGTGCTGATACGCGCGCCCCGGGTCCGGTGCTCCGGGGCGCGTGTACGCGGAGGCAGAGGTGTACAAGCCGCTGCCGCCGTCAGTCGTCGTCCGTGGTCGACACAGTGCGCCGGATCAGGAACCAGGAGAGGGCGGCCAGCACGATCAGCGCGCCCGTCGCGGCCGACACCACCATGATCGGTCCCGTGTCCGAGGAGCGGGCGGCAGCGGCGCCCTTGTCGGCGGACACCGTGGACGCGGAGTCGGACAGGGCCGCCCGCTGCGGCAGCGCCGCCGCGGGGGCGACGACCGCGGAGCCCTGGCCCCGGCCCCGGGGGGTGGCGGTCTCGGTCAGCCGCCGTGTGACCTGGTCCACGGTCCACTTCGGGTGCTGGGCGCGCACCAGCGCGGCGGAGGCCGACACCCAGGACGCCGCGAACCCGGTACCGGAACCGGTCCAGTAGTCGTCGTTCCGGGCGGTGGTCAGGATGTCGACGCCCGGTGCGGCCAGGTCCACCTGCTTGCCGCGGTGGGCGTCCGGCCAGAGAGCGCCCTTCTTGTCGATGGCGGTGACCGAGAGGACTTCCGGGTACGCGGCCGGGTAGGTCTGCGCGTTGCCGGTCCCGCCGGTGTCGCCCGCACCGGCCACGACCAGGGCGCCCTGCCGGACCGCGTACTCGACCGCCGCCTTCAGGGCGGGGCTCGAACGGCGGAAGCCCACAGTGACGTCGATGACCCGGGCTCCCTGACGCGCGGCCGACCTGATCGACTTCGCGGTCGCGTTGGTGGGGCTCGTGTTGTCCAGGAAGACCCGGAAGGGAAGTATGCGTGCCTCGGGAGCGAGCCCGACCAGGCCGTCGCCGCGGTAGTTGCGGCCGGTTCCGGCGATGATGCCCGCGGCGTAGGTGCCCTGGAACGCCTCGCTGCCCTCGTCGCGCGTGTTGTAGACGTCCGAGCCACTGATGACGCGGCCCTTGAGGTCAGGATGGGACGCGTCGACCCCGGTGCCGATCACCGCGACCGTCACGCCCTCACCTTTGGTGATCTTCCATGCCTGTTCGGCCTTGAGCGAGGTCAGAGCCCACTCGGAGTCGCGGAGCGCCCCGGAGACCGCCGGAGCCGCCTTACCCGGCATGGCGAGAGTGAGCGCCAGCGCCGCGACGGCGGCCAGGGCGCGTCCGGCGAGCGCGGAGCCCGAGGTTGTACGTCCTGTCATGGCGAAGCACCTACCCCTGCTACCCCCAGGGGGCTTCTGACGGATCTCCGCGGCGTCGCGACGCCCGGCACGCCCTCCGCGCCGAGCGCCGAGAGCACGCACCGAACGCCGCTCCTTCTTCCACGGAGATCCGTCAGAAGCTCCCTGGTGCTGGTGGATGTGGGGCCGGGCCGCGGTGATGGGGCGGCCCCGGCCGTTCCGGCCCGGGCTCCCGACCGGAGCACCCGGCGGGAACTCGCCTGCCCGCCCATGGTCCGGGGCCCGCGCGAGGCATTGCACCCGCGAATGGGGGAGAAGCTGGTCCCCTCTTCGGGGGATCGCGAGGGCCCGGTGAGCCCGATACCTGAGGCCGACTGGCCCTCTCTCCCCCAAATGGGGGAGCCGACGCCTCCCCCGAAGGCGGGGAAGACCCCTCACCCGTTCACGTGATGTACGCGACCGTCCATGAGCGCACGCTGGTCTGCGGTGGTCTCGCCGCGCGGGACCGAGGGGCATTCTCTTCGCTTGGAGGAGTCGCGATGCACCTGATGCACCGCTCTCGGACGGCACCCGTACGAGCCGACGTGCCGCGCACATCAGACGGAGAATCCTCCGGGAGTCCTCCCGAGTCCCCGGCGCGCGTCGGCAGGTTCCGAGGACTTGCCGCAAGCCGCATGCTGAGGTTCGCGCTGGTCGGTTGCGCGGGTGCGGTTGTGAACACGGTAGCGCTGTACGCACTTCACCGTCTGCTGCGCGTGCCGCTCGTCGTTGCCTCGGCCGCGGCCGTCGAACTGGCCGTCATCCACAACTACGTGCTGAACGACCGGTGGACCTTCGGGATGCGAGCCCTCTCACTGAAGCGGTTCGGCAAGTTCAACGCGTCCATGCTCGCCGGCCTCGCCGTCAACGTGCTGGTCCTGTGGGCCCTGGTGCACGGCGGACGCCATCTCGTGCTCGCGAACGTGGTCGCCATCGGCGTCGCCTTCGCGGTCAACTACACCTCCAGCGCGCTCTGGGTGTGGCACGGGACCTGGGGGAGGAATCGATGACCTTCCTCCTGAACTCAGGACTGGTCCTGATCTCCGTCCTGCTCACCGTGCAGTCGGCCCATGTGCTCTATCTGATGCTCTACACCTGGGACCAGCCCGGTGCCGAGCGGAAGGCAGCGGCACCGGAGACCTTCCTGCCGCCGCAGCTGTCGTTCAGCGTGCTGCTGCCCGCACGGCATGAAGAGGACGTCATCCAGACGACCATCGAGCGAGTGGTGCGCGCCGACTATCCGGACGATCTGCTGGAGGTCTTCGTGATCTGCTCGGCCGACGACACCGGAACCATCGCCAAGGCCGAGGAGAAGATCGAGGAACTCGGCCGGGAGGGGCTGCACAACGTCGAGGTCATCGTCTTCGACGACAAGCCGATCAACAAACCGCACGGGCTCAACGCCGCTCTGCCGCACACGAGCCACGACGTGGTGACCATCTTCGACGCCGAGGACGACATCCACCCCGCGATCTTCGACCTGGTCAACACCGTGATGATCCAGGACGAGGTCAATGTCGTCCAGGCCGGCGTGCAGTTGATGAACTATCAGTCCACCTGGTACTCCGCGCTGAACGTCCTGGAGTACTTCTTCTGGTTCAAGAGCCGTCTGCACTACCACGCCCGCTGGGGGTCCATCCCGCTCGGCGGCAACACGGTGTTCTTCACACGGGAGTTGATGGTGCGCCTCGGCGGCTGGGACGAGCACAACCTCACCGAGGACGCCGACCTGGGCCTGAGGGTCTCCGCCGCGGGGGAACGGGTGCGGGTCGTCTACGACGACCGCTACGTGACCAAGGAGGAAACCCCGCCCACGCTCGGCCACTTCATCCGCCAGCGCACCCGGTGGAGCCAGGGCTTCATGCAGACCCTGCGCAAGGGCACCTGGAAACAGATGCCCACCCGCAAACAGCGCTGGCTCGCCTTCTATGTGCTGGCCTTCCCGCACGGGCAGGCGCTGCTGGGCGTGTATCTGCTGTTCTCCCTCGGCATGATCCTCCTCTTCAAGGTGCCGGTGCTGGTCGCGCTCATCTCGTACCTGCCCGTGCTGATGCTCGTGGCGCACTTCCTGACCGCGGTGGTCGGACTGTACGAGTTCGCCGAAGCCCACGGGCTGCAGGCGACGTCGAGCACCGTGTTCCGCATGGCCCTCGCCTGGTACCCGTACCAACTGGTCCTGTGCTACGCCGCGATGCGCGCCATGCGGAGGCAGATGCAGGGGCGGCACGACTGGGAGAAGACAGCGCACGTAGGCGCCCACCGGGCCCAGGCCGAGGGAGCTGAGTCCCGTGTCGCATGATCAGCAGAAACCGCGGCTCAGTGTGGTCCACGAGAAGGCCGGGGCGCCGGACGGGGCCACGGCACCGGCCGAGACCGCCGCGTCACCCGAGACCACCGCGCAGGCCGAGCAGCGCCCGGACGAGAACCTGTCCGTGGCGAAAGGCCGCTTCCCCCCGCTGGGGCGGAAGGGCAGGATGTCGCTGGTCTTCGCCATGGTCACCGGGCTCGTCACGCACGCCTGGCATCTGTTCCAGTACCCGCTGTACCTCACCGACGAGGGCATCTACATGCAGCGGGCGTGGTCGCTGATACGGGAGACCAGACTCTCCCCGTACACCTACTCCTACGACCACGCTCCGGGCGGCTGGATCACCCTCGCCGGGTGGGCGTATCCGCTGCCGAAGCAGTTCGAGACCTTCGGCAACGCGATCAACACCGGCCGGTTCCTGATGCTGCTGGTGCACATCGCCAGCGTCTACCTGCTGTTCGAGGTCACCCGCAGGCTGTCCGGCAGTGTGCTGGCCGCCTCGGTGTCCGCCTTCTTCTACAACGTCTCTCCGCTGGCCGTCTACTTCCAGCGTCAGGTCCTGCTGGACAACATGATGATGTTCTGGGTGCTGCTGGGGCTGCTCGCCCTGCTGCGCCCGGAGTTCCGTATCAAGGACGCCGTCGGGGGCGGGATGGCCCTGGGGATCGGCCTGATCACCAAGGAGAACGCTCTCTTCTTCGTTCCGGCCTTCCTGTATCTCCTGCACCGCAGGATCAAGGGCACGTCCAACCTCCGGTTCACGCAGATGTTCTGGCCGTTCACGATGCTGATTCCGGTCGGCGGGTACCTCATGTACGCGACGCTCAAGAACGAGCTCCTGCCGAGCGGACTCAGCTTCAATCTGAACAGCCCACCCACCGAGCACGTATCGCTCCTCTACACCGCCTGGTGGCAGGTAAACCGCACCGAGGGAAAACTGTTCAGTCACGAAGGGCTCCTGTACCAGAGCTGGCTTTTCCGGGACGCTTTCTTCCTGTACGTCGGAGTGGTCGCCATGGCCCTGTGCCTGCTCTGGGGCCTGAAGGACCGTAATCGCGATCTGGGTTTCCTGATCAGTGGGGCGCTCTCTTTCGGCTACTTCTTCTACCTGCTGCGAGGCAGCGTGGTCCTGGACTTCTACGTGGCTCCGCTGATTCCGATGTTCGCCATCAACATCGGAATGGCGACGGACCGGGTGATGAAGTGGATGCGTCCCATGCTGAAGCAGGGTGGCCCGGTCTATCGCGGGCTGCGGGTCGGGCTGCCCTGTTTCGTCATCGCCCTGCTGATCATGTCACCGACCTCGGGATACCTCATGACGACGAACACCGAAGGACGCGTGAAACTTGCGGACCAGTACGACCCGAAGCTCAACCTGACCGCCCTGCAGGGGCAACAGGTCGAGTGGATACGCAAACACATCCCGCCCGACGCGAGGATCATCACGGACGACGACATATGGATGATGCTGCACGATGTGCGCCCGTTCTATCCGTATGCGCATTCCCACTGGAATGCTGCGTCCGACCCGGCCGTGCGGGACAAACTGTTCCGCAAGAAATGGCAGAACATCGACTACATCATCATGTCGAACAAGATGCGCAAGTCCATCGACGACAACAACGGTGATGGCCGGGAGAACTGGATCCTCCAGGGCCTGCGCAATTCGAAGAGGGTCTGGTACATCCAACGCGGCGATATCAAGCTGGAAATCTACCGGGTGGAATAGCCTCAGGGCGGGAGGTGAAGGTCGTGCCTGAGAACGAGAACGGGATCGTGCCTGAGAACGAGGAAAAGAACGTCCCCGGCGGTCCCGACAAGAAGAAGCGTTTCGGTGTGAAGCAGGTCCTGATGGCTGTCATCATCCTCGCGGTCGTCGGATCTCTGGCGCAGGTGGTCGTCCGGACCGGCGGCTTCGGCGGTGCTCTCAGTACCACCGGTGAGCGAGGAGGCGCGAAGAAGTCCGAGACCCACGAGGCCGAGAGGCCCGAGGGCCGTCCGACGAAGGAGGTCAACTTCGGCAGCAAGCAGCCCATCATCGTGGTCGGTCAGGGCCGGGCCGCGCCGGGCGGCAAGGTGACCGTCCAGGGCGCGGGCTTCAGTGCGATGGCCACCGTGGACCTCCGGCTGGAGGGCGGCCAGAAGCCCGGTGCGGCGGGCAAGCCGGCCGCGACGGTCAAGTCCAACGGGTCCGGCGCGTTCGTAGCGCAGGTCCGCCTGCCGCAGAACTCGGGCAGCGCGCCCACGACCGTGGTCGCCCAGGAGCGCGGCGGCACCGCCAAGAGGCCCGGGAAGACGGCCGAGGCGCAGGTGGTCAGCGGGGGCGGGATCGGAACCGTGGCGATCAACAAGGCGGTCGGCAAGCCGGGCGACACGGTGTCGCTGTCCGGTCGCGGCTTCACTGCCGGGGAGTCGATCGCGGTGTACTGGGGACGCGTCAGCGGCGAACCCGTCACCACGCTGCGCGCCGACTCGTCGGGCGGCATAGGCCAGGCGAGCATCAAGGTGGGGGTGGCCCCGGTGGGCCCCAGCACCCTGGTGCTGGTCGGCCAGAAGAGCAAGATCACGGCAACGGCCCCGTTCCAGATGCTGGGGCTGTACCCCACGGTCAAGTCCACGCCGTGGGCCGTCAAGGCCGCGCAGAAACTGACCGTGAGCGCGCGGGGGTTCGCACCGGACGAGCGCGTGCTCATCTACATCAACAGCGCCTCAGGTGTCCCGGCCTTCACCTCCAACGCCGATGGGCGGGGCCGGATCCAGGATGTCGCGTTCGAGGTGCCGTTCGGTCTGAAGGGCAAGCAGAGCCTCCTCCTGGTCGGTGAGCAGTCGCGGGCGAAGGCGAACTCGGCGTTCCGCGTGATGCCGTACACCCCGTCCGCGGAGCCCAGCACCTACGGCGGCCGCGCGGGCACCACGCTGAGCTTCTACGTCAGCGGCTTCGCCCCGAACGAAGAGGTGGCCCTGTACGTCGGTGGCAACGAAAGCGGCGGCGGACGGAAGATCGCGACCTTCCAGGTGGACAGCCGGGGCAAGGCAGGGCCCGCGGGCTCCTACCGGCTCACCGCGGCGGACGAGAGCGGCGTGACCTTCAAGCTCGTCGGTCTGAAGAGCGGCAGCACCGCCCAGGCGGGAATCAACAACTCCAAGGGCCAGGGCGACGGCGGGGGCGGCGGCGGGGGCGGCGGAGACCAGGGCGGTGACCAAGGCGGGGGCGGCGACCAAGGCGGAGACCAGGGCGGGGATCAGGGCGGGGATCAGGGCGGAAACCAAGGCGGAGACCAGGGCGGAAACCAAGGCGGGGATCAAGGCGGAAACCAAGGGGACCAGGGCACTCAAGGCCAGTAGCCCAGGGCCTGTGGGCTGCCTCGCCGGAGATGCCCGAACTGCAAGCTCCCGAGGCGGCCCGTCAGGCACCCCGGTGTTCCATAGTTGTGGGTAGAAACATCATGGAGTGCACCATGACTACCATTTTTGGGCCAAATTCCCGAAGAGTCCTTCAGTTCCTCACCCACATCGAGGACCTGTCGCCCCAGGAGATCGACCGCGTGGCCGGCGTGTGGCGGCAGACCTCCAGCCAGACCCGTGCCGAGGCATGGGCAGAGGTCCGGCACACCACGACCGACGAGGAGCGCTACCGCATCCTCGTGGCGGCGTCCGTGGCCCGCCGGGCCGCCCTGGACACGGCACAGAGCCACCAACGGCACGACTGGGCCTTCTGGGCGGCGGTCTGGGACGCGGTGATGGCGATCGCCGTCTGCGACCGGATCGGCGGCCACTACGACACCCTGATCGCCCCGGTCGCCTCCGTCATGCCGTTCCTGGGCGTGTGCCGACGCGACCAGCTCGGCACCCACCACCTGCCGGACGCCGTACTCGGGGGGAGCCGCCGGCCATGAACCACCGAATCCCCGTCATGGTGGCCGACAACGACGCCGAGGTCCGGGATGCGCTCGCGGACCTGATCGGGTCGTACCCGGCCTTCGAACTCGTCGGCCTGGCCGCCGACCACGAGCAGACCGTGTCGGCGGTGGGCCGGACGCGCCCGAGGGTCCTGGTCCTGGACGTGCAGATGCCCGAGGGCGACGCCGCGGGCACCATACGGACCCTGCGCGACCGCGCACCGGACACGAGGATCCTGGCCCTGTCCGCCTACGCGGACAGCGAGACCGTGCTGCAGGTCCTGGCCGCCGGAGCCGTCGGCTACCTGGTCAAGGGCGCGCCCGCGGAGGAGATCCTGGAGGCGATCACCCGTGCGGCCCGCGGCCAGTTCAGCATGTCGGCCAAGCTCGTCGAGGCCTGCCTGGAACCCCTGAAGCGGCAGCCGAGGCCGTTGTCCGGCCCCGGCGTGAGAACCGCGGCCCCGCGCGTCGACGAGAAGGCGTGCCTGGACCTGCTCGAACAGGCCCCGTGCGGCGTGCTCGTCACCGGGGCCCAGGACCGCGTCGAACTCGCCAACGCCCAGGCCCGGCACATGTTCGGCTACAGCGGCGCCGAGATGCGCGGCAAGCGGCTGCGTGACCTGCTGCCCGAGCATCCGGGTGCCGCGACGGCCGCCGGACAGCTGATCGCACCCACGTCGGCGACTCCGGGGCTGCGTCGGGACGGCACCGAGTTTCCCGCGCGGATCGTCGGCGGCCGGCTGCGGAACGGGCGCCCGCGCTACGTGGTGTACGTGACGGACCTCAGCGAGGCCGGCGCGAGCGGGGACCGGCTGCGCCAGCTCGTCGACTCCTCGCCGGACGCCATGCTGCTCCTGGACGCCGAGGGCCGTGTCCGCCAGGCCAGCCCCCGGGCCGAGACCCTGTTCGGGTACACCCGGGAGCAGTTGCTCGGCATGCTCGTCGAGACGCTGCTGCCCGACCAGCCGCTGACCGTCTCGTTGCGGGACTGGACCGAGCCCTGGCAGGAACGGGCGGGCCACAGCGTGGAACTGGTCGGCCGGCGCCAGGACACCAAGCAGTTCCCCGCCGATGTGAGCGTCAGCCCGCTGCGCACCCCGGACGGCGTGTTCACCGTGCTGACCGTCCGGGACATCACCGAGGTGCAGCGCGCCCAGTTCGTCCTCGAACGCAGTCTGGAACTCATGGAGGGAACCGGCCGGGACCGGCAGGCCCTGCTCAGCCATCTCATCCACGCCCAGGAGGAGGAACGCAGGCGCATAGCCGCCGACATCCACGACGACACCATCCAGGTCATCACCGCCGTGGGCCTGCGCCTCCAGCAGTTGCGCGGGCGGCTGACGGACCCCAAGGACGTGCAGGTGATGGACAGGCTGGACGAGACCCTGAAACTGTCGCTCAGCCGCCTGCGGCAACTGATCTTCGACCTGCGGCCCTCCAGCCTGGAGCACGGCAGCCTGGCCACGGCCCTGCAGACGTATCTGGACCGCATGCGCGCCGAGACCGGCACCCACTACAAGTTCGAGGACCGGCTGCAGGCCGTGCTGCCCGTCGAGACGATGGTGCTGATCTACCGGACCGCACAGGAAGCCCTGATGAACGTGACCAAGCACGCGCGGGCGAAGACCGTCCGCGTGCAGTTGCTGGGCGTGGACGACGGCTGCCTGATGCGGATCGTCGACGACGGCGTGGGCTACGACCCGATGGAGGTGGAGTCCCGTCCCGGCCACCTGGGCCTCACCCTCATCCATGAGCGGGCGCAGATGGCGGGTGGCTGGAGCCGCGTGGAGAGCCAGCCGGGGGCCGGTACGACCGTCGAGTTCTGGGTGCCGCTCGCCGAGGCTCCGTTGCCTCCCACGGAATTCTGTCGGGACGAGAACAGCGGCCCCCCGGAACGGCACACCGAGCCATGAAGAGCGCGCCCGACCTCACCAAGGTGCTGCTCGTCGAGGACCACCGGGTGGTGGCGGAGGGGCTGTGGGCCCTGCTCGACGAGTACGACGACCTGACCGTGGTCGGCTGGGCCGACTCGGTCGCCGAGGCGGTGCCCATGACGGAGCAGCTGGACCCGGAGGTGGCGCTGATCGACTACCGGCTCCCCGACGGCACCGGAGCCGAGGCGGCGGACCGCATCCGTGCCCTCGACCCCACCGTCGCGGTCGTCTTTCTCAGCGCCGACACCAGCGACGCCGCCCTCCTGGCCGCGGTCGAGGCGGGCGCGAGCGGATACCTGCTCAAGTCGGCGGGCGGAGACGAGATCGCCTCCGCCATCCGCGCGGCAGCCGCGGGCGAAACCCTCATCCCCGCCCGCACCCTCATGGAGGTCCTCGCCCGGCACCGCGAGAGCACCAGGGTCTTCGCCCAGCAGACGGAACGGCTGGAGAGCCTCACCAGCCGGGAACAGGAGATCCTCGCCCTGATGACCCAGGGCGTCGACAACCGTGCCATCGCCGACCGTCTGACCATCAGCTACGCCACCGTACGTACCCACGTACGCGGAATCCTGGAGAAGCTGGACGCACGATCCCAGCTGGAGGCGGTCGCCAAGGCCGCCGAGTGGGGCTTCCGCCCGGCGCAGCCCGACCCGACGGCGGAGACGAACGAATCCTGACGGCCGGGCCCGAGGCACCGCCGGCCCGCCCCGCACGCTCGCCGCGTTACCAGAAAGCCCTAGTAGCTCCGCTACGAGGACTTTCCGGCGCCTTGCGATCGCACGCACCAGACGCCGCGGGGCCCGCCCTTCGGGCGGACGGCGGGAGTTTGACGACAGGGCCTAGGGCCTGTACGGAGTCGTGATCACCTGCTGGTACAACTCTCGTGTGGCGAGGCGTGAACTCAGCGACGACGAGTGGGCGTTGGTCGAGCCGTTGCTGCCGATCGGCGCCTGTGGCCCCTATCCG
>NZ_VMNX01000480.1 GCF_009377235.1 Streptomyces acidicola
GCGGAAGGGGGTGGGCATGCGGGGCTCCTCGGAGCTCGACGGGTTCCTGGCGTGCTCGAAACCCTCGCTCCGGTCGGTGGGCCGGCGCGTCGTACGGCCGGAGTCACTCGCGGCTGAGGCCACGGGGTGGCGCCCGTCGGGAACTACTCCGTGGGGAGTAGCCGCGGAGCCGTCCACAGGGCTGACGCGACTGTCGGTGGCGGGGGCTAACGTGCCCTGCATGCAACCGGACCAGGGCATGCGCAGGCGCCTGGCCGACGTGACGCTCGCCGTCGTCGTCGGCGCCCTCGTCATGACCTCGGCCGCGTTCGACACCGGCACGACGGTGCTCGACCACCTGCTGATCGCCCTGGGCTCGCTGGCCCTTGCCGGATACCGGCGAGCGCCCCGTACGGTCCTCGCCGTGACCACGGGGGCCATGACGGCGTACGTCCTGCACGCCCATCCCGGCGTCCTGTCCGCCCTCCCCGTGCTCGCCGCCGTGCACACCGCCGCGCGCGTGGGGCACCGCGCGGTGGCGGCGGCCGCGAGCGGCGTGTTCCTGGCCGGATATCTCGCCACGGGACCCAGGACCGAGGAGATCATCGAGCGCGTGCTGCTGCTCGTCGGCTGGTTCCTGTGCGCCGTCGCGACAGGGCTCGCGGACCGTAACTGGCAGGCGTACCTGCGCCAGACGGAACAGCGGGCGCTGGAGGCGGAACGCACCCGGGAGGAGTCCGCCCTGCGCCGCGCGGGTGAGGAGCGCCTGCGTATAGCCCGGGAGTTGCACGACTCACTCACACACAGCATCTCGATCGTCAAGCTCCAGGCCGGTGTCGCCGTCCATCTCGCCCGCAAGCGCGGCGAGGACGTGCCGCCCGCGCTCCTCGCCATCCAGGAGGCCGGCGGCGAGGCCATGCGCGAACTGCGGGCCACGCTGGAGGTGCTGCGCACGGACGAGCCGACCGGCACGCCCGCGCTCCTCGTCGAGCGGGCACGCGCCGCGGGCCTCGCCGTCGAGTTGACGGTGACCGGCGAGGAGCGTCCGCTGACGGCGGCCCTGGACCGGGCCGCCTATCGCATCGTCCAGGAGGCCCTGACGAACGCCGCACGCTATGCCGGGCCGGCCAAGGTCTCCGTCCGGCTCGCCTACGGGGGCCAGGAGTTGGAGATACGCGTGGACGACGACGGCTGCGCGGACCCGTCCCGACCGCACACGCCGGGCATCGGACTCACCGGCATGCGCGAACGCGTCACCGCCGTCGGCGGCACGCTGGACGCGGGACCGCGCCCTGAGGGCGGCTTCTCGGTGCGGGTGCGCCTGCCGCTGGCCGACGCGAGGGAGGTGGCGTGAGCGGTGTCCCGGGGGAAGCGAGCCGGTGTCCGATCCGGGTCGCGCTTGTCGACGACCAGGCCCTCATGCGCGCCGGCTTCCGCGCCCTGCTCGACGCCGAGGACGGCATCGAGGTGGTGGGCGAGGCCGCCGACGGCGCGCAGGCGCTGACTCTCGTACGCGCCGAGGTCCCGGACATCGCGCTCATCGACGTCCAGATGCCGGTGATGACGGGCATCGAGGCCACCCGCCGCATCGCCGCCGACCCGGACCTGGCCGACGTACGCGTCGTGATCCTCACCAACTACGGCCTCGACGAGTACGTCTTCGAGGCCCTGCGCGCCGGCGCCAGCGGCTTCCTGCTCAAGGACACCGAGCCCGCCGACCTGCTCCAGGCCATCGAGGTCGTGGCGGGCGGCGACGCGCTGCTGTCGCCGTCGGTGACGCGGACGCTGATCGGCGAGTTCGTGTCCCGGCCCCCGGACCGGGCCACCGCACCTGGTCTGGACTGCCTCACCCGTCGCGAACGCGAGGTCACCGCACTCGCCGCGCGCGGGCTGACCAACGAGGAGATTGCCGCGCACATGGTCATCAGCCCCTTCACCGCCAAGACCCATGTGAGCCGCGCCATGACGAAGCTCGGCGCCCGTGACCGGGCCCAGCTCGTCGTGTTCGCCTACGAGTCGGGGCTGGTGGCGGCACGCGGGCAGGCGGAGTGAACCCTTCCGCGGAGGGCGCGTGCGAGGATCGGCGCGTGATCGCGATACGCCGCACCCCGTCCCGGTACGCCCTCCTCGTCGGCGTGCTGGCGCTGTGCGCGAGCGGATGCGGGCTCTCCACCGAACTGGAGCGTGAGTTCGACCCCGAACCCGAACGGCCGCCGGCCACGACC
>NZ_VMNX01000481.1 GCF_009377235.1 Streptomyces acidicola
CGAGGTACACCGTCGGCGCGGTCGGCTCGATCTCGTCCCCGTCGAGCGCGAGGATCTCCCCCAGCCGGCCGCCGGTTGCCAGGAACGCCTCCATGATGTCCGGGAGGTCGCGCCAGAACTGCGACCGCGGACCGAGCTTGCGCCCGTTCTTGTCGCGCGACTTCTTCTCGCCGTACTCCCGGAGCGCGGCGAACATTTCCTGCCGCTGCTCCAGGGTCATCGCCTTGACCGTCTTCTGTGACGGCCGGGTCAGACGCCCGATGGACTTCACCGGGTTGAAGTCGAAGGCGCCGTGCCGCACGCCGTACGCGCACACGGCGGACAGCACGGTCCGGATCGATGCCGCCGTGCTGTAGGACTGCGCCTGCCCCTTCCTCACCAGCTTGTCGCAGCGCGACGGCAGCACCTCGTGCGCCTGCAGCTGGCCCAGGGCCGGGACGATCCAGTTTCGCAGGTAGGACTTGTACAGCTGCGGGGTCTGGTTGTCCTTGCCCGCGCTCGCGTAGTCCAGCTCGAAGTCCTCGAACCACGCCCAGCAGATCTTCTCGAACCGCGTGTACTTGCTGATCTCCCCCGCGCGTGCTTCGGCGCTGAGGTCCCGCATGGCCTCCTTGAGGTTGTCCTCTGCCTTCGTCGAGCTGGAGCCTCGCCGGCGCACCTGTTTGCTGCTGCCATCGGCCATCCGGAACCGGGCGTGCGCCTCGTAGACGGCCGGGCGCCCCTTGGACTTGTCGCGCAGCTTCTTGACGTGAATGCGCCCCCACGTCCCGACAGGAGTCGCCGGCCTACCCACGGCGCACCGTCACGCGGGCAGAACGCAAGCGTCGAGCAAGACGAGATCCGCATGGAGGAGACAGTCGGTCCCGCGCGGCGGCGGAGGGCTGGCCGGGGGCGCCGGTGGCGCAGGGCTGGCCGGCGGAGTAGCGGGCGCTGCTGAGGGCGGAAGCGGTTGCACGGCCATCGGGGGCGCGCTGGAGGACGCCGGCTGGGACGGCGTGCGCGCGGAGCCGACGACTGGCGCGGGCCGTCGTGTCCCGGGCGCGGCGGGTGCCGGCCACGAGGTGACGGGTGGTGGTGTGGGCGCCGCCTCTGGAGGCGGCGCAGGTCTCGACGGAGGTGCCGGAGTGGGCAGCGCAACAGGCGGGTGCTGGCGTTGCGGCGCCGGCGTGGGTGACCAGGGAGCCGACGCGACGAGCGCGGCCGCGATTCCGATCGCGGTGAGCGCTACCGTGCTCGCGGCCACCGGGTGTTCCCGCACGGGGTTCGGCACGAGGTACAGGCGCCGGCCCGGCGTCGGTCCGCCGTCGTCCGGCGGCCCGTCTCTGAGGATGGCCTGGATCTGTTCCCGCGCATCGAGGCGCTGATGTAGGCGCCGGATGCTGTAGATGGTGTAGCTCACACCGCCGGTGAGCAGTAGGAGCATTACCCCAATCGCGATGTCTAGCACCCATTCCAACTATGTCGCTCATGGACGCTGTACAACCTTCCGTAATTGCCCTGTTACCCAACGGGTGATGATCAACCCGATTGGCGGATCGGTGAGGCCGGCCTTCCGCCCTTGTCGTAAGCCTGCTCGCGCAACGCGAAGATGATCTTCCATTTGGACTCTTCGCGCTCCCCCTTGACATAATCCCGCAGATTCCCGCAGACTGTGCGCCATGCCCAAGTTGATCAGGTCCCGGGTGAAGCACCGGATGGCCGAGCTGGCCGTCACCTCGACGCAGCAGCTCGCCGCCGAGACCGACATTCCCTGGGGATCCCTCCGCAACGCCCTGGCCGGGCGCGACCCGATCACCCTCGCCCGCGTGTACGCGCTCGCACGCGCGCTGACGGGAGAGGGTGAAAACTTCCGGGTCGTCGCCGCCGAGATCGTCGCGGACCGCGCCCTGGCTGCAGAGATCCTCGCGAACAACGACGGTGTTCCCGACGAGCCGCCAGCCCAGCCAAAGCGCCCGTCTGCACCCCCGCCGCGTCGCACCAAGGACCCGAGAGCGCCGAAGCGCGTCGCCGGAGCGGCGGCATGAAGGACGAGGCCCGTGACGGCTACCGCACCGACGAACTGGCCGAGCGGCTAGGGGTTCCGTACAGGACGGTGA
>NZ_VMNX01000482.1 GCF_009377235.1 Streptomyces acidicola
CCCTGGCCCCCGCCCGGGTCCCCCGGCGCACCCTCGGGTCACGGCTGGCCACCTTCGGCACGTCCTTCAAGTACCTGTGGTTCGAGCACATGCTGATCGTGCGCACGTCCTGGCATGTCCACATCGTCTTCGGCATCTTCATGCCGCTGACGATGGTGTTCGGCTTCTCCCGCATCGGCAGCGGGCTCACCGACCAGTCCAGCCTGTTGTACATCGCCAGCGGCTCCGGCGTGTTCTCCATCGCCGCGCTCGGCACCACGGCCATCGCCCAGCGCATCGGAGCCATCAAGGCCGAGGGATCGATGATGTACTACGCCTCGCTGCCCATCAGCAAAGTGGCTTTCGTGACGGCGTTCGTCGCCGCCCGGCTGCTGCTCATCGCGCCCGGCCTGGTCACCTCCCTGCTCGCCGTGGAGGTGCTCTACGACATCGAACTCACGCTGTCGCCGACGCTGCTGTTCGTGTACCCACTGACCGCCCTGCCGCTCGCCGCGCTCGGCCTCGTCATCGGCAGCCTCATCAACAAGATCGAGCTCATCTCCATCGTCACCTACATGCTCAACTTCCTTCTGCTGCTCGGCGCCCCTCTGCTCATTCCGCTGGAGTCCCTGCCGATCGTGCTGCGCGTCATCAGCTACGTCATGCCGACCAGCTATGGCGCCGACGCCATCCGGCACAGCGTCACCGGGGACATCGACGGCACGTTCGCCCTCGACGTGGCCGTCCTCGCCGTGGCGTCGGTGGCGTCGCTGTGGATCGCCGACCGGGCGCTGCGCTGGCGCGCATCCTGACGCCGGAGCAGGACCAGTGTTTTCCCCAGTGACCGCCCCATCGGGACGTCGATAGCATTCTTTCCGAATCGAGAGGGTGAATGTCCGACGGCCGTTCTCCGGGCCTGGTGCGAGACTCGGAGAACGGCCGTACGGGTCCCTCGGAAACATCTCGGACAACGGCAAGAACGGAAAGCACGGCACCGGACAATCGACTCGGCGCATTCGGGAAGCCGGAGGGGAAAACCGGGAGAGGGAGCCGTCCCTTTTCGCCGTCTCTTTCGTCTCCTTCCGGTCCTCCGTCTGTTTCCGGGCCGGAGCGAACGGGAGCGACACCGGCATGAAATTCCAGGTGCTGGGCCCGCTGACGGTCCTCGGCGACAGTGGCCCGGTCGCGCTGAGCGGCGTCAAACAGCGCGCCACACTCGGCCATCTGCTGCTGCACGCCAACGAAGTCGTCGCGACCAGCGCCCTGATGTGGGCCCTGTGGGCCGGCGAACCCCCGCCCACCGCCCGCAAGATGCTCCAGAACGCGGTCTCCGCCCTGCGCGGACTCCTCGCCGCCGATGACGCCGAGGACACCCGCGGCGGCCCCGTCCTCCTCACCCACGCCCCCGGCTATCTGCTGCGCGTCGACGGCGACGACCTCGACCTCACCACCTACCGGGCCCTCGCCGACCGTGGCCGCGCCGACCTCGCCGCCGGCGCCTGGTCCTCAGCCGCCCGTACACTGCGCGCCGCCCTCGACCTGTGGCACGGTCCCGTCCTCGCCGACCTCGCCGAATCGGGCACCGACTGGCCCGAACTGCGCACCCTCGCCCAGGCCCGCTCGGCCACCCGCGAGGACCTGTACGAGGCCGAACTCGCCTGCGGACGGCACCACGACGTGCTGGAGGAACTCCGGACCCACGCCCAGCGCGAACCGGAACGCGAGCGGCTGTGCGCCCACCTGATGCTCGCCCTTTACCGCCGGGGCGGTCAGGCCGACGCCCTGGACGCCTACCGCCGCACCAGGACCGCGCTCGCCTCCCGGCTCGGCCTGGAACCGGGCCGCGTACTGCGTGCCGTCGAACGCGCCGTCCTCGACCACGACCCGGTCCTCCGCCAGCCCGACGCGCTCGCCATCATGGCCCTCGACGGCGAACCCCGCCGGTCCCGGCCCGCAGCCGGTACGCCGGTCACGCCCCGCCCGGCCGCCGTCGCCCAGGCCACCCTCGTCGCCCCGGCCACCCTCGTCGCCCCGGCCGCGCTGGTCGGCTTCGACACCCGCACCGCGCCCGGGCCCCCGGCCCCACCGGCGCTCCCCGCAC
>NZ_VMNX01000483.1 GCF_009377235.1 Streptomyces acidicola
CCCCGGACGAGGCCCCCATCGTCACGGTCCCCGCCCCCCGCGAACCCGAGACGGTCCTCGAACCCGAGGCACCCGCCGAGCCCGAGGCGCCCGTGGCGGAACCGCCCGCTCCGGAGCCGCTCGTGGCGGACGCGGAGCCCGAGGTCGTACAGAACGCGGAGGACCTGGACACCAGGGTCGCCGACCAGGAGGAGAGCACGGCCGCCGCGGACGAGGCCAGGGAGCCCAAGGGCCCCGCCGCGCCCGGCTACGAGGACGCCGAGCGCGAGGCCGTCCTGCGCGTGATGCGTGAGCGTCGCGATATCCGCAACGGCTTCCGCAGCGACCCGATCCCGCACGACGTGCTGCTGCGCGTCCTGGAAGCGGCCCACACGGCGCCGTCCGTCGGGCACTCACAGCCCTGGGACTTCGTCGTCATCCGCTCGGCCGAGACACGCCGCACGATGCACGAGCTGGCCCGGCGTCAGCGCGAGGCGTACGCGAAGTCGCTGCCCAAGGGCCGGGCGAAGCAGTTCAAGGAACTGAAGATCGAGGCGATCCTCGACACCCCGGTGAACATCGTCGTCACCGCCGACCCGACCCGCGGCGGCCGCCACACCCTGGGCCGCCACACACAGCCCCAGATGGCCCCGTACTCCTCCGCACTCGCGGTCGAGAACCTGTGGCTCGCCGCCCGCGCCGAAGGCCTCGGCGTCGGCTGGGTCAGCTTCTTCGACGAGCGCGAGATGGTGCGCGCTCTGGGCCTGCCCGAGCACCTGGAGGTCGTGGCGTACCTGTGCGTCGGGTACGTCGACGAGTTCCCGGAGGAGCCCGAGCTGCTACAGGCGGGCTGGTCCAAGCGCCGCCCGCTGTCCTGGGTCGTCCACGAGGAGACGTACGGCCGCCGCGCCCTGCCCGGTGAGGAGCCGCACGACCTGCTCGCCGAGACGGTCGCCGGTATCCGCCCGCTGGACGCCAAGGCGCTCGGCGAGGCGTGGGAGCGGCAGAAGCGCATGACGAAGCCCGCGGGCGCGCTGGGCATGCTGGAGATCATCTCGGCGCAGCTGTCCGGCCTGTCCCGCCAGTGCCCGCCGCCGATCCCGGAGCCCGCGGCCGTCGCGATCTTCGCGGGTGACCACGGCGTGCACGCCCAGGGCGTCACCCCCTGGCCGCAGGAGGTGACCGCCCAGATGGTCGCCAACTTCCTCGGCGGGGGAGCGGTCTGCAACGCCTTCGCCAGCCAGGTGGGCGCCGAGGTCTGCATCGTGGACGTCGGCGTGGCCTGCGAACTCCCGGCCACTCCGGGCCTCCTCCCGCGCAAGGTCCGCGCGGGCACGGCCGACATGACGACCGGCCCCGCGCTGACCCGCGAGGAGGTCAAGCAGGCGATCGAGGTCGGCATCGAGACGGCCCGCGACCTGGTCGCGGCGGGCAACAAGGCACTGCTCACGGGTGAGATGGGCATCGCGAACACCACGGCGTCCGCCGCCCTGATCGCGGTCTTCACGGACACCGACCCCTCCGAGGTCACCGGCCGGGGCACAGGCATCAACGACGAGACCCTCGCCCGCAAGACCGAGGTGGTCCGCCGCGCCATCGAACTCCACCAGCCCGACCCGGCCGACCCCATCGGCGTCCTCGCGGCGTTCGGCGGCCTGGAGCACGCGGCGTTGGTGGGCCTGCTCCTGGGCGGCGCGTCCCTCCGTACGCCGGTGATCCTCGACGGCGTCAGCGCGGGCGCCGCCGCGCTGGTGGCCCGCGCCATCGCCCCCGAGGTCCTGGCCGCCTGCATCGCCGGCCACCGCAGCGCCGAGCCGGGCCACGTGGCGGCCCTGAAGAAGCTGGGGCTGCGCCCCCTGGTCGACCTCGACCTCCGCCTCGGCGAGGGCACGGGTGCCCTCCTCGCCCTCCCGATGGTCCAGAGCACGGCGCGGGCGATGCACGAGGTGGCGACGTTCGATTCCGCAGGGGTAACAGAAAAGTAGGGTCACCCGCGGGCCGGCCGCACGTTCGGGGGCGCGGTGCTGGAGCCCCCGGTTCCGGGAAGGGGTGTGGAGTGGGGAAAGAAACCCACCCCACCCCGGCCACCTCCCGGC
>NZ_VMNX01000484.1 GCF_009377235.1 Streptomyces acidicola
AGGCGGGGCAGGTTCGGCTGTTGACGGAGTCCCGGTCGTGGCCGCGTGGTGAGCGGCCGAGGCGGGCGGGTGTCTCGGCGTTCGGGATCAGTGGGACCAACGCCCACGTCATCCTCGAAGAAGCCCCCGAGCTGAAGCAGTCGGAACAGTCGGAACAGCCAGAACAGCGTGCGCGGCGGGAGCAGCCGGTACTCGACGCCTCGCTCCCGCTCGTTCCCTGGGTCCTGTCCGCCCACCGCCCCGAGTCGCTGACCCAGCAGGCGGCCCGTCTCGCAGCGGCGCTCACCGACGACCACGCGGCACACGACATCGGCCACTCGCTGGCCACCACCCGTGCCGCCCTGACCCACCGCGCCGTCGCCCTCGGTCCCGACATCCGGACGCTGGCCACCGCCCTCGGGTCCTTCGGCACCGGGACGACGACACCGGACATCGTCAGCGGCACCGTGACCGAGGGCGGTACGGCGTGGCTGTTCACCGGTCAGGGCACTCAACGCCCAGGAATGGGACGGGAGTTGTACGACAGGTTCCCCGTGTTCGCCGGGACCTTCGACGAGGTGTGCGCGCACCTCGACGGGGAGTTCGACGGCACCGCCGGCTTCACCACGGGCGTACGGGCCGCGGTCTTCGCGTCCGAGGGCTCGGTGGAGGCCGCGCTGCTGGACCGTACCGGTTATGCGCAGGCCGCGCTGTTCGCCGTGCAGGTGTCCCTGGTGGAACTGCTGCGCTCCTGGGGGACAGAGCCGGACTGCGTCGTCGGACACTCCGTGGGCGAGTTCGCGGCTGCGTATGCGGCGGGTGTCTTCGAGCTCCCTGACGCGGTAAGGCTGGTGGCGGCGCGCGCCCGGCTGATGCAGGCCCTTCCCGCAGGCGGCGCGATGGCCGCGATCGAGGCCACCGAGCACGAGGTCGCCGGGGTGCTGGACGGGGACGTGGCGATCGCCGCCGTGAACGGGCCGCAGTCCGTTGTGGTGTCCGGTGCGGTAAGTGCCGTGGAGGCCGTGCTCGCCGAGTTCCGGGAGCGCGGGCGCCGCACGAGTCGGCTCCGCGTCAGCCACGCCTTCCACTCACCCCTGATGAAGCCGGTCCTGGACGACTTCGCCGCCGTGGCCGACGGCATCGCCTACCGCACGCCGACCGTGCCCGCCGTCAGCACCGTCACGGGGCAGGCGCTGCGGGACGGCGACTGGACCACCGCGCGCTACTGGGCGGACCAGATCGTCAAGCCCGTGCGCTTCCACGACGCCCTCACCACCGTCACCGCCGGTCAAGGGGTCAGCCGGCTCCTGGAGATCGGCCCCGACCCGGTGCTCAGCGCACAGGCGCCCGCCGGGACCGCCGTCGCCGTGAGCGTGTTGCGTCGCGACCGGGCGGAGGTCGCCGCGCTGCTCACCGCCCTCGCCGAGGTCTTCGTCCACGGCACGGACGTCGACTGGGGCGCCGTGTTCACGGGGACCGGCGCGCGCCGGGTCGACCTGCCGACGTACGCCTTCCGGCGCCGGCGTTACTGGCTGCCCGACCGTGCGGGCGAGAACGGCGCGATGAGCTTCCTCGCCATCCCGCGGGCCCCGCGCGAGCTCGCCACGTCCGACGAGCCTCTGCCCGCCCCCCACGAGCCGTCATCTCCCTCCGCACCGGCCAATCGTCTCCGGTCCCTGCCCCCGGCCGAGTGCGAGAGCGCCGTCCTGGAGCTCGTCGTCGCCCAAGTGGCCCAGGTCCTCGGGCACACCGACACCGGTGAGGTCGGCGTCACGCAGCGGTTCCTCGAACTGGGCTTCACCTCCCTGTCGCTGGCCGACCTCCGTAACCGTGTCGGCCGTGCCTGTGGAGTCGAGCTGCCGACGTCCGCCCTCTACGAGCACGCCACACCGCGCGCCCTCGCCGTCCATGTCAGTGGTGAACTGGCCGACGGGGAGAGGCAGCCGGCCGTACCCACCGACTCCGTGACCGCGCTGGTGCGGTACGCCTTCGAGCGGGAGCAGTACGACAAGGGACTGGACGTGCTGCACCTCGCGGCCGCGATGAGGCCAGGGTTCGGCCTGCCCGACTCGTCGCATGACCTGTCTCTTATACA
>NZ_VMNX01000485.1 GCF_009377235.1 Streptomyces acidicola
AGCGCTGGGCGGCGGCGAGGGATTCCTGGGCTGCCGCCGTGATGTTGTCGGCAGTGAAGCCGAACTCGCGGAAGAGGACCTTGCCGTCGGCCGAAGCGCCGAAGTGCTCCAGCGAAACGATGCGGCCCGCGTCCCCGACGTAACGGTGCCAGGTCAGTCCGATCCCGGCCTCGACCGCCACCCGCGCGGTGACAGCCGGTGGCAGGACGCTGTCCCGGTACCCCTGGTCCTGCTCCTCGAACCACTCCACGGACGGCATGGACACCACCCGCGTCGGCACACCCGCGGCCTGCAACTGCTCACGCGCCTCGACCGCCAGATGCACCTCGGAGCCGGTCGCGATCAGGATGACCTGAGGTTCGGTGCTCTGCCCGGCGGCGGTTTCGGCGTCGAAGAGGACGTAACCGCCCTTGGCCGTGCTCTCGTTGGGCTCGTACACCGGTACGCCCTGACGGGTCAGTGCCAGGCCGTGCGGGGCGCCCTTGCCGAACTCCTTGGTGTACCGGCGGAGGATCTCGCGCCAGGCGATGACCGTCTCGTTCGCATCCGCGGGGCGCACCACGTTCAGGCCCGGGATGGCGCGCAGCGAGGCGAGGTGTTCGACGGGCTGGTGGGTGGGGCCGTCCTCGCCCAGGCCGATGGAGTCGTGCGTCCACACATACGTCACCGGCAGGTGCATCAGCGCCGACAGGCGCACCGCGTTGCGCATGTAGTCGGAGAAGACGAGGAAGGTGCCGCCGTAGATGCGGGTGTGGCCGTGCAGGGCGATCCCGTTCATCTCCGCGGCCATCGCGTGCTCACGGATACCGAAGTGGATCGTCCGCCCGTACGGGTTCGCCTCCGGCAGCGGGTTGCCGGCCGGGAGGAACGAGGACGTCTTGTCGATGGTGGTGTTGTTGGAGCCGGCGAGGTCGGCGGAGCCGCCCCACAGCTCCGGGATCACCGCGCCGAGCGCCTGGAGGACCTTGCCCGACGCGGCACGCGTGGCAACCCCCTTGCCCGGCTCGAACACCGGCAGCCGCCCCTCCCAGCCCTCGGGCAGTTCACCGGAGCTGATCCGGTCGAACTCCGCGGCACGGCCGGGGTGGTTGGTGCGCCATTCCTGGAGCTGCTTCTCCCACTGAGCGCGGGCCTCACGGCCGCGTTCGCCCAGCTCGCGGGTGTGGGCGAGGACCTCGTCCGCGACCTCGAAGTGCTGCCCGGGATCGAAGCCCAGGACGCGCTTGGTGGCCGCGACCTCTTCCTCACCCAAAGCGGAGCCGTGCGCGGCCTCGGTGTTCTGCGCGTTCGGGGCGGGCCAGGCGATGATCGACCGCATCGCGATGAACGACGGCCGGTCCGTGACCGCCTTCGCCTCCTCGACCGCCGCGAACAGGGCAGCCGGGTCGAGGTCACCGTCCGGCTTCGGCTCCACCCGCTGCACATGCCAGCCATACGCCTCATACCGGGCCACGACATCCTCGGACACGGCCGTCTCCGTGTCGCCCTCGATCGAGATGTGGTTGTCGTCCCACAGCAGCACCAGACTGCCCAGCCCCTGATGCCCGGCCAGCGACGACGCCTCCGCGGAGATCCCCTCCTGCAGACACCCGTCCCCCGCCACCACGAACACGTGGTGATCGAACGGGGAAGTACCCGGCGCGGCGTCCGGATCGAACAGGCCCCGCTCGTACCGGGCGGCCATCGCCATACCCACCGCGTTCGCCACCCCCTGCCCCAACGGGCCGGTCGTGGTCTCCACACCCGCCGTGTGCCCGTACTCCGGATGCCCCGGCGTCTTCGAACCCCACGAACGGAAAGCCTTCAGATCATCCAGCTCCAGACCGAAACCGCCCAGGAACAACTGGGTGTACAGCGTCAGCGACGAGTGCCCCGCGGACAGCACGAACCGGTCACGGCCCGCCCACTGCGGATCAGCGGGGTCATGCCGCATCACCTTCTGGAACAAGGTGTACGCGGCAGGCGCAAGGCTCATCGCCGTACCCGGATGGCCGTTACCGACCCTCTGGACGGCATCGGCGGCCAAAACGCGGGCAGTATCGACGGCCCGCGTGTCCAACTCGGTCCAC
>NZ_VMNX01000486.1 GCF_009377235.1 Streptomyces acidicola
GCGTATAAGAGACAGCACCCTTGGGTGGGGGAACCGAGGGGGGACCGTGGAGCGGCGGGATGGAGTCCCCGTGTTCGCCGCTCCACGGGAAGGCACTCTGCTCGGCTCCGGCGTCAGCCGAACACCGCCAGGCTCTTCGCCTTGCCCTTCTGTTCCTCGACCAGGGCCAGGAACCGGCCTTCCGGGTCGAAGACGGCCACGGGGCCGGTGCCCGTGTACTCGTCGGGCATCTCCAGCCGTACACCGTTCAGCAGCAGCCGGGCTCGTCTGGTCTCCACGTCCCAGCGGGGGAACGCGGCCGCGGCGGCCTCGGCGATGGGCATGACGGTGAGGTCCTCCTGGAGCTGGTCCAGTGTCCTCGCCAAGTCCAGCTTGTACGGCCCCACACGCGTGCGGCGCAGCGCGGTGAGGTGGCCGCCCACGCCGAGGTCGGCGCCCAGGTCCCGGGCCAGGGCCCGGATGTACGTGCCGGACGAGCAGACGACGGAGACGATCAGGTCGAGCACGGGGGTGCCGTCCTCGGCGACCGCTTCCCGGACGTCGTAGACGGTGAAGGAGGAGACCGTCACCGGGCGGGCCGGGATGTCGAAGTCCTCGCCGTCACGCGCCCGCTTGTACGACCGTACGCCGTCGATCTTGATGGCGCTGACCTTGGACGGCACCTGCATGATGTCGCCGGTCAACTTGGCGATCCCGGTGTCGACGGCCTCACGGGTGATCTTGGAGGCGTCCGTGGAGGTGGTGATCTCCCCTTCGGCGTCGTCCGTGACCGTGTTCTGCCCGAGGCGGACGGTTCCCAGGTACTCCTTCTCGGTCAGCGCGAGGTGGCCGAGGAGCTTGGTCGCCTTCTCGACTCCGAGGACGAGCACGCCGGTCGCCATCGGGTCGAGCGTGCCGGCGTGCCCGACGCGGCGGGTCTTCGCGATCCCGCGCATCTTGGCGACGACGTCGTGCGAAGTGAAGCCCGACGGCTTGTCGACGATGACAAGGCCGTCGGGCGGGGTGGGCTTTGGGGTCTTCTGGGTCATTCGGCGACGTCGTCCTCGTGCTCGCCGGGCTTCTTGTACGGGTCCGCCTCACCTGCGAACTGGGCGCCGGACGCGGCTTCGCGCACCGCGGCGTCGGAGGCCCGTGCCCTGTCGAGGAGGTCCTCGATGTTCCGGGCGGTGTCCGGGAGGGCGTCCGCGACGAAGGCGAGGGTGGGCGTGAACTTCACGCCCGCGGCCCGGCCGACCTCGGAACGGAGGATGCCCTTGGCGCTCTCCAGTCCGGCGGCCGCGGCCTGCCGCTCCTCCTCGTCCCCGTACACGGTGTAGAAGACGGTCGCCTCCCGTAGATCGCCCGTCACCCGGGTGTCCGTGATGGTGACGTGGGAGCCGAGCCGCGGGTCCTTGATCCCGCGCTGCAGCTTCTGGGCCACCACCTCTCGGATGAGGTCCGCCAGCCTTTTCGCCCGCGCGTTGTCGGCCACTGGTCCGTCTCCTCGTTCTTCCTGCTGTTCTGTGGTTCTGCGTGTCTGTGTCTGTGTCTGTTGTGTGGTGCGGTCGCGGGGTCGTTCAGTCGTCCTCGCCGTGGAAGCGGCGCCGCACCGAGAGCAACTCCACCTCCGGGCGGCCGGCCACCAGGCGCTCGCACCGGTCCAGTACGTCGGTCAGGTGCCCCGCGTCGCCCGAGACCATCGCCAGGCCGATACCGGCACGGCGGTGCAGGTTCATATGGTCGACCTCCGCCGCGCTCACCGCGAACCTGCGTTGGAGTTCTGCCACGATCGGGCGGACGACTGAGCGCTTCTCCTTCAGCGACCGGACGTCGCCCAGCAGGAGGTCGAAGGACAGGGTCCCCACATACATGTGTGTCCGGATGACCCGCCGGTACGGGATCGGTGGCCCCGCCATCCGTGTGGCAGGGACATCAGAACCGTACAACGAACCCGGCGGGCGGCTCGACGGGATTGTTCACGCCCCCGCCGCCCCTACCCGTCCCATCCCCAGGGGCTCCGCCCCTTCGACCCCGGCCAAGGGGCTGCGCCCCCTGGACCCCCAGGGT
>NZ_VMNX01000487.1 GCF_009377235.1 Streptomyces acidicola
CAGGGAGTCTGGCGGGCGGGGCCGGGGGCGGGCCCAAGGCGCTCGCCAAGGGGTCCGTGCCGGCCGAGTACAGCCCGCTGGTGCAGAAGTGGGGCAACCTGTGCAGCGCCATCAACCCGGCGCTGCTGGCCGCGCAGTTGTACCAGGAGAGCGGGTTCAATCCGAAGGCGCAGAGCCCGGCCGCGGCCCAGGGGATAGCGCAGTTCATCCCGGGCACATGGGCCACCCACGGCATCGACGGCAACGGGGACGGCAAGCGCGACGTCTGGGACCCGGCCGACGCGATCCCGTCGGCCGCGAAGTACGACTGCACCCTCGCCAAGTACGTCAAGGACGCGCCCGGGAACCCGACGCACAACATGCTCGCCGCCTACAACGCGGGCGCCTACGCGGTGATCAGGTACGGGGGCGTGCCGCCGTACAAGGAGACCCAGAACTACGTCAAGACGATCACGGACCTGGAGAAGAGCTTCGCCGCGCCCGTCACCAGGGTCGATCCGTCGAAGCAGGCCGCGGGAGCCATCGCGTACGCGCAGGAGAAGCTCGGGACGCCGTACCTGTGGGGCGGGACCGGCACCGCCGGCCAGGGCGGGCGCTTCGACTGCTCGGGGCTGACCCAGGCCGCCTACGAGACCGTCGGGATCACACTGCCCCGGGTCGCCAACGACCAGTACAACGCGGGGCCGCACCCGAAGCGGGACGAGCTGCTTCCGGGCGATCTGGTCTTCTTCTCCGACGACCTCACCAATTCGCGGGCCATCCGGCACGTGGGGATCTATGTGGGCGGCGGATACATGATCGATGCGCCCCGGCCCGGTGCCGTGATCCGCTTCGACCCGATCGACACTCCGGACTACTTCGGGGCAACTCGGGTCACCGAAGATGGCGCGAAAGCGTTGCCCACGACGATCTGATGGCGCGTAATTCTCTGTGAACCCGCCCTGAGCTGCGCAGATGTATCTCTCTTCGATAACGTCTGAGTGATCATTCAGTGGAGTGTGGAACGCAGAGAAGGAGACTGTGCGTTCCTTGTCTCGTAGTGCTTCGACGCGTGACGACGCCTACAACCACGGGGGTGGCCGCAGCGGCGCACGCAGGAGTGCGGCCGCCGAGCATGGAACAGACGACGAAGGGGCCGCTGCACTATGGCTGCATTCGCCGAGTCCGGGGCGTATTCCGGGGTTTACTCCGGTCACGGGGCGCATCTCGCCGAGTCCGCATCTCTCGCCGGGTCCGCACCTCTCGCCGATTCCGGGTCGAATCCCGACGTCAGTCTGCTCTACGACATCAACGGCCTGGCCAAGGACGCGCCCAACTGGTTCGACCGGGTCATGGAGTTCGTGGGCGAGTACGGGCTGCTGCTCGTCATGGTGCTGCTGGTGCTGTGGTGCTGGTGGGGTGTGCGGCGGCGGGGCGGGGAGGATGCCGCGTCGTCCGTGGCCGCGCTGGCCTGGGTGCCGCTCGCCGCGGGGATCGCGGTCCTCATCAACGTGCCGATACGTGAGTTCGTGAAGCGGCCGAGGCCCTTCCTGGACCACGAGGGGCTGGAAGTCCTGGTCACCGGCAAGACCGACTACTCCTTCGTGAGCGACCACGCGACGCTGACCATGGCCATGGGAGTCGCGCTGTTCGTCGCCAACCGGAAGTTCGGGCTGGTGGGGATCGTGCTGGGGCTGCTCGGGGGCTTCTTGCGGATCTACATGGGCGTGCACTATCCGACGGACGTCGTGGGTGGCTTCGCCCTGGGTACGGCCGTGGCCCTGCTGCTGTCGCCGGTCGCGATGGCTCTGCTGACCCCGCTGGCGAAGGCGGTCGAGCGGTCGCCGCGGGCCGGGTGGCTGATCTCGGCCAAGCGGACCGAAAGCCAGGGGGCGGTGGTTCCGGGGGCTCGGGTGGAGCCCTCGGTGGACGACGACCGGGACTTGGCGGCGTAGCGCCCCGCGGGTGTTCGGGTGGGGGTTTTCGCCCCCGCCGCCCCTACCCGTCCCATCCTGTCCCTGGGGGCTGCGCCCCCAGACCCCCGCTTCGGCCTGAAC
>NZ_VMNX01000488.1 GCF_009377235.1 Streptomyces acidicola
GAGCCGCCCGGGGCGGGGGCCGTCGCCTTGCGGGGAGCGGTGGAGGCGCGGTCGCCCGCGCGGATGGCGCGGAGGGCGGCCGTGACGAGGGTGTCGTCCGGGGACGGAGGGCCCTCCGGGACCGGTTCCGGAGCCGTGCGCGGCGGGGTGCGGTGGGCGTGGGCCCGGGTGATCAGGACGTCGCCCTCGGCTGACTCGGCGGCAGGGGCGAAGCCCAGGGAACGCAGGCCGTCCAGGAGGGCGGCCGGGTCCGTCTGGGCGGCCAGCACGGTGGGGGCCAGACGGCGCAGACGGAGGGGCGCGGAGCGTTTGTCGGCGAGGATCTCGCCCAGGATCGTGTCGTCGTCGCAGCGGACGTAGGCGGAGGCCGCGCCGACGCGGAGGTGGCCGTGCTTGCGGGCCACGTCGTCGATCAGGTACGCGAGCGGCTGCGGTACCGGGGTGCGGGAGTGGGCCGTCAGGAACGCCTGAAGGTCGGAGGCCGAGCGGCCCGCGTCCAGGGCCCGGCGCACCGAGGCCGGGGTGAAGCGGTAGACGGTGGCCCCGCCCTTCGACTCCACGTCCGCCAGCACGTCGAGCGTGTCGGCCAGCGGGCGTTGCAGCGGGCCGGGCGCCACCGCCGTCAGGTCCGCCTGGAGGAGGACGTGGTCCAGCGGTTCGGGGAGCAGCGGGGTGAGGCGGCGGGCGGCGTGGAGGGCGGCCGCGGCCTGCTCGGCCGTGCCGAGGGGCTCCAAGGGGGCGGCGGGCGTGTGCTGGTGGTGCGCCGGGAGCTTGTCGCCGGGTTCCGCGGGCAGGTCGGCCTTGGCTGCTGTGGTTCCCGTGGGCAGGCCGAGCAGTGCCCGGCCGTGCGAGGACAGGGCGCCGCGGCCCGTGACGCCCAGCATCTCCGCCTCGGACAGCGCCCACTGGGCGAGGCGGGAGCGCAGGTCGTCCGCGGGGCTGTGCGTGTTCTGGGTGCGCTGGGCGCCTTGGACACCTGGGGCGCCTGGGGTGCTTGGCGTGTACTGGGGGCTTTGCGTGGTGGGTGGGGTCTGGGGTGCCTGGGGAGACTGCGGGCCGCGTAGGGGGCGTTCCCAGCGCAGGCGGGCCAGTACCGAGTCGGCCGTGGGCGACGTGCCCTCGGGGAGACCCGCCAGCAGGGCGAGCACCCGGTAACGGACCTCCGGCGCGGCCGACCGGTCCAGGCCCGGGCCCAGCGCGGACAACGTACGGTCCTTCGCGTCCCGACCCCCGACCATGCCCGCCGTACGCGTTGCCGTCAGCCACGCCGTCGCCAGGCGGGTCCAGCGCTCGGCGGTGGGCAGTTCCAGCCACTCGTCGTACGCGGGCGTGGCGGCGTACCGCTCGTCCGCCTCGCCGTCGGACGCCAGCAGGCCCGCCGTGTAGGCGAGTTCGACCCAGAAGGCGGCGACCGGCTCGGGCACGTCCAGGGCCGCCGCGGTCCGCTTCAGGTCCCGCACGCTCAGGCCGCCGGCCCGCAGCACGGCCGGGCCGCCCTCGTCCCAGTCCTTCAGGAGCTCCTCGACGGTCATGAGCGCCGTGTACGCCTGGCCGGCCGCCGCGGCGTCCACAGCCTGTGGACGGTGAGTGGCGGCGGCCTCCAGGGGCGGGGCCAGGGGTTCCGTCTCCCGGTGCGCCCGGCCGTCCCGCAGGTGCAGGGCGACCTCGCGGGGCAGGACGACCGTGCCGGGCGCCGTCGGCAGGAGCAGGCCGCGGTCCAGCAGCCAGCGCAGATGCGGTGCCGGGTGGGCGGTGACCTGGCCGTAGGGCGGGCCCCAGACCAGTCGGGTGAGCACGTCCAGCGACTCGGCGGGGGCGGCCGAGAGGAGCGCGGTCATGCGGGTGCGGTCGGTGAAGAGGGCGCTGAGGGACGCCATGGCCGAGACCGAGTCATGGGTGCTGGGGAGGCCGGCCGTGGTGAGGATCTCCTGGACGCGGCCCGGTGACATGCCGGCGGTGGCTTCGGCGACGGTCGGGCCGAGGCCGGTGGGGGACGGGTGCTGCGGGGA
>NZ_VMNX01000489.1 GCF_009377235.1 Streptomyces acidicola
GGGTGGGCCGGGAGCGGGTGGCCGGGGCGCTGTTCGGACTCGGGGCGTACGTCGGTGAGGTGCTGGTGCGCCGGGCCGGAGCGGTCTGGGTGGACTTCGACGCCGAACAGCGCGCGTACTTCGGGCAGCCGGTCGGGGTGCGGATGCCGGACGGGCGGGTGTGGAATCCGCTGGGCAAGGTGGTGAACCGCTTCGAGGTGGGGCGGGAGGAGTCGTTGCAGACCTTCTACCTGCTTCTGCACGGGCGGGTCCGGCAGGAAGCCGCCTGAGGGCGGATGTGTGCGGGGTGCCGCCGCGGGGCCGTCCACGCACACGCGTGCGGCCCCGCACAACACACGCACCTCATACCCCGGGTTGCCCGACCATTGCCCGGTCGAGCTCACTATGACTAGCCTGTGTTCGTCATGCCGATCGACTGTTGAAATCTCGAACGCAGTCACCAAGGACGCAAGGGAGGGGGCCTGTCGTGGGACGCCTAGTACCTGCCGTGACCAGGGCTCTCGACATAATGGAGCTCTTCCTGGACGGGGACGGCACGCTGTCCGCCCCCGACATCGTGCGCAAGCTGCAACTGCCGCGCACCACCGTGCACGAGCTGGTCACCACGCTCGCCGCCCGGTCGTACATCGTCCCGGTACCGGGACAACCGGGACGTTACCGGCTCGGCGTACGTCCCTACCAGCTCGGGAGCCGTTACGCCGAGCATCTCGACCTCGCCGCCGAGGGCCAGCAGGTCGCCCGGTCCGTCGCCGAAACCTGCGACGAGACGGTGCACGTGGCGATCCTGGAGGGCGCCGACGTCATCTACATCGCCAAGGTCGACTCCACGCACGCCGTCCGCATGGTGTCCGCCGCTGGGCGCCGGCTGCCCGCGCACTGCACATCGGTCGGCAAGATGCTCCTCGCCTCCCTTCCCGAGCACGAGCTCACCGCCCGTATCCCGGACGACGCGGACCTGGTCCGGATGACGCCCAACAGCATCACCGACCCGGCCGCCCTGCGCGAGGCCCTGACCGAGATCCGCCGGCGCGGGATCGCGGTCGAGAGCCGCGAGTCCAACCCGGACGTCTCCTGCGTGGCCGCCCCGGTCCACGACCGCACCGGCCGCGTCGTCGCCGCGCTCTCCATCTCCGTACCCATGATCCGCTGGAGCGACGAGCGCCGCGCCGAGCTGGAGGAACTCGCGGCCAAAGGCGCGGCGGAACTGTCGGAGCGCCTCGGGTACCGGAGCATGGCATGACGGGCGCAAAGGGCTACGAGATCGCGGTACGGGAACACGCGGCCCTCGGCGAAGGCCCCACCTGGGACACCGCCGCCCAGCGGCTGATCTGGGTCGACATCCTCGGCTCCCGCGTCCACACCTACGACCCCGTCTCCGGCCGCCGCACGGTCATGGTCACCGAACAGCACGTGGGCGCCGCGAAGCCGCGCGCGGGCGGCGGGCTGGTGCTCAACCTGCGGGACGGCGTGGGTCTGCGCGACGCCGACGGCGGTTTCCGCTGGCTGCACCACGACCCGGTGCCGGGCCGCCGCGCCAACGACGCCGCCGTGGCCCCCGACGGCTCCCTCTGGGCGGGCACCATGCGCTACGACGAGGCCCCGGGCGGCGGCACCTTGTCCCACCTCACGCCCGACGGCACGGTCCGTACGGTCCTCGACGACGTCGCCGTGAGCAACGGCATCGGCTGGAGCCCGGACGGCCGCCTGATGTACTACATCGACTCCCCGACCCGCCGCGTCGATGTCTTCGACGTGGGAGTGGGAGAGGGGGGAGTGGGAGAGGGGCAGCAGATCTCCCACCGGCGGCCGTTGGCGGCCATCGAGGACGGCGCCGGCTTCCCCGACGGCCTCACGGTCGACGCCGACGGCTGCGTCTGGGTGGCCCTCTGGGACGGCGGAGCGGTCCGCCGCTACACCCCCGACGGCACCCTCGACCGCGTCATCCCCCTCCCCGTACCCCGCCCCAC
>NZ_VMNX01000048.1 GCF_009377235.1 Streptomyces acidicola
GGCGGGGGCGCGGCGGTGGGCGCCTTCTTCGTCGTACGGCGGTGGAGGCGGCGTGGGACACGGGCGCGAGCGAAGGAACCGCCGCGTCACGAAGCCGAGTTGACGGGAGCGGTGATGTGAGCGGCAAGCGGCGGATCTCGGCGCTGGTGGCGGTGCTCGCGCTCGTCCTGGCCCCCCTGGCGGGGCTGGGGACGGGAACGGCAGCGTGGGCCGCGGACAAACCGATCGCCAAGTCGATGGCCAAAACGATTGCCAAAACGATCGCCAGGCCGACTGCCAAGCCGACCGTCAAGCTGTCCAAGTCCCAGGCGGGGACCGGCGGTTCGATCACCGTGAGCGGGAGCGGATGGCGGTCCGGGGCGCTGCTGATGCTGCTGATCTGTGGTCAGTCCACACCGACCCGAGGGGTGATCGGCGGGACCAACTCCTGTGCCAACGCCGACGGCCGGGCCGTCACCACCGACGACGAGGGCGCCTTCAGCAAGGAGATGCCCGTGGCCGAGCCTCCGGTGCCGTGCCCGTGCGTGGTCCACGTCGCGACGGTGACCGGCGAGAAGGCGGAGGCGGACGCGGTTTTCCAGGTGGCCGGGCATGCGGTGGAGCCGCTGCCGGACGAGGCGGCCGGTGGGCGGCTCTCGGTGCTCACGGACACGCGGCTGGACGGTTCGAGCGGGCTGCTGACCTGGTTCGGGGCGCCGCCGCAGCGCCGGCTCGTCTTCACCGTCGGCAACGTCGGCACGTCCCCCGTCAAGGACCCCGTCTTCCAAGTGGGCACCTCCCACGGCGTGTTCGCTCCCGAGTGGGAGGAGCAGCAGTGGCGCGGCACGATCGAGCCGGGCAAGAAGGCGCGGATCGCGTTGCCGGTCGAACTCGCCGCCGGTGCGCACGGGTCCTACACCGTCTCGCTCAAGTACGGCGGCAAGGTGCTCGCCGAACAGCCCTGGGGCGTGGGGCGGCCCTGGGGTGTGACTCTCTTCTGGATCCTGCTCGCCGTCGTCGTACCGGCCGCGGTGTTCCGCATCGGGATGGCCGTGGTCGACCATGTCCGGCCGCGCGCCCGCGTGTCGGGGCGGCACCGGGGGCTGCGGCTGGCCGGACTCGGCGCACGGCTGCGGAGGCCGAGCCCGTCGGCTTCGGAGGACTCGCTCGCGTCCGCTGAGCAAAGAAGGCCAGTCAAGCCATCCAAGTCGTCCAAGCCATCCAAGCCGCCTTGGCCGTCCAAGCTCTCCAGGCTGTCCAAGCCGGCCCTGGCGTCCCGTCCGGACGCGACATCTCGTACGACCCCGACCCTGCCGTGGTTCACGCCGGACTCCGATCCGGGCACGGCGGCCGCCGGGCAGCTCTCCGCACCGCAAGAGAACGGCCCGGCGGGTCCCACGACTCCGGCGGGCCCGACGACTCCGACCAGGAAGGGAAACACGTGAGCGCGCAACGGAGAGTCCGCACGGTACGGGGTGGGAGAACGACCGCCGCCGGGGCGGCGCTGATGCTGGGCGGGGCCGGGGTCCTGCTCGGGGTGGCCGCGGTCCCGGCGCAGGCGGCGGAGGTGTCGTACGCGACGGAGTGCGTGCCGCCCGCGATCTCGGGGCTGCCGCCCGTCAAGGGCACCTCGGAGGTGGAGGTGACCGCGCCCGCCACGGCGAAGGTGGGGGACGAGGTCGAGGTGGTGTGGAAGTTCGTCCAGGCGGCGTCCAAGAACCCCGACCTCATCGACCTGCCCGCGAACTCCGTCCAGCCGAGCGGCACGCTCAAGGCGGCCGGGGCGCAGACCGGCGACCTCGCGATGCAGGGGCCGCGGGAGAACCCCGCCATTCCCAAGGGCGGTGCCATGGTGCTGTCCGACATGAAGGGCACACTGAAGCTGACGAAGGCCGGGCAGGTGACGCTGACGCCCGACGCGTACGCGATCAACGCCATGTCGACGGACACCAAGTGCGCACCGACCGAGGCCGTGAAGTCCGCCGCCACCATCAACGTGACCGAGGGCGACGGGGGTACGTCGACCCCGACCCAGCCCCCGACGCAGACCGCGACTCCGCCTCCGTCGGGCACGAACGGAGGCGGCGGCAGCTCCGGAAGCACCGGAGGTGACGACGGTGGGGGCGACGACGGCGGGCAGACCGACTTCACCGGCAAGGAGGTCCAGGTCCCCTACAAGTGCAAGACACCGATCGGCGACAAGGACGCCACCTCGCCCGTGCAGATCAACGCCAAGAAGAACGGCGGGAGTTACGACCTCACCGTGCAGTTCAAGAAGTCGGTGATGGACAGTCCGGCGGACATCCCCGCGGACTCGGTCAAGCCGTCGATGGAGGTGGTCCTCGGCGGTTCCGACCAGGGCACGGTGCGTGTGGAGGGGCCGACGAACTCCGCGCCGATCAAGTCCGGTGACCCGATCGAGATCCCTGACCTGAAGGGCACGTACAAGCCGGGGGCGACCGGTGAGTCGACGCTCTCGCCGGGTGTGCTGACGGTGGAGGCGCTGGGCACCACGACGACGTGCACTCCGTCGAAGAGCGAGGTCTCGCTGACCCTCGACACGACGGAGCAGCCCGGCGGTGCCTCGGGCGGCGGTTCGGCGGGAGGCTCCGCCGGGGGCTCGGCGGGAGGCTCGGCGTCCGGCTCCGGCGGCACGTCGGGCGGCCTGGCCGACACAGGTGCCGAGGACCACGGCTCACTCAGGGCGCTGGGCCTGGTCGCGGGGACGGTGACGCTGCTGGGCGGCGCCGTGTTCACGTTCCTGCCGCGCCGACGTATGCACTGATCTTCCAGGAACGCCGAACGCCGGAAAGCCGGAAGGCGGGAAGGCCGGAACGCCGAAGGGCCACCGCACCACACGGTGCGATGGCCCTTCAGTCGTTCAGTCGCCGTACGCCCGGCGGCAGCCGACGGCGGGCGTCAGTGCACGCCGCCCATCAGCTGCTTGACCCGGTTGCGGTACATCCACACCGCGACACCCGCGACCACCGCGAGCGTGGCCTCCATGGCGACCACGTCTCTGCCGTTCAGGCCGACGCCCGCGATGGAGAGCAGACCCGTGGTCGCGTCGCCGGCGGTGACGGCCAGGAACCAGACGCCCATCATCTGGGAGGCGTACTTCGCGGGGGCCATCTTCGTGGTGACGGACAGGCCGACCGGCGAGAGCAGCAGCTCGCCGACGGTCTGGACGAAGTAGATCGCCACCAGCCACATCGCGGCCGCCTTGTGACCGCCCTCGGCGATCGACAGCGGGGCAAGGAAGAGGAAGAAGGACGCGCCGACCAGAACCAGACCCGAGGCGAACTTCACGATCGTGCTCGGCTCCTTGCCGCGCCGGTTCAGCGCGAGCCAGAACCAGGCGAAGACCGGGGCGAGGGCCATGATCAGGACCGGGTTCACCGACTGGTACCAGGAGACCGGGAACGACCAGCCGAAGACGCTGTTCTCGGCCGACGAGTCGGCGAAGATCGCCAGGGTCGAGCCGCCCTGGTCGTAGATCATCCAGAACACGGCCGCGGCGACGAAGAACCAGATGTACGCGGACATCTTCGACTGCTCGACATGGTCGAGGTTCTTGTCGCGCTTGATGCGGACCAGCACCATCGTCGGGATGATCACACCGAGCAGGGTGAGCGGGACCAGAATCCAGTTCAGCGTGTAGTGGCCGGAGAAGCCGACGATCGCGTAGAAGACGACGGCGATGCCGGCCCAGATCGCGGCCTTGCGCAGCGTCGAGACCTTTTCTTCGGCGGACAGCGGCGTCGGGACGACGCTGGAGCGCGGGGCGAGGTGACGGCTGCCGATCAGGAACTGGGCCAGGCCCAGCGCCATGCCGAGCGCGGCGAGCGCGAAGCCCAGGTGCCAGTCGACGCTCTCACCGATGGTGCCGATGACCAGCGGCGCGGCGAAGGCGCCCAGGTTGATGCCCATGTAGAAGACGGTGAAGCCGCCGTCGCGGCGCGGGTCGTCCGGGCCGTCGTACAGGTGGCCGACCATCGTGGAGATGTTGGCCTTCAGCAGACCCGAGCCGATCGCGACGAGGCCGAGGCCCACGTAGAACGTGCCGGAGGACGGCAGGGCCAGCGTGAGGTGGCCCAGCATGATGACGCCGCCGGCGACGGCGACGGTCTTGCGCGGGCCCCAGACGCGGTCACCGAACCAGCCGCCCGGCATGGCGAGCAGGTACACCAGCGACACGTACACGGAGTAGATCGCGGTCGCGGTCGCCGCGTTCAGGTGCAGGCCGCCGGGGGCGACGAGGTACAGCGGGAGGAGGGCCCGCATGCCGTAGTAGGAGAACCTCTCCCACATCTCGGTCATGAAGAGGGTGGCCAGTCCGCGGGGCTGGCCGAAGAAGGTCCTCTCGGAACCGGGGGTGCCCGGGGAGACCGAGTCCTTCGTCAGGCTGGGCGCCATGGTCGTTCCTTGCTGTTCAGGGCGCGCGCGTGGGGTCCCCGCCCGGGGGAGGGGTCGGGGGCGGCCGCGCGCCCGGTCGTTCCTGCACACAAAAGAGACCTTCAGCGCAAAGTCCGCCGAAGGTCCCCGTGTGCTGTTACAGGCGTTGTTTCACCATACGTCAAACCAGTGACGACTCTGGGAACTCTGAGATGTGAATCACAGGTAAGAATGGAACTTCGATCCCTTATTCGAAGGCCGCGCTCAGGGTCGCATCCCATGGCCGCAGGCCCCAACTCCTTGGGCATCACTGTGCGTCACGGTGAGGGTGGGAGAGTGCGGGACGCGGCGGCGGGAGAGCGGCGCGATCGTCGCGTCCGAAGGTAAGAACGCGAAGTGTGAAGGGTATGAATCGCGGTTGCCGATCACCCTCCTGGTCGTGTCCGGGGCGGACTACCATCACCCCATGACCCGAGTACTGCTCGCCGAGGACGACGCGTCCATCTCGGAGCCGTTGGCCCGCGCGCTGCGCCGGGAGGGCTACGAGGTCGAGGTCCGCGAGGACGGCCCCACCGCGCTGGACGCCGGAATGCAGGGGGGCGTCGACCTGGTCGTCCTGGACCTGGGGCTCCCCGGCATGGACGGCCTGGAGGTGGCCCGCAGACTGCGCGCCGAGGGCCACACCATCCCGGTCCTCATCCTGACCGCGCGCGCCGACGAGGTGGACACCGTCGTCGGACTCGACGCGGGCGCCGACGACTACGTCACCAAGCCGTTCCGCCTCGCCGAGCTTCTCGCCCGTGTGCGGGCCCTGCTGCGGCGCGGCGCCGCGGAGCCCCAGCAGCCGCCCGCCACCCACGGCGTCCGTATCGACGTCGAGTCCCACCGGGCGTGGATGGGTGACGAGGAGCTCCAGCTCACGGCGAAGGAGTTCGACCTGCTGCGGGTGCTCGTGCGGGACGCGGGGCGGGTCGTCACCCGGGACCAGTTGATGCGGGAGGTCTGGGACACGACGTGGTGGTCGTCGACCAAGACCCTCGACATGCACATCTCCTGGCTGCGGAAGAAGCTCGGCGACGACGCGGCGAATCCGCGGTACATCGCCACGGTGCGTGGGGTCGGGTTCCGGTTCGAGAAGAGCTGACTCGCCGCTGCTGGGCTTGGCGGGATTCGCCTGGCCGTCGTGTGTCTCTGGCCGTCGTGTGTCTGCGGTGGGCTCTGCGGCTGCGGGTTCGCTGTGGCTGGTCGCTCCCCCACTCTCGGCTGCGCTCGAGCGGGGGGACCCCCATCGCGGCGGAGCCGCATATGTACACAAACCCCGCGCCCCTGCCGGGGCGCACCCCACTCGCCCTGGCCGGCCGCGTCACCGAGGCACACTGGTCCCCGTAAGCCATCAGCCCGGAGGGACCTGTGCGTCGTCGTCTCATTCAGTCCACGCTCGCCGTCGTGCTCGTGGTGATAGCGGTCTTCGGGGTCTCCCTGGTGATCGTCGAGACGCGCACGATCAGCAACAGCGCCCAGGAGCGCGTCGACTCCGAGGCGGTGCGCCTGGTGAGCATCGTCGACAGCCGGATCCTCGGGGACGAGCGGGTCAGCGCGGGCGTCCTCAGGGACCAGGTCGCCGAGGGGCGGTACGCGCTCATCGAGATCCCGGGCCGGGCCCCGATCGAGATCGGCAAGGCGCCCACCGGTGACGTCATCCGCTCCAAGGAGACCGGCGACCAGGGCGAGACGGTCACGGTCGAGGAACCGCGGTCGTCCGTGACCCGGGAGGTCGGCCGTACGCTGCTGATCATCGCCCTGGTCGCGCTGCTCGCCGTCATCGCGGCCGTCCTCCTCGCCGTACGCCAGGCCAACCGCCTCGCGTCCCCCCTCACCGACCTCGCGGAGACCGCGGAGCGCCTCGGCTCGGGCGACCCGCGGCCACGCCACAAGCGGTACGGCGTCCCGGAGCTGGACCGGGTCGCGGACGTCCTCGACGCCTCCGCCGAGCGCATCGGCCGTATGCTCACCGCCGAGCGGCGCCTGGCCGCCGACGCCTCCCACCAGCTCCGTACGCCGCTGACGGCGCTCTCCATGCGACTGGAGGAGATCACCCTCACCGACGATCCGGACACGGTGAAGGAGGAGGCCACCATCGCGCTGACGCAGGTCGAGCGGCTGACGGACGTGGTGGAGCGGCTGCTGACGAACGCCCGCGACCCGCGCAACGGCTCCGCGGTCTCCTTCGACCTCGACGAGGTGATCAAGCAGCAGCTGGAGGAGTGGCGGCCGGCCTACCGCAGCGCGGGCCGCGCGATCGTCAGCTCGGGCAAGCGGCATCTGCGGGCCGTGGGGACGCCGGGGGCGGTGGCCCAGGTGCTGGCGGCGCTCATCGAGAACTCGCTCATGCACGGGGGTGGGACCGTGGCGCTGCGCACGCGCGTGACCGGTAACCAGGCGGTGATCGAGGTGACCGACGAAGGACCCGGCATCCCCGCCGATCTGGGGGCACGGATCTTCGAACGGGCGATCAGCGGGCGCAACTCGACAGGCATCGGGCTGGCCGTGGCCCGCGATCTGGCCGAGGCGGACGGCGGGCGGCTGGAGATGCTCCAGCTCCAGCCGCCGGTTTTCGGGTTGTTCCTGTCCCGTACGCAGCACAAGCCTTCGCTCTCCGGGGATGAGCGGACGGTTCGATAGCTGGGTGGACGTTCGGTGGCTGGAAGGACGGGCTCTCAGCGCTTGGTGGTGCCGTTGAACAGCGAGCGCGACCAGAGGTGGCCGACCAGGGTGATACCGGCGCACCAGGCGAGCGAGATCCAGCCGCTGTTGCCGATCTCCGAGCCGGAGAGCAGGCCGCGCAGCGTTTCGGTCATCGGGGTGAACGGCTGGTTCTCGGCGAACCAGCGCAGGCCAGGCGACATCGACTCGGCCGGTACGAACGCCGAGCCGAGGAACGGCAGGAACTGGATCAGCAGCGGCTTGTTGCTCGCGGACTCGACGGTCTTGGAAATCAGGCCGAGCGCCACCGACAGCCAGGTCACCGCGAAGGCGATGGCCGTGAGGAGGCCGGCGGCGGCCAGCCACTCCAGCGGGGTCGCCCCGGACCGGAAGCCGACGGCGAGCGCGACGCCCACGACCGGGACCATGCACACCATCGTCTGGATGACGCTGCCGAGGACATGCCCCGTCATGAACGACGAACGCGTGATGTTCATGGTGCGGAAGCGGTTGATGATGCCCTCGGTCATGTCGGAGCAGACCGCGACCGAGGTCGACATCGAACCGGCGGCCACCCCCATGATGATGATGCCGGGGGTGAGGTAGTTCACGTACGCGTCCCGGCCGCCGCCCATTCCGGTGCCGATCGAATCACCGAAGGCGTACACGAACAGCAGCAGCATCAGGATCGGCATCATGGCGCTGCCGAACCCCACGGCCGGATAGCGGATCGCGTGCTTGATGTTGCGCCGCAGCATCGTCATCGAGTCGTGCACGGCGTAGGTGAGGGTGCTCATCGCAGGGTCTCCTTGACGTGAAGCGGGCTGCTGGTGCCGGGGTTGGTGCCGCCGGTGTCAGTGGTGCCGGGTTCGGTGGTGCCGTGGCCGGTCAGGGCGAGGAACACGTCGTCCAGGTCGGGGGTGTGCACGGAGAAGTCGGCGGCCCGGATGCCGGCGGCGTCGAGCCGGTCGAGCAGGCCGCGCAGCGCGTCGAGCCCGCCGTCGCCCGCCACGCGCACGGCGAGGTTCTCGTCGTCCCGGGCCGCGCCGGGGAAGGCGGCGGCCGCGCGCTCGTACTCGGCGGACTCGGTGAACCGCAGCCGTACGTGGCTGCCGGGGATCTGCGCCTTGAGCTCGTCGGCGGTGCCCTCGGCGACGATCCGGCCGCCGTCGAGCACGGCGATCCGGTCGGCCAACTGGTCGGCTTCCTCCAGGTACTGGGTGGTGAGGAAGACGGTGGTGCCGCCCGCGACCAGTGAGCGCACCGTGTCCCACATGGTGCGGCGGCTGCGTGGGTCGAGCCCGGTCGTCGGCTCGTCCAGGAAGATCACCTGGGGGTCGCCGACCAGCGTCATGGCGAGGTCGAGCCGACGCCGCATACCGCCGGAGAAGGTCGCGGCCCGGTTCTTCGCCACGTCCGCGATGTCGAACCGCTCCAGCAACTTCTGTGCGCGGGACCGCCCCTCACGCTTGCCGAGGCGCAGCAGGTCGGCCATGAGGAGCAGGTTCTCCTCGGCGGTGAGCAGGTCGTCGAGCGCGGCGAACTGTCCGGTGACGCCGATCGCGGCGCGGACGCCGTCGGGTGAGGTGGCGACGTCGTGTCCGGCCACCTGGGCCTGTCCGCCGTCGGCGGCGATGAGCGTGGACAGGATCTGCACGGTGGTGGTCTTGCCGGCGCCGTTGGGCCCGAGCAGCGCGAACACGGACCCGGCCGGGATACGCAGATCGATGCCGTCGAGCACGGTCTTGTCGCCGTACGACTTGCGCAGACCGATGGTGGAGACGGCGGTGGGCGACTGCGGAACGTCGGGCCGCCTAGACGTGGGCATGACAGGTGAAGGCATGGAGCCCTCCCGTTCGAAGGCTGAAGTGACTGGGGGAGCGGGCGAAGGTGAGCGAGTGTGCGGGGCCGGTGCTCAGGCCCGGGCGCGGCGCACGTCGATGTTGCCCCACCGGGTCCGGGCGCGGACTTTGACGGTGTCCTCGGTCTCCTCGGGGGCATCGGAGTCGGCGAGCGCGTTGCGCACCTGCCCGCGCTCGGAGCTGACGTCGAGCCAGGCGGCGGTGCCCGCGCGGACGCCGACCTCGATGGCGCCGATGGAGGTCTCCAGTTGCACGGTGCCGGAGGCGACTTCGGCGATGCGCAGAGCGCCGTGGGCGGTGGTGGCGGTGACCGAGCTCTCGGCGCGTGTGATGTCGATGTCGCCGTGAGCGCCGCTCACTCGCAGGTCGCCGATCGCGGCGCGGACGGTCGTGATGCCGTGCGAGTTCTTCAGGACGGCGGGACCGTCGACGGTGCCGACGCGCAGGCTGCCGAAGCTGGTGGCGATCTCGGCCAGGCCCTCGATCCGGTCGACGGTGATCGAGCCGTGGGCGGCGTTCAGTTGGAGCGGCCCGGTCGCGTCCAGGCGGATGTCACCGCCGGAGGTCTTCACCCGGACCTCGCCGAGCCGGCCCTCGCCGAGCACCTGGGTCCAGGAGCCGGTCACGTCGACGCGCGAGCCTGCGGGCAGGTCGACCGTCACATCGACGGTGCCGGTGGGCCCGATCAGGCGGCGATCCTTCGTCCTGACGGTCAGAACTCGGCCCGCGTACGTGACCTCGGTCTGCTCGGCGGCCCGCACGTCCTTGTCCCGCTTCGGGTTGCCGGACCGTACCTCGACGACGGTGTCGAGGCGGTCGCTCGCGGTGAACCGGATGGAACCGGCGCCCACGTGGGCGGTGACCGAAATCGGTTCGGGAGTGTCGAAAGAAGGCATGGCTGTACCGTCCTCATGAGTCCTTGGGGCGTCCCCGCTGGTGGGACGTGATGTGAGTGAAGTGCTTCGCCTTGGGTGCGGGCGCGGCTACCGCACCCAGCCAGTGAAGCTCTGTCCGATGGTGCGGGTCCGCTCCGGCGTACGCGGCTGCGTGCCGCCGTCGACCGCGGCCGACACGGCCCGCACCAGCCACGCGTTGACCGACAGGCCCTCGCGGCTCGCGGCTTCCTCGGCGCGCGCCTTGAGGTGGGCCGGCAGCCGCAGATTGACGCGGGCGGTGCCGCCCTCGTCGCCGTCGGCGGGCGCCTGCGCCTTGAACGGTTCGACGGGCAGGACTGCCGCTTCCACGGGGCCGCCGCCGGCGGGCGGCTGCGTCACCACGAAGTCGGGGTCCAGCCCGCGCAGCCGTACGTCGACCGAGCCGGGGGCGAGCTCGCGGGTGATCTCGTCCATCGCGGCGGAGAGCACGTTGAGCATGGTCAGCCGGGTCGCCGACTCCAGCGGAGCGGTGAGCCGCTCGGCCAGCTCGCGGGCGTCTTCCCCGCCGGCTTCAGCGGCGACCGCGAGTTCGCGACGCAGGGCGTCGACATACGGAGTGAGGTCCATGGCGTTATGGTGGCACCACTTTGGTGCCATGTGCAAGCCTGGGTGGCGCCTTATGTGTGGCGGATCAGAGGGTGGCCGCTTTGACCTGGGGAAAGGTGAAGGGGATGGCCTGAGTCATTGTGGCGCCATGCGTACTCAGGTGCTTTGAGAGGCGTGAAATGGCACCGGGTGGCACCGGGTGGCACCGGGTGGCACCGGGTGGTGCCGCGTGGTGCCAGATGGCGCCACACCGGGCCGCTCCCCTACTCGGTCCGGTTCGTCTGGCTGTAAGCCGTGCTGCCCGACAGGGCCGGCCTGTGCGGAGGGCCGCCCTCCAGGAACGACTCGGCGTTGGCCACCGCCTCCTTCGCCGGGAGGGCGCGGAAGACCCAGGTGCGGTAGGACCAGAAGCGGAACAGGGTCGCGATGCCGATGCCGAGGAACTTGAAGACGTTGCTCTGAAGGGGGCTGTCCCAGCCGAAGCCGTAGGTCGCCGCGTACAGGACGCCGTTCTCGATGACGAGGCCGACGACGCTGAAGAGCAGGAAGAGCGTCAGCTCCTTCGTCCGGCCGCTCTTGTCGCGGTCGCGGTACGTGAAGTAGCGGAAGCCGAGGTAGTTGAACACGATGGCGACGAACGTGGCGATGACACTGGCCCGCACCACCGGGAGGTCGGTGACCTGCCGGACCAGGTTGAACACGCCGAGGTTGACCAGCAGCCCCGTGCCGCCGACCGCGCCGAACTTGGCGATCTCACGTGCGAGATGCTCGAACTGCCGGCGCAGGACGCCGCGGGCGGGCCGAGATTTCGGCTCCGAGGAGGTACTGCCCATCGTGTGCCGGCCCCCGTCGTATCGGTTTTCGTCGGTCGGAATCGTCAGTCGGTTCGTCGGTCGGTCCGTCGGTAGGGTGCGCCGACTCCGCCATGCTAACCAGGAGCCCCTGGGGATGCCCGTGTACGCCCTCACCGGCGCCGCCGAGGTGTGGGAACCGGCCGCCGGAAGGCTCATCCCGGTGGCCGATACCCTGGTGGAGTGACGTTCCCGGTAGTCGGCATGGTCGGCGGTGGTCAGCTCGCTCGTATGACACACGAGGCGGGCATCCCGTTGGGCATCAGGTTCAAGCTCCTCAGTGACACTCCGCAGGATTCCGCGGCGCAGGTCGTCAGCGATGTCGTCGTGGGCGACTACCGCGACCTCGACACGCTGCGCGACTTCGCACGCGGCTGCGACGTGATCACCTTCGACCACGAGCACGTGCCCACCGAGCACCTGCGCGCGCTGGAGGCGGACGGCATCCCCGTGCGCCCCGGCCCGGACGCGCTCGTGCACGCCCAGGACAAGGGCGTGATGCGGGCCAGGCTGGACGCCATCGGCGTGCCGTGCCCCAGGCACCGGATCGTGACGGATCCCGCCGACGTCGCGGCGTTCGCCGCGGAAGGGGACGGGGAAGGGGACGGCTTCCCGGTCGTCCTCAAGACCGTCCGCGGCGGCTACGACGGCAAGGGCGTGTGGGTCGTACGGTCCGAGGAGGAGGCCGCCGCCCCCTTCCTGGCCGGTGTCCCCGTGCTCGCCGAGGAGAAGGTCGACTTCGTACGAGAGCTGGCCGCCAACGTCGTACGGTCGCCGCACGGCCAGGCCGTCGCGTACCCGGTGGTGGAGTCCCAGCAGGTCGACGGCGTGTGCGACACCGTGATCGCCCCGGCCCCCGACCTGGACGAAGCCCTCGCCCTGCGGGCCGAGGAGATGGCGCTGCGGATCGCCAAGGAACTCGGCGTGGTCGGCCACCTGGCCGTCGAGCTGTTCGAGACCCGCGACGGGCGCATCCTCGTCAACGAGCTGGCCATGCGCCCGCACAACTCCGGCCACTGGACGCAGGACGGCGCGATCACCTCCCAGTTCGCCAACCACGTGCGCGCCGTGCTCGACCTGCCGCTCGGCGACCCGCGCCCGCGCGCCCGCTGGACGGTCATGGTGAACGTCCTCGGCGGCGACTACCCGGACATGTACTCCGCGTACCTGCACTGCATGGCCCGCGACCCACAGCTCAAGATCCACATGTACGGCAAGGACGTGAAGCCCGGCCGCAAGGTGGGCCACGTCAACACCTACGGCGACGACCTCGACGACGTGCTGGAGCGCGCCCGTCACGCAGCCGGATACCTGAGAGGGACGATCACCGAATGAGCCCAGTTGTAGGCATCGTCATGGGGTCGGACTCCGACTGGTCGGTCATGGAGGCCGCCGCGCAGGCCCTCGACGAGTTCGAGATCGCGTACGAGGTCGACGTCGTCTCCGCGCACCGCATGCCCCGCGAGATGGTCGCGTACGGCGAACAGGCCGCCGAGCGGGGTCTGAAGGTCGTCATCGCGGGCGCCGGGGGAGCCGCGCATCTGCCCGGCATGCTCGCCTCCGTCACCCCGCTGCCCGTCATCGGCGTGCCCGTCCCGCTGAAGTACCTGGACGGCATGGACAGCCTGCTGTCGATCGTGCAGATGCCCGCGGGCGTCCCGGTCGCGACCGTGTCCGTCGCCGGCGCCCGCAACGCCGGTCTGCTGGCCGCCCGTATCCTCGCCACGCACGACGAGGAACTCCTCGGCCGCATGCGGGAGTTCCAGCAGGAGCTGAACGACCAGGCCACCGAGAAGGGCAAGCGCCTGCGCTCCAAGGTGGAGGGTGCGGCGGGCGGTTTCGGCTTCGGCTCGGGCAAGTGAGCGCCATGACGTCCCTGGGGGAGGCCCGGGATCTCCTCGCCGAGTTCCCGGTCGTCGACGGCCACAACGACCTGCCCTGGGCGCTGCGCGAACAGGTCCGCTACGACCTCGCCGCCCGCGACATCGCCACCGACCAGAGCGCCCATCTGCACACCGACCTGGCGCGGCTGCGCACGGGCGGGGTGGGGGCGCAGTTCTGGTCGGTGTACGTGCGCTCGGACCAGCCGGGCGCGGTCACCGCCACACTCGAACAGATCGACTGCGTACGGCAGTTGATCGCCCGTTATCCGCAGGACCTGCGGGCCGCGCTCACGGCCGCGGACATGGAGGCGGGACGCGCGGAGGGCCGTATCGCGTCGCTGATGGGTGCCGAGGGCGGCCACTCCATCGACAACTCCCTCGCCACGCTGCGCGGCCTGTACGCGCTGGGCGTCCGCTACATGACGCTCACCCACAACGACAACATCGCCTGGGCGGACTCGGCGACCGACGAACCGCGCGTCGGCGGCCTCACCGCCTTCGGCCGCGAGGTCGTCCGGGAGATGAACCGGCTCGGCATGCTGGTGGACCTCTCCCACGTGGCGGCGACGACGATGCGGGACGCGCTGGACGCGTCGAGCGCGCCCGTGCTCTTCTCCCACTCCTCCTCCCGCGCCGTGTGCGACCACCCGCGCAACATCCCGGACGACGTGCTGGAGCGCCTCCCCGCGAACGGGGGAGTGGCGATGGTGACGTTCGTGCCGAAGTTCGTGCTCCAGGCGGCGGTCGACTGGACGGTGGCCGCGGACGAGAACATGCGCGCCCACGGCTTCCACCACCTCGACACCACCTCCGAGGCGATGCGGGTCCACCGCGCCTTCGAGGAGGCCCACCCGCGCCCGGTCGCCACGGTGTCCACGGTCGCCGACCACCTGGACCACATGCGCGAGGTCGCCGGCATCGACCACCTCGGCATCGGCGGCGACTACGACGGCACCGCCTTCACCCCGGACGGCCTGAGCGACGTCTCCGGCTACCCGAACCTGATCGCCGAACTCCTCGACCGCGGCTGGTCGACCACCGACCTCGCCAAGCTGACCTGGCAGAACGCGGTACGGGTACTGGGCGCGGCCGAGGACGTGGCGCGGGACCTGCGGTCGCGTACGGCTCCTTCGAACGCCACGCTGGAGGAGCTGGACGGCGCTGACGTCTCCGACACCGTGCGGGCGCCCTGAGCGGTCAGGGACTTCGGCGGCGGACTTCAGGGGGCGTCGGTCAGGCGGAGGCAGACAGGCAGAGGCAGAACGGGTGCCCCGCCGGGTCGGCGTACACCCGGAAGTCCTTGCCGGCGTCACTCTCCAGGTCCAGCGGCCGGGCGCCCAGCGCCAGCACCTTCTCCTGCACCGCGTCGACCTCCTGCCAGGTGGCCCCGGCGTCGAAGTCGAGGTGGAACTGCTGCGAGTTGCGGTCGGCCCGCGGCCACTCCGGCGGGGTGTGGGCGGGCACGTGCTGGAAGGCGAGGTCCGGGCCCTCGGGGATGCTCAGGACGACCCAGCCGTCGTCCTTGGCCTGGGGCGTACCGCCGCCGACCTGCGCGTAGAAGGCGGCGAGCGCGTGCGGGTCGGGGCAGTCCACGACGACGGCATGGAAACGTGCGACGGCGGGCATCGGACCTCCAGGGGCAGCAGGCACAGAGACAGAACGGGTGCCCCCCTGGGTCCGTGTAAACCCGCCGGCTCCGCGACCGGTCCTCCGCGTCCAGCGGCCGCGCCCACCAGCGCGCGCGGCGAGCCGGCAGGTCGGGGCGACCGGGACCGCTTCGGTATCGCGGAACGGATCTCGCGGACCTGCCGGAACTCCATGAGTTGCGGCGCGCCGTCTGCCGCGTACTGCGTAGGCGACGCCGACGCCGGTACCGAGCCTGCCAGCCGTGCACCGACGTGGGAACGCACCCGCACGTCCCCGGAGCCGCTCAGTTGGGCGGTCGCCCCTCCACGCACGCCGAAGTGGTGCAGAATGCAAGCAGACGCCGGTCCGGCCGACTGAGCCTCGGCCGGACCGGCGTCACCTGTCCCGAAGCGTCAGGCTGATGGCTTTCCTGAAGCGTCAGGCTGACGGCTTTCCTGAAGTGTCAGGCCTTCGGTCGTCCCATCGCCCGGTACGTCCACCCGGCCCGCCGCCACAGCTCCGGGTCCAGCGCGTTGCGGCCGTCGAGCACGAGACGGGCCGCCGCCACCTCACCCAGCGCCGCGGGGTCGAGCTCCCGGAACTCCTGCCACTCCGTCAGGTGCAGCACGACATCGGCCCCGCGCACCGCCTCGATCGCGGAGTCGGCGTACCCGAGTGTCGGGAAGATCCGCCGGGCGTTGTCCATGCCCTTCGGGTCGTACACCGTGACCTGTCCGCCCTGGAGGTGGATCTGCCCGGCGACGTTCAGCGCCGGCGAGTCCCGTACGTCGTCAGAGTCCGGCTTGAACGTCGCGCCCAGCACGGCGACCCGCTTCCCCAGGAACGGCCCACCGCCCAGCGCCTGCCGAGCCAGTTCCACCATCTGCCCGCGCTGACGCATGTTGATGGAGTCGATCTCGCGCAGGAAGGTCAGCGCCTGGTCGGCCCCCAGCTCACCGGCCCGCGCCATGAAGGCACGGATGTCCTTGGGCAGGCAGCCGCCCCCGAACCCGATCCCGGCCCGCAGGAACTTCTTCCCGATCCGGTCGTCGTACCCGATGGCCTCGGCCAGCTTGGCGACGTCGCCGCCGGAGGCCTCGCACATCTCCGCCATCGCGTTGATGAACGAGATCTTGGTCGCGAGGAACGAGTTCGCGGAGGTCTTCACGAGCTCGGAGGTCGGGAAGTCGGTCACCACGAACGGCGTCCCCTCGGAGACCGGCGTCGCGTACACCTCCCGCAGCAGCTTCTCGGCCCGCTCGCTGCGCACACCCACCACGAGCCGGTCGGGACGCAGCGTGTCCTGCACGGCGAAGCCCTCCCGCAGGAACTCGGGGTTCCACGCCAGCTCCGCGTCCGCCCCCGCGGGCGCGTGCTCGGCGAGGTACGCGGCCAGCCGGTCCGCCGAGCCGACCGGCACGGTGGACTTGCCCACGACCAGCGCGGGCTCCGTCAGATGCGGCGCGAGCGAGGCGATCGCGGAGTCGACGTACGACATGTCGCAGGCGTACTCACCGTGCCGCTGCGGGGTGTTCACGCACACGAAGTGGACGTCACCGAACGCCGCGATCTCGGCGTAGTCGGTGGTGAACCTGAGCCGCCCGCTGGAGCCCTCGATCCCCGCGACATGCGCCCGCAGCAACTCGTCGAGGCCGGGCTCGTACATCGGGGCCTCGCCCCGCTCCAGCTTCTCGATCTTCTCCGGCACGACATCGAGCCCCAGCACCTCGAACCCCAGCTCGGCCATGGCCGCGGCGTGCGTGGCGCCGAGATAGCCGGTGCCGATCACTGTGATCTTGAGGGCCATGGGTGCTCCAGAGAGGTGGGTCGAACGTGCGCTCGGGCTGGGTCGAACGTGCGCTGCCTGAGCATAGTCGGGGCGTGTCGGCGCCCCTCACCGGGCAGATTTCTCCCTGTCGCCAAACTCACGTGTCCCGTGTGCGGACGGCCCTCTAAAATCTGGGTTACTTACTGGGTTACTTAACGGTAGTTAGCGTGAGTCCACCCCGTCTTTGGAGCGTGAGAGACCTTGGCCGGATCGGCTGACTTCGACCTGTACCGCCCGTCCGAGGAGCACGACATGCTCCGCGACGCGATCCGCGCCCTCGCCGAGGCGAAGATCGCGCCGTACGCCGCCGCCTCCCGGTGATCCTCTCCGGCTCCGAGGAGCTGAAGAAGAAGTATCTGGCCTCCCTGGCCAAGGGTGACGGGATGTTCTCGTACTGCCTCTCCGAGCCGGACGCGGGCTCCGACGCGGCGGGCATGAAGACGAAGGCGGTCCGCGACGGCGACCACTACGTCCTGAACGGCGTGAAGCGCTGGATCACGAACGCCGGGGTTTCCGACTACTACACGGTGATGGCGGTCACCGACCCCACCAAGCGCTCGAAGGGCATATCGGCCTTCGTCGTCGAGAAGTCGGACGAGGGCGTCTCCTTCGGCGCCCCCGAGAAGAAGCTCGGCATCAAGGGCTCCCCGACCCGCGAGGTCTACCTGGACAACGTCCGCGTCCCGGCCGACCGCATGATCGGTGAGGAGGGCACGGGCTTCGCGACGGCGATGAGGACGCTGGACCACACCCGCATCACGATCGCCGCCCAGGCCCTCGGCGTCGCCCAGGGCGCCCTCGACTACGCCAAGGGCTATGTCCGGGAGCGCAAGCAGTTCGGCAAGCCGGTCGCCGACTTCCAGGGCATCCAGTTCATGCTCGCGGACATGGCCATGAAGATCGAGGCGGCCCGCCAGCTGACGTACGCCGCCGCCTGCAAGTCCGAACGCGGCGACAGCGACCTCACCTTCCAGGGCGCGGCGGCGAAGTGTTTCGCGTCGGACGTGGCGATGGAGGTGACTACGGACGCGGTGCAGTTGCTGGGTGGTTACGGCTACACGCGGGACTATCCGGTGGAGCGGATGATGCGCGACGCCAAGATCACGCAGATTTACGAAGGCACGAACCAGGTGCAGCGGATCGTGATGGCAAGGAATCTGCCGTAGCGGTTTTCCACAGGTCAGCGGCCATTTTTGATGCTCGTGGGCTGTGATCGGCGTCCGGTCCGTTCGGGCCGATCATGGGCGCCATGCTCCTGTTCCCTGCTCTGAGCACCGCTCGAAGCAACACCAGAACGCCCTCGCCGTAACCGGCGGGGGCGTTCCTTTGCTTACTCAGCGGTGGAGGACCCGGAACGATTCCAGCGTCCGCAGAGCAGAGTTGAGCGTCGGGCGGTAGCCAGGGCAGGGACGCTCAGCCGGCAGTGCCGCCACTTCCCAGCACGCCATACAGCGCTCCACTCCGACATGCTCCGGGTCACTCTCCACCCTGCCGCCGCACCGGTGGCACTCCTGCATGACGACTCCCTACGCCGTTACGTCGAACTCCCCCAGCTTGGCGCCGCTCAGGAAGTCAGTCCACTCGTCGGTCGTGAACTCGAGGGTTCGACCAGTCACGGTGCTGCGGACCGCAACCTTGTCAGGGACATTGGTCGCCACCTCCACGCACCGGGGGTCGTTGTTGTTGTACTGGCACGTGCTGGACGTGCGGAACTCGAACTCGGTAACTGCGGTCGTCGTGCGTGTCCCTTCGCAGTGAGTGCGGGGAAACGTTCCCCGCGCCGAACCCGCCCCGGCCGCTCGACCTGTGCCACCGGGGCGGGGGCTTGCACCGCCTCTGCCGGGATCTCGAATGGACACGGGGATCCCAGTTCGGTACGTCCGGCAGGGGCGGAGAGTGGAAGTCACCATCTGATTGGCTGCAACGTGCCGCCCGAGCAGGTAGGGCACGGAGCCTTGAAGGTGCGGTTGCATGTCCCGCACCCTTCGAACCCAAAGCAATCGGGGCACCAAATCGAGCGGTGCCCGGCACAAAGCCCGCAGTAGGGTGCCGGTGGCGCTGTGGCCACTGGCTTCGGCGGAGACCACTTCCTGCCTGTCGGCTTGGAACCTGGTCGAATCGCCGTCTGCGGACTCACGGCTTGCCCCTATGGCTCCGCTGGTTGGCCTCCGCCACCTTGGAGCGGAGGTCGTCACGTGGCTGGCCTGGAGGAGCCTGGCAGTCCGAGCATCTCCGGCTGTCGCACTCGCACGTGGGCCACTTCAATTCCTCTCCGGGAACGATGTCGGCCCCCTCCGGGCCCTCGGTGAACTTGCGAACCACGAGCACGCCACCGCTCCCCAGAGCATGGGAGAGACGGGTGAGGAACTGTCGGGCCTCACTGCTGCTCATGCGGTCGGTCGAACCGGTGTTGCGTGCCTCGCTGTCGCCCACTGTTCCCGCCCTCCTGATCCATTCTGCGTCGATGTGTCGACCGTAGGAATCGGGGAGCGCCGGGCTCCAGGAACTTGCACAAGCTTGCACATCAATTCCCTTGGTTCGTTGCGGTATTGACGCTCTCTTTCCAGTTCAAGGATGCTGGTGCAAGCCCGAGCAAGTGCCTAGACCAGGGAGCCTGCCATGGCCGTAGAGTTCGTTGGGATTGATCCCAACACCGACCGGGACCACTGCCCCACCGTGTGGGCGGACGCGGAAGCACAGGAGATCTTGTTGCAGGGGTGGAAGCCGACCCCCGAGACTCAGGCGGAGTGCGAGGGAAGCAGCCCCGCGAACGGTCCGGTACCCGACAGTGAGGCCATCGTCAGGATTCCGGCCCGGATGATTCCGATGATCAGGGAGGCATGCGATGCCGTCGAGCGCGCCCAGCTTCGCTGAGCTGCTTGGCCGGTGCGAGCGATCCGCCGTCCACATGGAGTTGCGCGACTCATACGCCGCCACAGACCGGTTCGAGGCATGGAAGCGTGGGGAGCGGATCAACTGGGAGGATCGCGAGTCCTGGTGGCATCCCTATGACCAGTTGATCGCTGACACCGTGGCCAGGGGCGTGGTGATCCGAAGGGCGCGAGTGGTGTCCGAGCCGGTATCGGAGTACATCCGCTGGGAGCATTACGTCACTCATGCCAACGTCACGGCAGGGGAGCAAGTCCGCTGGCTGCCCCGGCGACGAGCCACGACCATTCCCCTTCCTGGAAACGACTTCTGGCTGTTCGATGACGCGTTGCTCCGGGTACACCACTTCTCGGGCGACGGCGTAGTGGTGGAGGATGAGATCACGGCAGATCCGGAAGCCGTGAAGCTGTGCTCCGCAGCTTTTCGGGCTGTCTGGGAGCGAGCGATCCCGCACCACGAGTACAAGGTCTGACGAAAGCCTGCTCCATGCCCCCGCACCCCCCCTCACGCGTTCAGAAGGCCAGAGAGAAACTTGCGGGCCGCCTGCGTGAGATCCGGAAGGACGCTGGGATCAGCGGGCGGGAGCTGGCCGTCAGATGCGGGTGGTCAGAGTCGAAGTCATCCCGGATCGAGAACGCCAAGACGCCTCCCTCGGATGCCGACATCAGGGCGTGGTGTCGAGCGTGCCTCGCGGACGACCAGGCCCCCGACCTGATCGCAGCCAACAGGCAGTCCGCCGAAGCACATGTGGAGTGGAAGCGGCTTCAGCGAACCGGCCTCCGGCGACTGCAAGAGACCACCGGCGACCTGTACGAACAAACCAAGACCTTCCGCGTCTACGTCTCCGACGTGGTTCCTGGGTTCCTTCAGACTGCGGGGTACGCCCACGCGTTGCTGTCTTCCATCGCGGACTTCCGAGGAACCCCGGATGACGTGAGCGACGCCGTGGCGGCCCGCATGCGGAGCAATGAGGTGCTGAGCAAGGGCGGGCGCCGGTTCTCTTTCGTGTTGGAGGAGTCGGTGTTGCGATACCGGCTGTGTAGCGCCGAAACCATGGCGGCGCAGCTCGGCTACTTGCTCGGGGTCATGGATCTTCAGAGCGCCGCCGTGGGCATCGTCCCATTCTCGGAACAACGGGCTGTGTGGCCCATGCCGACCTTCACGATCTTCGACGACCGAAGGGTGCACGCCGATACTCTGGACGCCGCCTCCACGCTCACGCAGCCGAGCCAGGTCGAGCTGTACGCCCGTGCCTTTGAACGCCTCTCGCAACAGGCCGCACGAGGAGCGGCAGCCCGCGCCCTCATCGCGGACGCGGTGGCATCCCTGGGGTGACCAGTGGCGGTGAGACCCCTCACGCAGACGATCACCGGGAAAACCTCGCGTCCTGTAGCCCTCCGTCCCTCGGGCGGAGGGCTACTTGCGTCCCAGGCCCGGCGGTATCGTCACCCGCGCAACTCGAACCACGTGACCTTTCCCGCCCCACCGGGCGCGGCTTGGCTTCCCCATGCCTGGGCGCAATGGCTCACCAGTAACAGACCGCGCCCTCCTTCGACGCCAGTACCCCCACTCCTCGGGCTGGGCAATACGTCATTCCCATCCCGCACGCCGACATGCAGCGTGCCGTCCCTCCAGCGCACGCGCACGGTCGCGGGACCGGTGGCATAGCGGTACGAGTTTCCGCACAACTCACTGGTCAGCAACTCGGCCGTATCGGCGAGATCGGGAAGCGAGTGGCGCGTGAGGATCGACCGCAAGGTACTGCGGGCGACGCCGGAGCCGATTGCGTGGTGGGGGAGGGTGAGTCTGTACTCCCAAGAGTCATTGGGTTGCGGGGCTGGTGGCTCGCTCATGGTTGAACTCCCTTCGTAAAGACGGCTACTGGAACACGCCTGTTCATGCGGTGGCGCCGTCGTCGTCCGCATGGGGTGCGGTGGCGGTGCTCTTCCGGGCTCATGGGGGGCGTTGGGGAGCGCTCTTGTCTCGAAGGTAGAAGTGCGACTTCCCGAGGTGCAACATTCTGGAGTAGCTTCACTCGACCGTGTGACTAGACGGCATCGGAGCTCGACGGAAGACTCAACTCGCGTCATCAGCAAGGGAGTCGACATGCCGCCTCGCAGATACCCCACCGTCAGACAGAAGCGCCTGGGCGCCGAGCTGCGCCGACTACGTGAGGCAGCCGGCCTGTCCGGAGAGCAGGCCGCCGAGGCGTTGGAATGCAGCAAGGGGAAGATCAGCCGCGTCGAGACGGGCATGAGCGGAATCCGAGCTGCTGAGCTGAAGGCTCTGCTACTGGCGTACGGGGTGGACGACGCTGACCTCACCCAGGCGCTCATCGAGATGGCGCGGGAGGGCCGCAGGCGCAACTGGTGGAACCAGTACGAGAGTGTGTTGCCACCGGGGTTCGCTGATCTCGCCGAACTGGAGTCGAAGGCGGTGAGCTTGTACTCCTGGGAGACGATCCTGATCCCCGGCCTCCTGCAAACCCCCGACTATATGCGCGTTCTCTTCCGACGCGGTCGACTTGAACCGCCAGAGGGCGAAGTGGAAGCGCACGTACGCGGGCGACTGCACCGGCAGCAGATGTTCGAGACCGACGACCCGACGACGGAACTGTGGGTCGTGCTCTATGAGGCCGTGCTGCATGCGAAGTTCGGTGGCTCGGCCGTCATGAGGGAGCAGTTGCTGCACCTCTCGCACATGGCACAGCGCGACCACGTCACAGTGCAGGTACTGCCGTACACGATCGATTCGCATCGAGGGGTGAATGGCCCCTTCGGGATCGTGGGCATGCCCGACCCGGGGATGGACGTGGTGCGGACGGAGACCGCGTTGTCCTCTCTATACGTTCAGGATGACACCCAAGTCGCCGCCTATAGACTTATGTTCGACCAACTGAGGGCCGTTGCCCTCGGCCCCGTACCGTCGCTACAGCTCATACGGGACGTGGCTGAGCGACTCCGAGTCTGAGTGAGGTGCAGGGTGTCGGACCCCGTGTGGCAGAAGTCCAGCTTTTCCGGTGACGATGCGAGCCGGGATTGCGTGGAGGTGGCCGCCGCCACTGGCGGGGAGTCTTTGCTGTTGCGTGAGTCCGATGTCCCCGGCACCACGCTCCGGATCTCGGCCCCTTCTCTACGGGCCCTGCTCGGCGCGGCGAGGTCAGGCGCACTCGGCGGTGCCGCCGCAGACGTCAGTCAACGGCCCGCCTGACCGGACAGGTTTGTTCAGGCAGTGCAACACATTTTCCGAAAGTGTTGCAGTTCAGTTGGTAGACCACCCCCGCGGACATGGCCCAATACCCCGCTCAGTGCAGCGCCAGCACTGACAATGCTGCCTGGCCTGCATGCAGGCCAGCAGGGGCTTGGCCGGGCATGGCCTGCCTAGTGGTGGGTGGCGTCGCCCGCCCTCTGCATCCACGCTCCCGACAACCGGATGGACCCTCCGGTAACGTGGGGCGAGGACTCTTGACGCCTACTGGGACGGTGGGGGACAGGATGATTCTCGTGACCGGTGCGACCGGCACCATTGGGCGGTACCTGGTACGGGCGCTTGCGGAAACGGAGGCGCCCTTTCGCGCGCTGGTGCGTGACGCACGCAAGGGCAAGGAGTTGGGCTGCGAGTTCGTCGTCGGGGACTTCGACGAGCCGGCGTCGATGGTGTCCGCGCTGAGGGGTGTCGATCGTCTTCTGCTCAACAGCGGCGGCGCGCTCCCTGTGGCCGGGCAGCAGCCGATGGTCCGGCAGCAGGCTGGTGTCATCGACGCGGCGCGGGCTGCCGGGGTCTCGTGGGTGGTGAAGGTATCGGCGTGGCAGCCCGGTTCCGATTCGAAGCTGTCCGTACGCGCGCACTGGGAGATCGAGCGATACCTCAAGGCGTCCGGGCTGCGGTGGGCGTCGCTGCAGCCCACCGGCTACATGCAGAATTTCTTCACCGGCGAGGGCGGCTACACCCACAGCGGCGCCCTGTCAGGTCCGTACGGCGCGGGACGTGTGGCGTACATCGACGCCTACGACGTCGCCACCTGTGCTGCCGTGCTGCTGACAGGCCCGCTCGGAGTCGGCGAAACCTATGCCCTCACCGGTCCGGAGGCGCTGACGCATGAGGAGATCGCGGCGAAGCTCAACATTCCCTTCCGCGATCTGACGCGCCAGGTAGCGGCTGAGGGTCTACGGGCGCAAGGGCTGCCGGGCTGGTTCGTGGATGGACTTCTGCAGCTCTACGCAGAGATGGCCGCCGGCTCGATGTCCGAGGTGACAACGGCGGTGCGGGACCTGACCGGGCGTGCACCGCGTACGTTCGACGAGTTCTTGGCGAACCGGTAGGACACGCTCACTGAGGCTACGGAACCCCGGCCCGCCTCATGGGATGGCCTGACCCTCTTCTACCCCGGGGAGGCAGCCACGACTGGCCGGTGCTACGCGCCGCCCTGAAGGACGGCCACCAGAGGTGCATCGGAGTCGTGTGTCCTGTGAGCACGCGGAGCTGCGAGGGCACGAACCAAGTGCAGCGGATCGTGATGGCCAGGAACCTGCCGAACATAGAAACACCACAGCCCTCGGTAGAACGCCGAGGGCTGTTCGCCTGGGGCGTCAGGTCGCTCTTGCCTGTTCCCTGCCCGTTCCCTCTGCGCGCGTACGATCTGAGAGGAGGCCTCCTGTGATCGACGACCTGGATCGCAAGATCATGCAGACGCTCACGCGTGACGGGCGGACGCCGTACACGGCACTCGCCCGGGATCTCGGTGTGTCCGAGGCCACCGTGCGCCAGCGGGTGTCGCGGCTCCAGGAGAGCGGGGCCCTGCGCATCGTGGCGCTGTGCAACCCGCTCACACTGGGGCACCAGTCCGTCCGGCTGATGATCCGGGTGCGCGACCTGACGCCCCGCGCGGTCGCCAAGAGCCTCGCGGACATGCCGATGATCAACCATGTGGCGTTGTGCGCCGGAAGCCAGGACATCTTCCTGGAGGGCACCTGCCGGGATCAGGCGCAGCTGGTGCAGCTCCTCGACGACATCCGGATGCTGCCCGGTGTCTCCAGGGTGCAGGTCCTGCTGCTTCTCGAACTGTTCAAGGACTATTCGTGGAACGGTCTCGACAGCGCGGTGGGCCAGAGCGAGGCCGGGGAATGATCACGGCGGGAGGATCCGCTCGCCCGGCGCCGCCGACAGCTCCCGGAAACCCGCCCACAGATACGTGTCCTTGAGTACTTCGAGGACGGTCAGCGCCTCCGCGTGGGCCACCCCGTTCACCCGGCGGACCCGTTCGGTGAGCAGCTCGGACAGGTGCGCGAGGTCACGGCAGCGGACGTCCACGATCAGGTCGTAGGGCCCGACGCAGGAAGCGACGTACCGCACCTCCGGCATCCGGGACAGCTCGCGCGCGACCAGCGACACCGGGATGTGGTGGACGCGCACGGCCAGGTGCACCTCCACCTCGCCCAGCCGCACCGCGTCCGTCATGCCCACGACCTGAATCACTCCCTGGCGCTGCAGACGCTGGAAGCGGGCCCGTACGGATGCCTCGGACAGGCCGATGGAGCGACCGATCTCGCCGAAGGAGCGACGGCCGTCGACCCGCAGCTGGTCGATGATCTGCCGGTCCAGGTCGTCGATCACGTCACTACCTCCTGTGTGCCTCCACTCCATCATCACCCGGCCATCACCCGGCCGGAACGGTGGCGGGCGTCCAAGCCGGATCGGCCGGATGGCCGGATCGGGCCGTACTGCGAGATCCGTGGAACAGGGTGCGCATTTCCACTCGATTCGATGCTGTGGCGCCTGTTCACCGCCTGTATCTCTGCCTGAAGCTGTTGCGCAACCCGGGACGACCGCGGCGACCGCGCGGACCGTGGTGGCCGCCCGGCCGGAATCCCCGGAATCCAAGGAGGTACAGCACATGCACGCACCCCCTCCCCCGCCGCCACTGAGGCCCTGGTGACTGTCACCGCGCCGGCGCACGCCCCGGCTCCGCCGACCGCCCCCGCACGGCGGTCCGGCTTTCGGAGCGCAGCCGTCACCGCGGCCCTCCTCGCGCCCGCCGGAGTCACGATCGTCGCGCTGGTGCTGGTACCGCTGGCGCTGGTCGTGCGCGACAGCTTCGCGACCGCCGATCCGTACGGCGGCATCCAAGGGGGCTTCACGCTGGCGAACTACCAGCAGCTGCTGGACCCGGTCTACTTGAAGGTGTTCGGCTACAGCCTCGGCATGGCGGCACTGAACACCGTCGTGTGTCTGTTCCTCGGCTACGTGGTCTCGTACTACCTCGCCGGGCGTCCGCCGCAGCGCCAGGGGCTGCTGCTCCTGCTGATCATCGTGCCGTTCTGGACCGACTTCCTGGTGCGGACCTTCGCCTGGATCAATCTGCTCAGCCCGGGCGGCCCGGTGAACACCCTCACCGACGCCCTCGGTCTGACCGACGGACCGACCCGTTGGATCCCCAGCCAGGGCGCCTCCTTCGTCGGCCTGGTCTACGCCTTCCTGCCGACGGCGATCTTCCCGGTGTACGCCTCCCTGCGCGGTGTCGATCCGGCACTCGGTGAGGCCGCGCGGGACCTGGGCTGCGGCTGGTGGCGGGTGCACACCAAGGTCCTGCTGCCGCTGGCCCGCCCTGGACTGCTGGCGGCGGCACTGCTCACCTTCGTCCCCACACTCGGTGTCTTCGTGATTCCGGTTCTGCTCGGCGGGGGCAAGCACGAACTCGTCGGCAACCTCATCGTCACCCTCTACACCGAGTTCCGGAACCAGCCCATGGGCGCGGCGGCCTCCGTTGTGCTGCTGACGCTGATGATCGTCTCGCTGGCGGTGTTCGGCACCGCGGCCGGGCGGCTGAGGAGGAAGGCGTCGTGAAGTCCGCCGTGAAGTCCCTGCCCGACCGCGCCACCGGCTGGCTGGCCCGCGCCGTCATCGTCTTCCTCTACGTGCCGATCGTGGTCGTCGTCGTCCTCTCCTTCAACGGCTCCGACGTCACCTACAAGTGGGCCGGGTTCAGCACCCGCTGGTACGGCGTACTCGCCGACGACACCGACCTGTTGTCCGCGTTGCGGATCAGCGCCGAGGTCGGCGTGGCGTCCGCGACCCTGGCCACCGCCGGCGGACTGCTGGCCGCGATGGGCATGGCCCGGCTCGGCCGCCGCTTCCGGGTGGCCTTCTCGGGCGGGCTGTTCCTGCCGCTGGTCATCCCCGAGATCGTCCTCGGTGTGGCCCTCCTGGCGGTGTTCGGCACCCTCCGCGCCGACCTGGGCCTGACCACTCTCGTCCTCGGCCACCTCGTGGTGACCCTGCCGTACGCGGCCCTCATCGTCCTGGGGGCCCACGGCGCCCTCGACCCCGCGCTCGACGAGGCCGCCGCCGACCTCGGATGCAACGCCTGGCAGGGCTTCCGCCGCGTGACCCTGCCGCTGCTACGGCAGGCGCTGGTGGCGGCCTGGCTGCTCTGCTTCACCATCTCCTTCGGCAACATCGTGATGTCGACCTTCACCAGCGGCGTCGGCACCACCACGCTCCCGTTGCGGGTCTACTCCCTGCTCAAGGGCGGGCTCACCCCCGAGATCAACGCGCTCGGCACGCTCCTCGTCCTGTTCACCTTCCTGATCGTGCTCGGCGCGGGCCTGCGTCAGATGCGCCGCATCCTCGTCGGCGGCGACCGCACGCCCGGCTGAACCCCGCACTCCTCTCCCCTGCACTCCTCCCCTCCTCGGCACCCGCACCCGCCGTACGTACGTCCCCTTCTGCTCCGTACGTTCTCGAAAGGCCCCGTCATGTCCCGTCGCGCCGCCTCCAGAACCCTCCTGGCCACCTCCGTCGCCGTCAGCACCACCCTGTTCGCCACCGCCTGCGGAGGCTCCGGCTCCGACGCCGCCTCCTCCTCCGGCGGCGGCAAGAACCTGCACGTCTACGCCTGGGCCGGGGAGATCCCCGACAGCGTGGTGAAGGGCTTCGAGAAGGAGACCGGCATCAAGGTCACCGTCGACACCTTCGACAGCAACGAGACGATGACCGCCAAGCTCAGCTCCGGCTCCTCCGGCTACGACCTGGTCGAGCCCAGCCAGTACACGGTGCAGCAGCTCATCGGGCAGCAGCTCATCCAGCCCCTGGACCACGCGAAGATCAAGGGCCTGGGCAATCTCGCCCTCAAGTTCCGCAGCCCCTCGTACGACAAGGACAACAAGTACAGCGTCCCGTGGATCTGGGGCACGACCGGCTTCGCCTACAACGACAAGTGCATCAAGTCGGCGACCAGCTGGAAGACGCTCTTCGACCCCAAGTACAAGGGCAAGCTGTACATGCTCGACAACATGCTGGCGTCCTACATCGCCGGGCTCCAGGTCACCGGCCACCGCGCCACCAGCACCGACAAGGACCAGATCGCCGACGCCACGGCGGCCCTCCAGAAGCAGAAGAAGATCCTGGCGGGCTACAACTCGACCAACTACCCGCAACTGCTCGCCGGCGGCCAGGCGTGCGCGGCCCAGGCGTGGAGCGGCACCGCGATGGCCAAGGTCGTGCAGTCCGACCCCCACGTCCACTACGTGATCCCCGAGGAGGGCGGCTCGGTGTGGACCGACGGGTTCGCCATCCCCAAGGGCGCCAAGAACACCACCTCGGCCTACGAGTTCATCAACTACACGCTGCGCCCCGAGGTCGCCGCCAAGGTGACCGACGACGGCTCCTCGGCCAGCGCCAACCAGGCGGCCCGCTCCTACGTCAAGAACAAGGAGGCCCTGGCCAACACCGCGATCTACGCGCCCAACGCCACCATCGTCAAGGCCGACTTCCTGCTCGACCCGGGCACCGCCATGCAGTACTTCCAGCAGGGCTGGACCAAGGTGAAGGCGTCCTGACATGATCGTCCACAAGTCACCCGCCGCTCCCGCTGCCGCCGCGCCGGCCGTGAAGCTGACCGGCGTCGGCAAGGCCTTCGGCCGTACGCACGCCGTACGGGGCGTGACCCTCGACATCCGGCAGAACGAGTTCTTCTCCATCCTCGGCCCTTCCGGTTGCGGCAAGACCACGCTGATGCGCATGATCACCGGCTTCGAGGAGCCCACCGAGGGTGAGATCGCCCTCGGCGGCGTCCCGGCGGTCGGTGTCCCGCCGCACAAGCGGGACCTGAACATGCTCTTCCAGAGCTATGCCCTCTTCCCGCACTTGAGCGTCCACGACAACATCGCCTTCGAGCTGAAGGTCCGCAGGTCCCGTCCCAAGGAGGCGATCTCGGAGGCGGTCCGCGAGGCACTCGCACTGGTCCGCCTCGAGGGTTTCGGCGACCGTGCCGTCTCCCAGCTCTCCGGCGGCCAGCGCCAGCGTGTCGCCATCGCCCGCGCCCTGATCGGCCGGCCCTCCCTGCTCCTGCTCGACGAACCGCTCGGCGCGCTCGACAAAAAACTGCGGGCCGAGATGCAACTGGAGCTGAAGAAGATCCAGCGCGAGGTCGGGGTCACGTTCGTGATGGTCACTCACGACCAGGAGGAGGCCCTGACCATGTCCGACCGCATCGCGGTCATGCACGGCGGCCGGGTCATCCAGGTCGGCACCCCCGAGCAGATCTACGAGCGTCCGGCCACGCGTTTCGTCGCCGAGTTCATCGGCACCTCCAACTTCCTGACAGGAAAGGCGGATGGTGCCGGCCTGAGAGTGGAGGGCCTGGGAACCGTGCCGCTCCCGGAGGGCGGCTTCACCGGCGCGGGGCATCTCGCCGTCCGGCCCGAGAACGTCCGCATCTGCTCGGGGGAGTCCGCACTGCCGCCCGGGTGGGCGGCCCTGCCCGCCACCCTCCAACAGGTCGTCTACCTCGGCAGCGCCACCCGCTACCACCTCGCTCTCGTCGACGGCGGCGCGTTCGTCGCCGAGACGCACGGCGCGGAACCCGCCGGACTCTTGGCCGGCGGGCAGGTGTGGGCCCACTGGGACCCGCGGGCCTCCCGGTTCCTGGCCGAGTGACGACCGAGCCGCACCCCTGTGACACACCCGCACTCCCGTGACACACGCGTGCGTCTGTGCCGCACCCGTAGCCCGTACCGCACCCGCACCGTGCCGCACCCGCACCCCCGTGCCGCACCCGCACCCCGTGACACACCGCCACAGCAAGGAGACACGGCCTTGAAGGTCGCCGCAGCCCAGTTCGCCCCCACCGCCGATGTCGGGGACAACCTGGCCGCCATCGAGGACATGGTCGGCGAGGCCACGGCGGCGGGCGCCGAACTCGTCATCTTTCCCGAGGAGTCGATGATTCCCGCCGAGGCCGCCGCAGAGCCCCTGCGGGACATCGCCGAGGCACACTGGCCCGCCTTCCTCGACGGGCTGTCCCGCATCGCGACCACCCACGGCACCGCGGTGATCGCCGGCGGCTACGAGGGCAGCGGCGCCGCCCTCCCGTACAACACCATCGCGGCCGTCGCCGCCGACGGCGAACTCCTCGGCCGCTACCGGAAGATGCACCTGTACGACGCCTTCAACTACCGGGAGTCCCGCGAGGTCCAGCGCGGCGACGAAGGGCCCTGCGTCGTCCGCATAGGCGAGTTCAACGTCGGGCTGGTCAACTGCTACGACGTCAGGTTCCCCGAGTTCACCCGCTCCCTGGTGGAGATGGGCGCCGACCTGCTGTCGGTGTCCGCGGCATGGGTGCGCGGCCCGCTGAAGGAGGACCACTGGACGACGCTGCTGCGCACCAGGGCGATCGAGAACACCTGCTGGGTGGTGGCCGCCTCGCTCACCACACCCGACTGCATCGGTATGAGCATGGCCGTCGACCCGCTGGGCATCGTCCGCGGCGCGCTCGGCGAGGAGGAACGAGCCCTGTTCGTGGTCGACGCCGACAAGCACCGCATCGACCGCGCCCGCACCATCCTTCCGGTGCTCCGCAACCGCCGCATCATCATCGGACCGAGGTGACCGCCACCATGCCGCTCGACATCCGGAACATGTCCGAACTCCCGCCCATCGAAAGTCAGTTGGCGCGGCGCCTCACCGAGGTCGACTTCGCCACCCTCGGCCACTATCTGGAGGACGGTTTCTGCGACCCGCGGCTCCAGCGCGTCGCCGGTTCGGCCCGACTCGTCGGCCGTGCGGTGACCGTACGCATCACCCCCACCGACTCCACCCTGCTGCACCACGCCGCCGGCCTCGTCGGCCCCGGTGACGTCGTGGTCGTCGACTGCGGCGGGGACCGCCGGCACGCCCCCCTCGGCGAGGTCGTCGTCAACGCCCTAGTCGCACGCGGGGCAGCCGGCGCGGTTGTGGACGGTGTCTGCACGGACGTCGACGCGCTGCGTGCACTCGGCCTGCCCGTCTACGCGTACGGCACCTCCCTGCTGACGACCAAGCTGCACGGGATTCCCGACGGCGGCCTGAACGTCCCCGTCTCCTGCGGCGGCGTGCCCGTCCGGGCGGGAGACCTCGTCCTGGGCGACGCCAACGGCCTGCTCATCGCGCCCGCCGCACGCCTTGCCGCGGTACTCGACGAGGCGCTCGCCGACGACGCCGAGGAGCCCTCGATCGTCGCCGAACTGTATGCCGGCAGCCCGCTGGGCACGCTCACCGGAGCCACGGCGACGGTGCAGAAACTGCTGTCCGCAGCCGCACCCACCGAGAACCCCTAGCCCGCACCCACCGACCACCACCCCCCAACCAACCCCTCCAACCACCAACCCCCCAACCAGTAAGGAAGATCCCGTGTTCCTCAAGGCAGCCGTCAACGGCGGACGCAGCAAGGCCGAGCATCCCGCGGTCCCGGTCACCGCGCGGGAACTCGCCGTGGACACCGCCGCCGTGATCGCCGCCGGCGCGGACGTCGTCCACCTCCACGTCCGGGACGAGGACGGAGGCCAGACCATCCGCCCGGACGCCCTCGCCGAAGTGCTGCGCGAGGTCCGCTCCACGGCACCCGGCGCGATCCTCGGCACCACCACCGGTCTGTGGACCTGCTCGGGCCCCGAGGAGCGATACGCGCTGGTCAAGGCGTGGGAGGTACTGCCGGACTTCGCCTCGGTCGCCTTCAGCGAGGAGGGCGCCGCCGAGACGGCGTCCCTGGTGGTCGCCCGCGGCATGGACCTGGAGAGCGCGGTGTGGAGCACGGACGACGTCCCGGCCCTGCTCGCGTCTCCGACACTTCACGCGAACGTGCGTGTCCTCATCGAGCCCATGGACACCGATCCGGAGACCGCCGTGGCCCATGCCCGGGAGATGGCCGCCCGCATCCGTGCGGCCGGGGTGGCCTGTCCCCTCCTCTACCACGGCGAGGACGCCACGACATGGCCGGTGCTGCGCGCCGCCCTGGAGGACGGCCACCAGACGCGCATCGGATTCGAGGACGGAATCCACCTCCCCGACGGCACTCCGGCCCCGGACAACACCGCACTCGTCCGCGCCGCCCGCGCCATGACCGTATGACGACGCGCGGGCCGGGCGGGCCGGGCGGCCCGGTCAGCAGTCCGACCACCGCTGAGCAGTCAGACGACCGCTGAGCAGTCAGACGACCGCCGAGCAGTCCCACGACCGCTCAGCTCTCGGCCAGTACCGCCGGCCGCCGGGACGCGATGACCCGCTTCGCCAGGGAGCGCGGGCTGGTCAGGAAGCCGAAGCCCCAGGACATGTGCATGGTGGCGAGGGCGACGGGGATCTGGAGCCGTGCCTTCAGCGGCAGCCCCTTGCCCGCCGGCAGTGACCCGGCCACGATCGCCGCGAGATAACCGCCGGGGACGACGAACCCCCAGGGAGTCAGCGCGGCCCCCACGACGATCCCCGCCGCGATCGCGCACACCGCGGCCGGCGGGGCGAGGTAGCGCAGGTTGATGGAACCCTGGTGGAAGCGGGCCACGACATGGCGCCAACGGCCGTAGTCCTTGTACTGCTTGGCCAGGGCTTTGACCGACGGACGCGGACGGTACGACACCTTCAGCTCGGGCGAGAACCAGATCAGCCCGCCCGCCTCACGGATACGGAAGTTCAGCTCCCAGTCCTGGGCGCGGATGAACTCCACGTTGTAGCCGTCCTGTTGTTCGAGGGCCGCGCGCCGGAAGACGCCCAGGTAGACCGTCTCCGCCGGGCCGGCCTCGCCGCCCGTGTGGAAGGCCGCGTTGCCCACCCCTATCTTCGAGGTCATCGCGGCGGCGACCGCGTGCTCCCAGTCGTTCTCCCCCTCGGCGTGCATGATGCCGCCGACGTTCTGCGCGCCGGTCTCCTCCAGGAGCCGTACGGCCGTCGCTATGTAGTTCGGCGACAACATGCCGTGCCCGTCGACGCGTACCACGATCGGGTGGCGTGAGGCCTTGATCGCGGCGTTCAGCGCGGCGGGGGTGCGGCCCGTCGGGTTCGGGACCGTGTGCACGCGCTTGTTCGTGTGGGACGCGGTCTCGCGTACGAGCTCGGCGGCGATCTCGTCCGTGCGGTCCGCGGAGGGACCGAGGGCGATCACCACCTCCATCTCGCCGGCGTACTCCTGGGCGAGGATCGCGTGGACGGCGCCGCGCAGATGCCGCTCCTCGTTGAGGACGGGCATGATGACGGACACGGCGGGGAGCTGCACGTCGGGCTTGGCGTTCATAGGGGGCTCACGTTACCGCGAACGGGGGACACCGACGCGCGCCGCCCGGCCGCTGGGCCGGGCAGCAGATCGTATCGGCCTACGGTGCTCACGGATCCCACGCCCCAGCCCTCGCGGAGGTGTCCCCCGTGCCCCGACCGCTCCGCCGCCCTGCCCGGCCGAGGCCGTCCCGCCCGCGACGGCCGCGCGTACGGCGCACCCGGTCGGGCTGGGCCGCGCGGGCGGTGACCACGCTCTCCGTGATGGTGCTCGCCTCCGCGGGCATCGGACACGCGATGCTCACCGGCCTCGACAACGACATCGCCCGCGTCGACCCCTTCAAGGACATGAAGAACCGCCCGGAGGCGGGCCACGGCACGAACATCCTGCTCGTCGGCACGGACGGGCGTGACCAGGTCACGGAGGAGGAGCGGCGCAGGTACCGGCTCGGCGGCGCACCCTGTCACTGCACGGACACGATGATGATCGTGCACATCTCGGAGGACCGGGAGCGCGCCAGCGTGGTGAGCCTGCCGCGCGACTCGTACGCCGAGACCCCCGAGCACACCGACCGCAACACCGGCGCGTTGCACGCCTCGCACCCGGTCAAGCTGAACGCGGCGTACGCGGAGGGCGGCCCGCAGCTGACCGTGCGCACGGTCGAGCACATGACGAAGGTCAAGATCGACCACTATCTGGAGGTCGACTTCATCAGCTTCATGAAGACCGTGGACGTGCTCGGCGGGGTCGAGATCTGCACCCGCTACCCGCTGAGAGACCGGTACACCGGCCTCGACCTTCCCGCCGGCTCGCACCGGCTGAACGGCGGCCAGGCCCTGCAGTACGTGCGCTCCCGCCACACCGACGGGTCCTCCGACCTGGGCCGGATGCAGCGCCAGCAGCGCTTCCTGGCCTCACTCATCGAGCAGTCCACGTCCTCCGGGGTGCTGCTGAACCCGATGAAGTTCCGTGACGTCACGGGGGCCGTCCTCGGATCGGTGCGCGCGGACGAGGGGTTCGGCACGCGGGAACTGCTCACTCTGGGGCGGGCGATGCGCAACTTCTCGCCCGCTTCGTCCGAGTTCACCACGGTCCCCATCGGACAGATGGGGTACGCCGTGAAGGGGGTCGGCTCGACGCTGAAGTGGGACGAGGCCAGGTCGGACCGTCTCTTCGGGGCCCTGCGCGACGACAGGCCCCTGGCCCCGCACAAGGTGCGACGGAGCCGCGCCGTCCGTGTCGAGGTGGCCCCGGAGCAGATCCACGTCCAGGTGGAGAACGGCACGATCGTGGACGGGCTCGCCAAGCGGGTGGACCGCCGGCTGGCGGCCGTCGGGTTCCGTACGACCGGGGTGCCCGTGAACGCGCAGGTCAGGAACGTGGAGCGCACGATCGTCGAGTACGACCCGCGCTGGGACCGCTCCGCCCGGTCCCTCGCGGCCGCCCTGCCGGGGGCCGAGATGCGGGAGATGCCGGGACAAGGGGCGACCCTGAAGGTGATCGCCGGGACCGACTTCAAGAAGGTGCGGAAGGTCCGGGCCGCCGACGCGGATCAGGGGGAGTCCGGGGTGGTGACCGGGGACGAGGTCTCGTGCGGGTAGAGGAAGAGGACCGGGGCGGTGGTGCCGCGCCCCTGGATTAGCGAAACGTAGTGATCCCGTGGCAGTGTGTCACATGCACGCCCGGCGCCCAGGCGACGTCGGGCACCCTCCTCGGCCGATAGCTGTGCAGGCTGGCCGACCAGCGTCCGGAGGGACGTGCCACGAGGGCTGACGGCACCTGCCACTCAGCACCAGGGCACGAAGACGATTGGCTCACACCTTGAGCAACACTGAGGGTCACTAAGCCAATCAGAGACGCTTCTGCCGCCCACCCGTTCCATGTCGCGGTGATCGCCCCCGAAGCGCAACTCGTCGGGGGTGCCGCCGCACTCCGTGCCCCGGAAGCAGAAGAAGCGGTCGTGGCCACGCGGTGTCCTGAGCCGGTAGCCGATGACGACCAGGGCCCGCGCCTGTACGAGCAGGCTGACGCGCGGCGCGTCCGGGTTTTCGGGGGCTTCGCCGGCCCGCAGGCCGACCGCGAAGACGTGGGCGGCCCACGGCACGTCTTCCTCCGGCACCACTTCCTCCGGCATCCCTCCACCGGCCGCTCGCTCACGGACCGCCTTGATCATCGCCTGGTACGCCGGCAGACCGCCGTTGACGTCCCAGGTGATGTCCCCGCTGCCGTCGATGGCGCCCGCCTTCTCGTCGAACTGGGGGGCCACCAGGACGGTGCCGGCGAGCACGCCGGAGATGAGGAGGTAGAGCGCCAGGAACTTCCCCGAGATCCGACGGGCGTGGTGGTGGTGACCGGGGCCGTGGACCGGAGGTTCGGGCGTCGCCACGTGCAGGTGCATGCCGAGGACTCCTTCTCGCGCCGCGGCGGGACGGGATTGTCCCGGATCTCCAGGGGTGCGCGAGTCTGTTCAGGTCCCTCAGAGGCAACCAGAGGCAGATGTCCCAACCGGCCAGTACCGACAGGTTTCCCGGGCGTTGACTCGTGTGACGTGTCCAACGGCACATTGCGGCCGGGTTGCCCGGAATATTGGGTTCCGAGGTGGTGGCCTGGTCTGTCATGGCCCCCACCAATTGCCCGCACTGACATTTGTGCGATTTGTGTTAGCTTCGCAACAGCCCCGCCTCTGTTTTCCGACGACCCTTGTAAAGGGCATGGCTGGGCACTGCACACTGGGGCGCATGAATAACTGGCCCGAGGGATGGTCCGACAACAACCGTGGCGGTGGTTACGGCCGCGGTGGTGCGAGCGCACAGCCCGAGGGCGCGCGCGTCATGCGACAGGTGAGGCGGGGCCCCGCAGGGGCGCCCCCGCAAGGCGGGGTGCCGCCGCAGCAGTCGTACAACGACGGGTACGGCGATGGTTACGGCACGCCCGATCCGTACGACAACGGATACAACACCGGCCAGGTCTACGGGCAGCGGGACGGCGGGTCCGGGGGCCCCGGCGGTTACGGGGGACACGGCGACCGGCCCGCCCCGAACTGGCGCCGCCGTATCAAGTGGACGGCGATCACGCTGGTGACCGTGCTGGTCGCGTGGTCCGTCGGCACGTACTTCTGGGCGGACTCCAAGCTGAACCGCGCGGTCGACCTCTCCAAGGTGATCGAGCGGCCGGAGGCGGGCGACGGCACGAACTACCTGATCGTCGGCTCCGACAGCCGCGCCGGCCTGTCCGACGAGCAGAAGAAGCAGCTCCGCACCGGGTCCGCCGAGGGCAAGCGCACCGACTCGATGCTGATCCTGCACACCGGGAGCAACGGGCCCACGCTCATATCGCTGCCCCGCGACTCGAACGTCACGATCCCCAGCTACAAGGGCTCCGAGTCCGGCAAGACCTACGAGGGCACCGGCCGCCAGGTGAAGCTGAACGCGGCGTACGCGGAGGACGGGCCCGAGTTGCTGGTCCGTACCGTCGAGGCCAACACGGGCCTGCACATCGACCACTACGTGGAGATCGGCTTCGCGGGCTTCGCGAACATCGTCGACGCGGTCGGCGGCGTGGAGATCGACATCCCCAAGGGCGGCATGAAGGACACCAAGTCCGGTGCCAACTTCGAGGCGGGCAAGCAGACCCTGAACGGTGAGCAGTCCCTCGCCTTCGTCCGCACCCGGTACGCCCTCGCCGGCAGTGACCTGGACCGCACGAAGAACCAGCAGAAGTTCCTCTCGGCCCTGGCCGGCCAGACGGCGACGCCGAGCACGATCCTCAACCCGTTCAAGCTGTACCCGACGATGAGCGCGGGTCTCGACACCCTCATCGTCGACAAGGACATGAGCCTGTGGAGCCTGGGCCAGATGTTCTGGGCCATGAAGGGCGTCACGGGCGGCGACGGCAAGTCCATGAACATGCCGATCTCGGCCAACTTGCCGAACGGCAACCTCCAGTGGGACAGCGCGAAGGTCAAGCAGCTGGTCAACGAACTCAAGAACGACGAGAAGGTGACGGTCTCGGGGAACTGACCGCGTCACGTAGAAACATCACGCAAAGACGTCACAGAGAAGTAGCGAGAGGCCGCGCTGATGCGCGGCCTCTCGCCGTCCTCGGCTTGGGCCGGTCGGGTCACGCCATGGCGGCCGCCATCGAGCGGCACATGTCCGCGCAGCGGCGACAGGCCTCGGCACAGCGCATCATGTGCGGGTCGTCCGGCATGGACATACACGCCTCCGCGCACATGTCACACGCGCGAGCGCACAGGGCGCACATCTCGGCCGACATCGGCGACCGGCGCATCATCATGTCCGCACACATGCGGGTCATCTCGGAGCAGTCCATGAGCGTGCGCATGATCTGCATCTGGGCCTGACCGCCCATCTGCATGCAGGAGCTCATGGTCTCCTCGCACGTGGCGTGGCAGGACAGGCACGCCTGGACGCAGTCCTGCATCTCCTTGCTCATGGGGGTCACGGATCCGGTCTGCTGCATGGCTCCTCCTCGGGGGACGGGGACCCCGTGCGGGGCCCTCACCCTTCCGTGGTACGCCACCGGGCCACCCCTCGCCATCGGGCGGCCGGAGACAATCCGCCATGCGGAGCTACCAGGTGAAGTTCGGGTCCACCTTCATGCACGCCTTCTTGTCGGCGCCGTTCAGGGCGTCGGCGGACTCGGGCGTCGTGTCGTCCTCCTTCTTCGCCTGGTACGCCGTCCCCTCGCGCCAGTCCGCGCCCACGACGAGCGTGACCCCGCTGACGTCGGTCGACTTCTCCACCTGGCCCAGTGGGATGCCCAGGGCCCTGGCGACCGCCTGGGCGTCGCCCTCCAGTTCCGCGCTCGGATAGCGCACGACGGTCTCGTCCTCGGCTGCCGCCGTGGTCTGGTCGGCCGTGGTCCTGGTGAAGCCCTTCTCCACGAGCAGCCCGCGCACCGTGCTCGCGCGCCCGCCGACCGGACCCAGTGTCGACGTCCTCGTGCCGTTCTGCACGAGCACACCGATCTCGTCCTCCGGCGCGGCCGGGTCGGACGAGGTCTCCTCCGTGGCCGGCTTCTTCTCGTCCTTGCCGTCCAGCGCGATGTCGTCACGCACCAGCCGGAACAACTGCTCGGCGTCGCCCTCCTTCGGGATCACACGGGCGCCGACGTACGTGTACGGCATCGTCGTCATCGTGATCCGCTCGGGCTCGACCCCGCGCAGCTGGGTGCTGAGGTCGTACAGCTTCTTCACGGTGCCCAGGCCGTCGTCGACGGTCAGGGCGTCCGTGGCCTCCTCGGCCAGGTTGCGCAGCTTGTTCGGGTTGGTGATCGTGGCGTTCTCGCGCAGCTCGCGGACCATCGAGTTCATGTACTGGTGCTGCGCCTTGGCGCGTGCGATGTCGCTGCCGTCCTCGAAGCCGTACCGGGTGCGCAGCCACTGCAGTGCCTGCTCGCCCTTGACGTAGGTCGTGCCCTCCTTCAGCTTCAGACCGGAGCCGTGCCCCTGGCTGTCCTTGGAGTAGATGTTGGCGTCGACGCACACGGGCACGCCGCCGATCGCGTCGGCCATCGACACCACGCCCGCGAAGTCCACCATCATGAAGTGGTCGATGCGGATTCCGGTCAGCTCCTGCCAGGCCGCGACCGTACAGCCGGGGCCGCCGCGGCCCAGCGACTGGTTGGTCATCACCGGGCCGGCGGACGCCGGGTACACCTCGCCGTCGTCGGGGTCCGTGCACTTGGGGATCTGCAGCAGCGTGTCGCGGGGCATGCTGATGACCGACATGTTGGTGCGGTCGGCGGACAGGTGCAGCAGCATCTGGACGTCCGCGAGCGGGGTGCCGCCGAAGGTCTCCTTGGCGCCACCGAGCTTCTGGTTCTCCTTGGTGTCCCGCGCGTCCGAGCCGATGAGCAGGATGTTCAGCGGGGTCTGACCGGCCGCGTTCGGCGTCGGCCCGGCGATCTCCTTGTCACCGAGGTTCAGGTCGTCCTTCTTGATGTTGCCGTTGAGGTGCTCGTAGTAGAGGTAACCCGCTCCCGCGGTGCCGAGTATCAGCACCGCCAGGACGGTCGCCGACCAGCGCAGGACGCGGCGTCTGCGGCGTGGGCCTCCGGGAGCGCTCCCTCGCTCGCGGCCACCCCCGCCGTGCTGTCCGCCGCCCTGCGGCTCGGACGCCGGGGCACCGTTCTCCTTCGGGCCGCTCCCGGCGTCGTGCTGTCCGTCGCCACCGCCGTCACCGGCCTCCCGCACCCCTGGCCGGCAACGATCCTCTCGCACACCACCGCGCACCAACTCCCTGCCCCTCCCCACCCTGCCTGCCGAACGGGACCGTCCCCGCGCACTGTTGGACTGTCGAAAGCCCAACTCGGATGTACTCACGACTGGTTTGAACGCGTCACAGGTCCGATCCGTATGACACGTTCGTACGCCCGGTCCTGGACGCCCCGTTGCGCCCGCCCCGGACAGGAGTACGCGCCCGGCTCGGCCACCCGTCGTGCCGCCGACCCGGACACTCACGAGGAACGCCCGGGCCGGACACGCGCACGCCCGCTCGGGACGCGCTCTCGTGTCCGGCCCGGACACACCTCACACGTTGTGAGACGCGAAATGACCCCGTCAGGTCATCACTCGGCGCACGTTTCCTTGTCCGCCGTGTTCTTCTCGACGTCCAGATCGGCCGCCGACGCGCTCCCCGACTTCCCGGCGCCCTTGAAGTCCTTGCCGAGGGTGAGGATCATCGCGGGCAGCCCCTGCGCGTTGCTCTCGCTGGCGCCGTCACCGGGCTTCAGCGCGGACGCGGACAGGCCCAGTATGTCGGCCAGCTTGCGCGCCTGGTCGGCCTGGTCGGGATCGTACGCGAGGGTCGTCTTTGCCTGGTTCTTGTCGGCGTTGCCGAGCTGACTGGACTTGGTGACGCCCTCGTCGTTCTGCAGGTAGGTGAGAGTCTCCTGTGCGCTGCCGGCGACGGCGCCTCCGTTGTAGATGTCCACCCGGACCTCGGAGGCCTCCGCCCGCGGACCCTTGAGCTTCGCGTCCTCCTTGGCCTTCTGCTGCTTCTTCACCTCGGTGAGCGACACATCGTCCCTGACCGTGTCGAACAGCGCCTGGGCCTTGTCCGGGGCGGGCAGCACGGTCGCACCGTCGGTGTTGTCGATGACGGGGACGGTCGTGAACGTGAGGTTCTTGGTGTTGACCTTGCCGATCTCCTGGCCGAGCGCGGCGAGCTTGCGCAGGTCCGCGATCTTCGAGTCGACAGTGAGCGCCTCGGTGCCCGCCTCGGCCAGCTTCAGCATCTTCGACGGGTCGGTCAGCGTGTCGTTGGACTTCAGCTTGCGCATCAGTGAGCTGAGGAACTGCTGCTGGAGCTGGATCCGGCTGAGGTCGCTGCCGAAGCCGACGGTGTACCGGGTGCGCACGAACGCCAGTGCCTGCTCGCCCTGGATGACGCTGTTGCCCTCGGGCAGCTTCAGGTGGGACTTCGGGTCGTCGATGGGCTTCTTCAGACAGACCTCGACACCGCCGACCGCCGTGGACAGCGTCTTCACCGCGTTGAAGTCGGCCACCATGAAGTGGTCGGGGGTGATCCCGGTGAGTTCCTTGACGGTCCGCATCGTGCAGCTCGGGGTGCGCCCGGACTGGCCGAGGCTCACGTTGAAGCGGGTACCGGGCGTGCCCGCGATGTCCTTGGTGCTGCCGTCCTCCTGCGTGGTCGGGCAGTCCGGGATGTCCACGACCATGTCCCTCGGGATGCTCATCGCGGTCGCGTTCGTACGGTCCTTGGAGACGTGCAGCAGGATCGTGGTGTCCGCGTGGCCGGCGCTGCCGGTGTCGCCGTATCCCTCGTTGCCCTTGCCGCTGCGTTTGTCGGTGCCGATGATCAGGATGTTGATCGCGCGGTCCGTGCTGAAGCCGCCGGTGCTCGCGCCGTCGTCGGAGAGAGCCGTGATGTTGCCGTTGAGGTGCTGGTAGTAGAGATAGCCCGCCGCGCTCCCTCCGACGAGGAGGAAGGCCAGCACGCCACCCGTCCAGACGAGGGCCTTCTTGCCCTTGCCCTTGGGCTTCGTCCGGCGGCGTCCCGGCGGCGGCTCGGGCGGCGCGCCACGCCGACGGCGCTGTCCCGGCACCACCTCCGGCATTTCCCGGGTGCCCGGTCCCGCCGACACGGGTCCCGTACGGGTTCCGTCGGACCGCTTCCCCGTGGCGCCCGCACCGTTTCTCCGGGGCCTCGGCACCGTTGACTGCGGTGCGGAAGGGGTCAGTCGCAATTCGTATTCACCGGTGTTCGGGTTGAGCACCCACTGGTCTGCGGGGTCGATGCCATCCGCCCGCCCACGGCCTTGCGCGTCCACGGTTGTCCGATTCCTCCGTTGGGGCCACGCGGCGCCTTCCCCCTCAAAAGGCGCTCGGGTCTCGTGCAAGTGGTGCGCGGCCGAAGAAGGCCCGGCACACCGGATCGCTCACACTATCCGCCCGATTAGGCGTCAAGCGACGGCGGTGACAAATTCAACGTCCATACAACTGGGCAATCCGCCCATTTCTTAGTGCATTTGTTCCCTGCGTTGACACGCGTTTTACCTACAGGTGCCCTCGGCGGCCGTGCTGCCGCGGAAAGTAGGAGCTGGATCGGACTCACGGGAGCCCTCCTCGCGCGTGTCCCCAGGGGACTCGCTGTAGTCATGCGGGTGCGCGTTCGGCTCCTTGTACGGATTCTCCCCGCCCATGTGTTCACTCCGGTCCCCGGCTTCCGGCGCCGCATTGCGGCTTTTTGGACCGGAATACTCCGTATTCTCTGTGACCACCGTCACTGGGGCGTCCGCGCGCAACTGCGCAAAGAGTTTCTCCGCCGCGGGCTCCACGAGTTGGTCGCGATTGGTGTCGAAGGGGTACGACCGGCGGGGTGCGGTCAGGAATTGCACGTTTCCCGTAGGGATCATGCGCATGCCCCGCACGAGGTCGTACAAACCGCGCAAACTGGCCAGCTCCGGGTCCGTGGTGAGTGCCGAAGTGGCCGCGTCCAGTACGGGGTAGAGCCTCGCCGGGCTCAGCAGGACGCCATTGCTCTTCACCTTGCTCACCAGTGCGCCGAGGAACTGCTGCTGGCGGTCCATCCGCTCGGTGTCACTGCCGTCGCCCAGGGATTTGCGGGCGCGCACGTAACCGAGCGCCTGTTCGCCGCCGAGCCGCACCTTGCCGGCGGGCAGCCGTAGTTTGGCCGCCTCGTCGTTGATGGGCTCCCTCATGCAGACCTCGACCCCGTCGAGGGCGTCGACCATCTCTTTGAAACCGCGGAAGTCGACCACGATGTGGTGGTCGACACGGATGTCCGTCAGCTTCTCGACCGTACGGATCGTGCAGGCCGGTCCGCCCGTCTGGTAGGCGTGGTTGAACACCGTGAACACGGGCTTCGTGCGCGTCCCGTCCCGCCTCAGGCAACTGGGCACGTTCACCATCAGGTCGCGGGGCAGGGACACCGCGGTGGCGCTGCGCCGGTCGGCCGCGAGGTGCAGCAGGATCGTGGTGTCGGAGTGCTCGCTGCCGGAGTTCCGCCCGTATGTGAGGTTGCCCGCTCCCGAGCGTGTGTCCGAACCGATCAGTAGGATGTTCTGCGCGTCACGCACCAGCGCGGTGGGGCGCTCCTTCTCGTACCGGGAGAGTTCGGCCGCCGTCCTGGTGTCCGGCGTGATGTTCCCGTCCAGCTTCTCGTATGCCGCCCACCCGACCCCGGCGGTCCCGGCCGCGAGCACGGCCAGCCCGACCGCACTCCACTTCAGCCACTTCCGCGGCCGGCGTATGCCGCTCGGGGCGCCCTCGGTACCTCTCACCTCCGGGTCACCCCCTCGTGTCGTACGAGCGACGTGCTCTCACGACGATGCCCCAGGGAGGGCGGGGATGGCGGCCGGGAGTGGGCCGAATGGGCGAGGAGCCGAGAACTTGGGGGAGTGGCAAGCCGCCTCGTCCCCGCAGCGACGAGACCACCCGCGGCCCCCCGTGTCCCGCTCAGGCCAAGCGGCAGCGAGCCGGCAGTGAGCCGTCAGCGCGCCGTCGCCGTCACCCGCTCGTTCTCGACCCGCTTGGCCAGCGCGTCCTCCCCGAGCCGATCGAGGTGACGGCACAGCACCACGGACCCGCCCGTCGCGAGCGGCGCGTACAACCCGGCGTCCAGCCCCTCCCAGGTGTCGTACGGCAATCCCGACAGCAACCGCGACCCGGGCCCGGTCAGGCCCAGCGCGGGCGCCTCCGCCCGGGCCCGCTCGACGACCTCCGCACCGCTGAACTCCCGCCCGGCCACGATGAGTGCGGGCTCTTCGGGGTCGACGGGCACGTACGGCGCGAAGCGGTCACCCTGGCCCGGGACCTCGACGGCGTAGTCGCTGAACCCCTCCGGCGGCTGCGGGAAACGCCCCCCGAGCGGCCGCAGCGCCAGCGCCACGCGCTCACCGGAGCAGGCGCGGGCCGCGTCCAGCGTGTCGGGCCCGCTGACCACGATGTCGGCCGCCGCCGGCGTACCGGCCACGTCCGCGACCACACCCACCGACGAGCACGCCAGCAGCCACACGGCGGTCTGCCAGTGCGCGGGCAGCAGGAGCGCGACCCGGTCGCCGGGCTCGGCGGAGAGCCCGTCCTGGAGCAGGTTCGCGGTCTTGGCCACCCAGTTGGCGAAGGTGGCCACGGACAGTTCGACACGTTCGCCCGTGGCGTCGTCGTAGAAAGTCACCAGAGGGCGCGCGGGATCCGTGGCGAGCGCGGATCGCAGCAGGTCGGCAGGGGTGCGGTCGGTGGCGTTCACGCGGCAAGCGTACGCGGGGCGCGAGTCGGGTCCGGCCGCCCGGTCGATCGGCCGGACCACCGGTTCGGGGGAACTCGGCCGACGATCCGTTAAGTCCTGGATATGCATATAAGTATGACTGTGCCCAAGATCAGGCGTATGCGTAGATTCCTGGCATCCTCGATCGGCGTCACATGCGCCGCGGCCCTGTCCCTTCCCCTGGTCCTGCCCGCGCCTCCGGCCTCGGCCGCGTCGGTCACCCCACGGTCCGGCGAGTCCCCGTCCGGTGAGCCTCTGTCCGCCGAGCCCGTGTCCGGCAGCACTCAGTCGATCCCGCTCGTCCCCTTCGGCGGTGACCGCGCGGGCGGTCCGGACGCGCCGGAACAGGGCGTCACGCGCCGGGGCGTGCGCTCGTTCTCGCTGGTCGGCGTCGTCTGGGACGACCCGGAAACCGAGCTCCGCGGCCGCGTCCAGGTCCGTACCCGGGCGACCGGCACGGCCCGCTGGTCGGGCTGGCAGGACATCGAGACGCACAACCAGGAGCACGCGGCGGACCCGGAATCCGCCGAGCGCGCCTCCGGACGCGTACGCGGTTCGACGGCGCCGCTCTGGGTCGGCGCCTCGGACGGGGTCGAACTGCGGGTCCGCGCGGAGATCGAGCACCGGACGGGAGTCCCTGGAGTCCAGACGCTGCCTTCGGGGCTGCGCCTCGAACTCGTCGACCCGGGCCTCGGCACCGAGCCCCCACCGGTCGGCGGTGGCTCCGCTGACACCTCGCGCCTCGGCCCGCTGACCGCCGAGGCGGCCGCCGCCTCCGCCGTGAACGCGGAACTCGCGCCGCTGGGCGCCCTGGAGATCCCCGCGCTGTCCGCACGGGACGCCGACCAGCAGAACGCTGCGGACCCCGGCGCGGCTGCGCGCGTCGCCCCCCGTCCGGCCATGGTCACACGCCGCGGGTGGGGTGCCGACGAGCAACTGCGGGAGCGCCAGTTCCTCTACACGAAACGGGTCAAGGTGGCCTTCGTGCACCACACCGCGTCGGGCAACAACTACAGCTGCTCGCAGGCCGCTTCGGTCATCCGCAGTATCTACCGCTACCACGTGCTGAGCACCGGCTGGCGCGACATCGGCTACAACTTCCTCATCGACAAGTGCGGAACCATCTACGAAGGCCGCGCTGGCGGCGTCGCCAAGGCCGTCATGGGCGCCCACACCCGCGGGTTCAACGCGAACAGCATGGGCGTCGCCGTCATCGGCAGCTTCGGCACCACGAAGCCGCCCGGCGCCGCGGTCACGGGCATCGCGAAGCTCACCGCCTGGAAACTCGGGCTCTACGGGGCAGTCGCGAACGGCAAGACATATCTGACGTCGGGTGGTGGCAATCTCTACGCAAAAGGTAAGAAGGTACGACTGAACGTGATCTCCGGTCACCGGGACGGCTTCGCCACCGAGTGCCCCGGCCGCGCCCTCTACAGCAGGCTCGGCACGGTCCGCTCGCAGGCGGCGCGGTACCAGGGCCGGTAGCTGGGCGCTCCAGATCGCACACGACCAACCCCGCACTACACCTGCAACTACAACTCCACACAGAGCCGTCTCCCTACACAGCCGTCGACGGACCCCGCACCGCCATCGAAGGCGTATCGAACGCAGGCGTATCGAACGGTCTGCACACACTGGCCGGCCGACACTCAGTTCGGCCGGTCCCGGCAGGAAGCAGAGACGACAGGTGACAGAAGCGATTCTCCTGGTCGGTGGCAGAGGCACCCGACTGCGTCCGCTCACGGTGCACACCCCGAAGCCGATGGTTCCGGCGGCGGGCGTCCCCTTCCTCGCGCACCAGTTGGCACGGGCGAGGGCAGCGGGCGTCGACCACATCGTCCTGGCGACCTCGTACCTGGCCGAGGTCTTCGAGCCGTACTTCGGCGACGGTTCGGCGCTCGGCCTCCACCTGGAGTACGTCACCGAGGAGGAACCCCTCGGCACCGGCGGCGCCATCCGCAACGTGGCCTCGCGTCTGCACTCGGGGCCCGACGACCCGGTCCTGGTCTTCAACGGCGACATCCTCACGGGCCTCGACATCAGGGCCCTGGTGGCGACCCACCGGTCGACCGGCGCGGACGTCTCCCTGCACCTGACACAGGTCACGGACCCGCGCGCCTACGGCCTGGTCCCCACGGACGCGACAGGCCGAGTGACAGCCTTCCTGGAGAAGCCGCAGACCCCCGAGGAAATCGTCACGGACCAGATCAACGCGGGGGCGTACGTCTTCCGCCGCTCGGTCATCGACACGATCCCCACGGGCCGCCCGGTCTCGGTAGAACGCGAGACGTTCCCGAACCTGCTGGCGGCGGGAGCCCACCTCCAGGGCATGGTCGACTCGACCTACTGGCTGGACCTCGGCACCCCGGCGGCCTTCGTCCGCGGCTCCGCCGACCTGGTCCTCGGCCGGGCCCCGTCCCCCGCGATCCCCGGCCGCTGCGGCGACCGTCTGATCCTGCCCACCGCCCGGGTCGCCGGAGACGCCAAGCTGACCGGCGGCACGGTGGTCGGCGAGGGCGCCTTCGTCGGCGAGGGGGCGCGCGTCTCGGGCAGTACGGTCCTCGCGGGCGCCGTCGTGGAACCCGGCGCCGTCATCACCGACTCCCTGATCGGCGTCAGGGCCCGCATCGGCGAGCGCTCGATCCTCACCGGCGCGGTCATCGGCGACGGCGCGGTCATCGGAGCGGACAACGAACTCCGGGACGGCGTACGCGTGTGGTGCGACGCGAGAATCCCGACAGCGGCGGTGCGCTTCTCGTCGGACGAGTAGCCGGCCAGCCCGTCCGGCGCTTGAGGACGAGGCCGTCAAGGCCGATGAACACCACCCACCCACCCGCACCAACTCACTCGCCCCGGGCCCCGCCCACAGCGGGGGTCTGGGGGCGCAGCCCCCAGTGATGGGA
>NZ_VMNX01000490.1 GCF_009377235.1 Streptomyces acidicola
GGCTGCGGGAGGTGGCGGCGCCGTTCGTCGCCCTGGGGCCGTCCGGTCTGGCGGTCCGTGACCGGCTCAAGCACCTGACGGCCGGGGACGAGAAGGTACTTCGCCTCGTCGGTGACCATCTGGGCACGCTCGCCTCCCGGGACCTGAAGGCGCGCTGCGCGGCCGGGCTGGACCACGACACCGACGAGTGGGCCGAGCGCAAGCGGGCCCTGACCGAGGAGTCCTCCTCGCGGTGGGCGGGCAGCATCACGAAGGCCACTCACGATCAGTGGGCGTTGGCCCGGCGCGGTCAGCTCGCGCACATCCAGAGCCTGGAAGCGGGTGTGCGCACGATCGCGCACCGGCTGTCGCTGCCGGTCGGGGAGAAGGGCGGCAAGCGGGCGCCGGGTGGCTACCGCACCCGGCGGGAGTGGTTCGCCAAGACCCGGCGTCTGCATGTGCTGGCTGACCGGCTGGAGGCGGCGCGGGCCGATCGTGAGGTCGGCGTCGTGCACGTGGTGCGGGGCGGTAAGCGGCTGCTGAACACCCGCCACCACCTCGACGCCGCGCAGCTCACCGAGGAACAGTGGCGCACGCGGTGGCAGGCCGGGCGCCGGTTCCTTCAGGCCGACGGCGAGTCCGGGAAGCGGTTCGGCAACGAGACCATCCGCGTCACCCCCGACGGCGAGGTCTCCCTCAAACTCCCGGCCCCTTTGGCTCATCTGGCGAACGCCCCGCACGGCCGGTACCTGCTCGCCGCGCGGGTGGTGTTCGCGCACCGGGGCGAGCAGTGGCGCGACCGCGTGACCGCGAACCGGGCCGTCGCCTACCGCATCCACGAAGACGTGCTGCGCGGGCGCTGGTACCTCACCGCATCGTGGACGATCCCCCCGGTCAAGACCGTTCCCCTGACTGCGGCCCGCACGAACGGCCTGGTCGGTGTCGACATGAACGCCGACCATTTGGCCGCCTGGCGCCTGGACACACACGGCAACCCGGTCGGTGAACCCCTGCGGTTCTTCTACGACCTGTCCGGCACCACCCAGCACCGCGACGCGCAGATCCGGCACGCCCTGATCCGCCTGCTGCACTGGGCCAAACGCCACCACCTCGCGATCGCGGTCGAAGACCTCGACTTTGAGGCGGAGAAGACCCGCGAGAAGCACGGCCGCCGCACACGCTTCCGCAAGCTCATCTCCGGCATGCCCGTGTCCAGGCTCCGGGCCCGCCTCGTGAGCATGTCGGCCGAACTCGGCATCACCATCGTCGCCGTCGACCCGGCCTACACCAGCCGCTGGGGCGCCCAACACTGGCAGAAACCCCTCACCAGCAAGAACTGCATCACCACCCGCCACGACGCTGCCGCCGTGGCGATCGGAAGGCGCGCCCTGGGGCACCCGATCCGGCGACGGACGGCACCGCCCCCACACGACCGGAGTGATCGTGTGGGGCATCGGACCGTCCAGGCCGAACCGGTGGCTCCGGGGCGTGAGGGATCCCGCCCCCGCATTCCCGGACCACGGACACGATCCGTGCGCGCCGGATGCGGAGCGAACGCGGGGGACCAGGACGCCCAACACCGTTCGGGGCGTCCGGCTGAGCGCGAGTTCTGGCAACAGGACTCACAGTCCCGCTCAGTCTTTAGGAACGGTACGTCACCTGGATCACGGGCGGCCGGAGACCTTCATCCGTAGTCCGTCCGCGGGACCTCCATCGAGCATCGCAGTCTCCCAACCCGTCACGTCAGTGGTCTTCTTCATGGCAACAGTTCAAACAATCGAGGGCCGTCACTGTGTCCGGCAGTCCGGGGCGATTCGACCGACCGGGGGCTTCATTGGCCCTCTGTATGGCGTCGGTGTCGAATGCCGCGCGCGTGTCCCGTTCGGGCTGTGTTCTTCGCCAGGGATATGCGCCCGGGTGCGGCCGTGCCGGTCCCAGGGGAGGGCGGGAGA
>NZ_VMNX01000491.1 GCF_009377235.1 Streptomyces acidicola
CCGCGGACGTCCCGTCCATCCCCGAACCCCGGGCCGCTCGGGGCCCCGGGGAACCGGCCCCGACCCTCCCCGAGCCGCGGGTGCCCTTCTCGCCCGCGGTGGACGGTGGGGACCGGGAGCGGTTGCTCAGTGGTACGCATCATCAGCCGCACGCCGTGCTCGGGGCGCATTCCGCGCCCGGGGGCGTGGTGTTCCGGGCGTTCCGGCCGTACGCGCTGGGGGTCACCGTCGTCACGGACGAGTTGCGGGCCGATCTGCACGACGACGGGGACGGTTTCTTCTCGGCCGTACTGCCGCTGAGGGCCGTTCCGGCGTCGTACCGGCTACTCATCGCGTACGAGGGGACGGTGCAGGAGACCGAGGACGCGTACCGTTTCCTGCCCGCGGTCGGGGAGCTGGACCTGCATCTGATCGGCGAGGGGCGGCACGAGGAGCTGTGGAGGGCGCTGGGCGCGGAGCCGATGGTGCACCAGGGCGTGACCGGCACCCGCTTCACGGTGTGGGCGCCGAACGCGCGCGGTGTGCGCCTGGCCGGCACGTTCAACTTCTGGGACGGCACGGGGTATCCGATGCGCTCGCTCGGCTCCTCCGGGGTGTGGGAGCTGTTCGTGCCGTCGATCGGTGAGGGGGAGCTGTACAAGTTCGAGATCACCCGGCCGGACGGGACGAGGACCCAGCGGGCGGACCCGATGGCCCGCCGTACCCAGGTTCCGCCGGATACGTCCTCCGTCGTGCACGCGTCCCACTACGAGTGGGACGACGCGGAGTGGATGACGCACCGGGCCGACCGTCCGGCCCACGAGGCGCCGTTCTCGGTGTACGAGGTGCACCTGCCGTCCTGGCGACCGGGGCTGACGTACCGGCAGTTGGCGGATCAGCTGCCTACGTACGTACGGGACCTCGGCTTCACTCATGTGGAGCTGCTGCCGGTGGCCGAGCACCCGTTCGGCGGCTCGTGGGGTTACCAGGTCACCGGTTTCTACGCGCCCACGGCCCGGCTCGGCACCCCGGACGACTTCAAGTACCTCGTCGACCGGCTCCACCAGGCCGGCGTCGGCGTCCTGGTGGACTGGGTGCCCGCGCACTTCCCGCGGGACGACTGGGCGCTGGCGGAGTTCGACGGGCGTCCGTTGTACGAGCACCAGGATCCGGTGCGGGCCGCGCACCCGGACTGGGGGACGCTGGAGTTCGACTACGGGCGCCGGGAGGTGCGGAACTTCCTGGTGGCCAACGCGGTGTACTGGTGCGAGGAGTTCCACATCGACGGGCTGCGCGTGGACGCGGTCGCCTCGATGCTGTACCTCGACTACTCGCGCGAGCCCGGGCAGTGGACGCCGAACGAGCACGGGGGGCGCGAGAACCTGGACGCGGTGGCGTTCCTCCAGGAGATGAACGCGACGGTGTACCGGCGTGAGCCGGGTGTGGTGACGATCGCCGAGGAGTCCACGGCCTGGGACGGCGTCACGCGTGCCACGCACCACATGGGTCCCGGCGGCTTCGGCGGCCTCGGCTTCGGGCTGAAGTGGAACATGGGCTGGATGCACGACTCGCTCGGCTACATGTCCAAGGACTCGGTGCACCGCAGGTACCACCACAACGAGATGACGTTCTCGATGGTGTACGCCTACAGCGAGAATTACGTACTCCCGATCTCCCACGACGAGGTCGTCCACGGCAAGGGATCACTGGTGTCGAAGATGCCGGGCGACTGGTGGCAGCAGCGTGCCAACCACCGCGCCTACCTCGGCTTCATGTGGGCCCACCCCGGCAAGCAGCTGCTCTTCATGGGCCAGGAGTTCGCCCAGGGAGCGGAGTGGTCGGAAGGACACGGCCCGGACTGGTGGCTGCTGGACCCGGCGTACGGGGCGGAGGCGGACCACCGGGGCGTACGGGACCTGGTCC
>NZ_VMNX01000492.1 GCF_009377235.1 Streptomyces acidicola
CCCGGGGCCCACCGCCACCGGGGACGCCCCCGCCCGGCGCTACGCCGTGGACATCATCAGGCTTCACGAGCGGCTCAGCTACCGGCGGTTGCTCGCCGAGCTCAAGGGGGCTCCGCTCTCCCTCATCGAGGACCCGGACCGCCGGCTGGTGACCGTCACCGCCCGCGACAGCCAGTTTCCCACCCGGTACCTCAAGGGAATCCTCGGCTTCCGCCTCGCCCAGTACCTGAGGCTGAGCTGGATCTCCCCCGACTCCGTCCACCGGACCGCCGCGTTCCACGAACCGCTGCTGCACTCGCGTGCCGTGGAGCGCCCCGTGGAGAACGTCCACACCGTCACCCTGTGCCGGCGCACCTGGCGGATACGCGGATACGTGGGGCTGGCCTGCTCCGCCGACGCGGAAAGCCTCCCCCTCGACTCCCCGCGCCGTACCCCGTTCCCGACGGAGGCGGCACACGGCGTCGACCTGCTACGGCGGTACGCACGGCCGGGCCTGGGGACCCACCAGGCCTTCGAGTTCAAGCGCTTCCTGCGGGACCAGTCGATGCCGCGGGGCGAACAGCACACCTGCGTCCCCTGGCACCTCATGCTCGGCATGGGCGAGGCCCTCATGGGGCTCGGCGACGCCGTGCGCATCGTGCTCGGCGACGCCAAGGAACACGTCGCACTGCGCCATCTGCGCCTCGGCGGCTTCGACCTGCACGTCGTCGAGGGCACGTCGCCGCGCCTGTGCGCATCGGATCCCATGGCGCCGATCTACCGGCAGTCGGTGGTGGCCAGGCCGTTCGTCGCCCCGGTGCCCACGGATCTCCCCTGGTACCTCGACATGATCCGTTCCTACCTCTCCGGGACGAGCGACCTGACCTCGCCGCAGGCCCTGGTCACGTCCCTGGCCGCGCGGAAGAAGCCAGGGGACGGCGTCCCCCGTCCGTCACACGAAGGGCCTTGCGGGTGATGAACGTTGACAGCCAGCCGGTGTCGCCGGCCGAGGAAACACCCACGGTGGGCGCCGAGTTCTACGCCGAGTTGACCACCCGGAACACCGGGGTGGTGGCCGCGGCCGACCAGCGGGCCCTGCGCGCGGCCACCGTCCTGGTGGCCGGCTGCGGGTCGATCGGGGGCGCGGCCGTCGAACCGCTCACCCGGCTGGGCGTGCAGAACTTCGTCCTCGCCGACCCGGGAACGTACGAGCTGAACAACCTCAACCGGCAGTCGGCGATGGCCGCCGACATCGAGCGGAACAAGGCCTCGGTGGCCGCGTCCCGGGTGCGGGCCATCAACCCGTACGCCTCCGTCGAGGTCTTCACGGAAGGAGTCACCCGGCAGACCGTGCCGAAGCTGACGGGCTCCTGCCAGGTGATCATCGACGGGGTGGACGTCACGACACCGGAGGGGTGGCAGGCCAAGCACCTGCTGCACCGTCACGCCATCGTGCGGCGACTGCCCCTGATCACCGGGTGGGACATGGCGGGCACCCAGTACGTCCGCTGCTACGACTACCGGCACCTCCGCGAACCGTTCGACGGGACCATCACGACGCGGGACCTGGCCCGGCTCGACACGTGGGAACTGCTGCGCCGAGCGGTGCCGCTGAGGTACGTACCGACCGACATGCTGGCCGAGATCCGGGCCAACCACCTGCGGACCGACTACACGTTTCCGCAGGTGTCCTACACGGCCACGGCGTTCGGTGTGATCAGCTCCCACATGGTCGTCAGGCTGCTCGCCGGACAGCGGGTACGGCACCACATCCGCCTCGACGTGCACCAGAAGGCCAGGCCGCGCACGGAACAGTGGCGCACCTGGGCGCGCTGGCCGGTGGAACTCGGAGCCCTGCTCCCGGAGCTGCTCCGCATGCTCCGAACCCCCGGCGCCCGCCTGACCCAAGCCCCCGCAC